>NZ_JBYVMD010000087.1:0-9748 GCF_058145955.1 Pseudomonas sp. A39
AAATCGGCTACCGGCGTCAAGGATGAGGACTACATCGCTCACCTGCTGGTCGCCAACAGTCACACCACGCTGCTGCTGTTCTCCAGCAAGGGCAAGGTGTACTGGCTGAAAACCTACGAAATCCCGGAAGCGTCGCGTGCCGCCCGTGGTCGTCCGCTGGTCAACCTGCTGCCGCTGGACAGTGATGAATACATCACCACCATGCTGCCGGTCGAGGAATACACCGAAGGTCACTTCATCTTCATGGCGACCGCCAAAGGCACCGTGAAGAAGACCCCGCTGGAATCCTTCAGCCGTCAACGCAGCGTGGGCCTGATCGCCCTGGAGCTGGACGAAGGCGACGTACTGATCTCCGCCGCCATCACCGATGGCGAGCGTGAAGTCATGCTGTTCTCCGACGGTGGCAAGGTGACGCGTTTCAAGGAATCCGACGTTCGTGCCATGGGCCGTACCGCCCGCGGTGTGCGCGGCATGCGCCTGCCGGAAGGGCAGAAGCTGATTTCGATGCTGATCCCGGAAGAAGGCAGCCAGATCCTTACCGCTTCCGAGCGCGGTTATGGCAAGCGTACGGCCATCAGCGAGTTCCCGGAGTACAAGCGTGGCGGCCAGGGCGTGATCGCCATGGTCAGCAACGACCGCAACGGCCGTCTGGTCGGCGCGGTCCAGGTGCTCGACGGCGAGGAAATCATGCTGATTTCCGACCAGGGCACCCTGGTGCGTACCCGTGTGGCTGAAGTGTCGAGCCTGGGCCGTAACACCCAGGGCGTGACCTTGATCAAGCTGGCCAAGGACGAAAAACTGGTCGGCCTGGAGCGTGTCCAGGAGCCGTCGGAAGTCGAAGGCGAAGAGCTGGAAGGCGAGGAATTTGAAGGCGAGGTGATCGCAGCAGGCGATGACAACGTCGACGAGCCAACCCTCGATGCTGCCGCAGACGAAGAAGAACCGCAGGAATAAGCGGACACACAGGGGGCGGATGAAGATTCGCCCCCTTGTTGTTTGTCCCTTATGAAAGTATTGAAACACCCGTTTATTGCACCACCCCACCAGATCAGAGTGAGATTGGATGTGAGCAAGAGAGCCTATAACTTCTGTGCCGGTCCCGCGGCGCTTCCTGAAGCAGTCCTGCAGCGTGCGCAGGGTGAACTCCTCGACTGGCATGGAAAAGGCCTCTCCGTGATGGAAATGAGCCATCGCAGCGATGAGTTCGTGTCCATTGCCACCAAAGCCGAGCAGGATCTGCGCGACTTGCTGGGCATCCCCTCCCACTACAAAGTGCTGTTCCTGCAGGGCGGCGCGAGCCAGCAGTTCGCCCAGATCCCGCTGAACCTGCTGCCGGAAGACGGCACTGCCGACTACATCGACACCGGTATCTGGGGTCAGAAAGCCATTGAAGAGGCCTCCCGCTACGGTCACGTCAATGTGGCGGGCACCGCCAAGCCTTACGATTACTTTGCCATTCCCGGCCAGAACGAGTGGAAGCTGTCGAAGGACGCCGCCTACGTGCATTACGTAGCGAACGAAACCATCGGCGGCCTGGAATTCGACTGGGTACCGGAAGTCGGCGACGTTCCGCTGGTGTGCGACATGTCTTCTGACATCCTTTCGCGCCCGATCGATGTGTCCAAGTACGGCATGATCTACGCGGGTGCGCAGAAGAACATCGGCCCGAGCGGCATCCTGGTCAACATCATCCGCGAAGACCTGCTGGGGCGTGCCCGTTCGCTGTGCCCGACCATGCTCAACTACAAGGTCGCGGCTGATAACGGCTCGATGTACAACACCCCGCCGGCGTTCGCCTGGTACCTGTCCGGCCTAGTCTTCGAGTGGCTGAAAGAGCAGGGCGGCGTCGCCGCCATGGGCAAGCTCAACGAAGAGAAGAAGCGCACCCTGTACGACTTCATCGACGCCAGCGGCCTGTACAGCAACCCGATCAACCTGACCGACCGCTCGTGGATGAACGTGCCGTTCCGCCTGGCTGACGATCGCCTGGACAAGCCATTCCTGGCCGGTGCCGACGAACGCGGCCTGCTGAACCTCAAGGGTCACCGTTCGGTCGGTGGCATGCGCGCCTCCATCTACAACGCTGTCGACATCAACGCCATCAAGGCGCTGATTGCCTACATGGCAGAGTTCGAAAAGGAACACGGCTAATGTCTGAGCAAGAACTCAAGGCCCTGCGCGTACGCATTGATAGCCTGGACGAGAAAGTCCTGGAACTGATCAGTGAGCGCGCGCGGTGCGCCCAGGAAGTGGCACGCGTGAAGATGGCGTCCCTGGCGGAAGGTGAAGTGCCGGTGTTCTACCGGCCTGAGCGTGAAGCCCAGGTGCTCAAGCGCGTTATGGAACGCAACAAGGGTCCGTTGGGCAACGAGGAAATGGCGCGGTTGTTCCGTGAAATCATGTCCTCGTGCCTGGCGCTGGAGCAGCCGCTGAAAGTGGCTTATCTGGGCCCTGAGGGCACCTTCACCCAAGCGGCGGCCATGAAGCACTTCGGTCACGCAGTGATCAGCAAGCCCATGGCGGCGATCGACGAGGTGTTCCGTGAAGTGGCAGCCGGCGCGGTAAATTTTGGCGTGGTGCCGGTGGAAAACTCCACCGAAGGCGCGGTCAACCACACGCTGGACAGCTTCCTCGAGCACGACATGGTGATCTGCGGCGAAGTCGAGTTGCGTATCCACCACCACCTGTTGGTGGGCGAGAACACCAAGACCGACAGCATCAGCCGTATCTATTCCCACGCCCAGTCCCTGGCTCAGTGCCGCAAGTGGCTGGATGCGCATTACCCGAATGTCGAGCGCGTGGCGGTCTCCAGCAACGCCGAAGCGGCCAAGCGGGTCAAGGGTGAGTGGAACTCGGCGGCCATCGCCGGTGATATGGCGGCGGGCCTGTACGGCCTGACGCGCCTGGCCGAAAAAATCGAGGACCGCCCGGACAACTCCACGCGCTTCCTGATGATCGGCAGCCAGGAAGTGCCGCCGACCGGCGACGACAAGACTTCGATCATCGTCTCCATGAGCAACAAGCCCGGCGCGCTGCATGAACTGCTGGTGCCGTTCCACGACAACGGGATTGACCTGACGCGCATCGAGACTCGTCCTTCGCGCAGCGGTAAATGGACTTACGTGTTCTTTATCGACTTCATCGGCCATCACCGCGACCCACTGGTCAAAGGCGTGCTCGAGAAAATCAGTCAGGAAGCCGTCGCACTCAAGGTGCTGGGCTCTTACCCGAAAGCGGTTCTGTGAGGCGTTAACATGAGTGGCAACTTCCTCGCCCTGGCTCAGCCGGGCGTGCAACAACTGTCGCCTTACGTTCCGGGCAAGCCTGTGGACGAGCTGGCGCGTGAGTTGAACCTGGATCCGTCCAAAATCGTCAAGTTGGCGAGCAACGAGAACCCGCTGGGCCCTAGCCCTAAAGTGCTGGCGGCGATCCGTGAAGAGTTGGCTGAGCTGACCCGCTATCCCGATGGCAACGGCTTTGCGCTCAAGTCCCTGCTGGCGGAGAAGTGCCGGGTCGAGCTGAACCAAGTGACCCTGGGTAACGGCTCCAATGACATTCTTGAGCTGGTCGGTCGTGCCTACCTGGCGCCGGGCCTGAACGCGGTGTTCAGTGAACATGCGTTCGCGGTCTATCCGATCGTGACCCAGGCGGTCGGCGCTGACGCGCGCATTATTCCTGCGAAGGAATGGGGTCATGACCTGCCGGCCATGCTGGCGGCCATCGACGCACAGACCCGCGTGGTGTTTATCGCCAACCCGAACAACCCGACAGGCACCTGGTTCGACGCTCAGGCGCTGAACGACTTCCTGCAAGACGTGCCTGAGCACGTGCTGGTGGTGCTGGACGAGGCGTACATCGAATACGCCGAAGGCAGCGACCTGCCGGACGGCCTGGATTTCCTGGCTGCCTACCCGAACCTGCTGGTCTCGCGCACCTTCTCCAAGGCTTACGGCCTGGCGTCGCTGCGGGTCGGCTACGGTTTGTCCAGCGCGGTCGTCGCTGACGTGCTGAGTCGCGTGCGCCAGCCGTTCAACGTCAACAGCCTCGCCCTGGCGGCGGCCTGTGCGGCGGTGAAGGATGCCGAGTACCTGGAAGAAGGCCGCCGCATCAACGAAAGCGGCATGTTGCAGTTGCAGCAAGGCTTCCGTGAGCTGGGCCTGGGCTGGATTCCATCCAAGGGCAACTTCATCTGCGTCGACCTCGGCCAAGTGGCTGCCCCGGTCTTCCAGGGCCTGCTGCGCGAAGGCGTGATCGTGCGTCCGGTGGCCAACTACGGCATGCCGAACCACCTGCGCATCACCATCGGTTTGCCGGCTGAAAACAGCCGCTTCCTGGAGGCGTTGGCCAAGGTTCTGGCTCGTGGTTGATGTCACTGCATTGCAACCTGCTGTGCCTATGATCGGTCGCCTGGTGGTGGTCGGTCTGGGGTTGATCGGCGGCTCTTTCGCCAAAGGCCTGCGTGAAAGCGGGCTGTGCGGCGAAGTGGTCGGTGTGGACCTGGACCCGCAATCGCGCACGTTGGCGGTTGAGTTGGGGGTGGTGGATCGTTGTGAGGCGGACCTGGCGCTCGCGTGCCAGGGCGCTGACGTGATCCAGCTGGCCGTGCCGATCCTGGCCATGGAGAAGTTGCTGGCCGTGTTGGCGGGCATGGACCTGGGCCAGGCGATCCTGACGGACGTCGGCAGTGCCAAGGGCAATGTGGTGCGTGCGGCGCAACAGGCGTTTGGCGGCATGCCCGCGCGCTTCGTGCCGGGCCATCCGATTGCCGGTTCCGAGCAGAGCGGGGTGGAAGCGTCGAATGCGCAGCTGTTCCGTCGCCACAAAGTCATCCTGACGCCGCTTGCGCAAACCGACCCGGACGCGTTGGCGGTGGTGGATCGTCTGTGGCGTGAGCTGGGGGCGGATGTCGAGCACATGCAGGTCGAGCGTCACGACGAAGTGCTGGCGGCGACCAGTCATTTGCCGCATTTGCTCGCATTTGGCCTGGTGGACTCGCTGGCCAAGCGCAACGAAAACCTTGAGATTTTCCGTTACGCCGCCGGTGGCTTCCGCGACTTCACGCGGATTGCCGGCAGCGATCCGGTGATGTGGCACGACATCTTCCTCGCCAATCGCGAAGCGGTGTTGCGCACCCTGGACACCTTCCGCAGTGACCTCGACGCATTGCGCGACGCGGTCGATGCCGGAGATGGCCATCAATTATTGGGCGTGTTCACCCGTGCGCGGGTGGCGCGTGAGCATTTCAGCAAGATCCTGGCGCGCCGGGCCTACATGGAAACCGCAGTGAACACCGATGACCTGACCTTCCTCGCCAACCCGGGCGGCCGCTTGAGCGGACGCATTCGGGTGCCGGGTGACAAGTCGATCTCCCATCGGTCGATCATGCTGGGTTCGTTGGCCGAGGGGGTGACTGAGGTCGAAGGTTTCCTCGAAGGCGAGGACGCCTTGGCGACGTTGCAGGCGTTTCGTGACATGGGCGTGGTGATTGAAGGGCCGCACCATGGGCGCGTGACCATTCATGGCGTGGGGTTGCATGGCTTGAAGGCGGCACCGGGGCCGATCTACCTGGGTAACTCCGGTACGTCGATGCGCCTGCTGTCCGGTTTGCTGGCTGCGCAGCGCTTCGACAGTGTGCTGACCGGCGACGCGTCCCTGTCCAAGCGCCCGATGAATCGCGTGGCCAAGCCTCTGCGGGACATGGGCGCGGTGATCGAGACCGGGCCGGAAGGGCGTCCGCCGCTGGCTATTCGGGGGGGGCAGGCGTTGAAAGGCCTGACGTACGCCATGCCGATGGCCAGTGCCCAGGTCAAGTCTTGCCTGTTGCTGGCGGGGTTGTATGCCGAGGGCAAGACCGCCGTGACCGAACCGGCACCGACCCGTGACCATACCGAACGCATGTTGCGCGGTTTTGGTTACCCGGTGGCGGTGGAGGGCGCGACGGCTTCGCTGGAGTCTGGTCATGCCTTGATCGCCACCCATATAGAAGTGCCGGGGGATATTTCCTCCTCCGCATTTTTCCTGGTGGCGGCATCGATCGCCGAGGGTTCCGAGCTTTTGCTGGAGCACGTGGGGGTCAATCCGACGCGTACCGGGGTAATCGAGATTCTGCGGCTGATGGGGGCGGATATCACCCTGGAAAATCAGCGCGAAGTCGGCGGCGAGCCTGTGGCGGACTTGCGGGTGCGTGCGGCGTCATTGAAGGGGATCGAGATTCCCGAAGCGCTGGTGCCGTTGGCCATCGATGAGTTCCCGGTGCTGTTCGTCGCGGCAGCCTGTGCCGAAGGGCGGACCGTGTTGCGTGGGGCGCAAGAGCTGCGCGTGAAGGAGTCCGACCGTATTCAGGTCATGGCCGATGGTCTGCTGGCACTGGGGGTGAAGTGTGAACCGACCCCTGATGGGATTATCATTGACGGTGGCCTGATGGGCGGTGGTGACGTGCACGCCCATGGCGATCACCGGATTGCCATGGCGTTCAGCGTGGCTTCCCTACGGGCGGCGGCGCCGATTCGTATCCATGACTGCGCCAATGTTGCTACGTCTTTTCCGAACTTTCTTACACTGTGTGCCCAAGTCGGCATCCGTGTTGCCCAAGAGGCTCAATTGTGAATATCAAAGCACCGGTGATTACCATCGACGGGCCAAGCGGCTCGGGCAAAGGCACGATCGCCGGCATCCTGGCCAAGCGCCTGGGCTGGTGCCTGCTGGATTCCGGCGCGCTGTACCGCCTGCTGGCATTTGCCGCTCGCAACCATGGCGTCGATCTGACCAACGAAGAATCCCTGAAGCTGCTGGCGGCACACTTGGATGTGCAGTTCGTCGGCGCGACGGAAGGTCATCCCCAGCGCATCATCCTCGAAGGGGATGATGTGACGGATGACCTGCGTAACGAACAAGTCGGCTCCTGGGCTTCCCAGGTTGCCGCGCTGCCGGCCGTGCGTGATGCGTTGCTGCAGCGCCAGCGGGCGTTTCAGGAGCCGCCGGGCCTGGTGGCTGATGGCCGTGACATGGGAACCGTGGTGTTTCCCGAGGCGCCCTTGAAGATTTTCCTGACCGCCAGCGCCGAGGAGCGGGCTCGCCGCCGTTACTTGCAGTTGAAGGGCAAAGTCGATGGTGTTAGTCTGTCGAGTCTGCTAGATGAGATCCGTGCACGCGATGAGCGTGATACCCAGCGCGCAGTAGCCCCGCTTAAACCGGCGGCTGATGCCATACAGCTGGATTCCACGGAGTTGTCCATCGAGCAGGTGCTGGAACGCATCATGAGCGAGATCGCCATTCGCGATATCGCCGGGTGACCAAGAAGGCCGCAGGGGACCAGTCATAGTCCTGCGGTGGCTTCTTTTAACTGAAACTGACCCACGCCGTCTGGGGTGTGGAGATGGGCGTATTCTTCGCCCTTATCAACAGGAATTAAAATGAGCGAAAGCTTTGCGGAACTCTTTGAAGAAAGCCTAAAAACCCTGAACCTTCAGGCAGGCTCCATCATCACCGGTGTTATCGTTGATATCGATTACCAAGCTCGCTGGGTAACCGTTCACGCTGGTCTGAAGTCTGAAGCTCTGATCCCGCTGGAACAGTTCTACAACGATGCTGGTGATCTGACAATCAATGTCGGTGACGAAGTTCACGTTGCTCTGGACTCGGTTGAAGACGGTTTCGGTGAAACCAAGCTGTCCCGTGAAAAAGCCAAGCGCGCTGAATGCTGGATTGTTCTCGAAGCAGCCTTCGCAGCTGAAGAAGTGGTCAAGGGCGTTATCAACGGTAAGGTTAAAGGCGGCTTCACTGTCGACGTTAACGGCATCCGTGCGTTCCTGCCAGGTTCTTTGGTCGACGTTCGTCCAGTGCGCGACACCACGCACCTGGAAGGCAAAGAACTCGAATTCAAGGTCATCAAACTCGACCAGAAACGCAACAACGTTGTCGTTTCCCGTCGCAGCGTCCTGGAAGCAGAGAACTCCGCCGAGCGTGAAGCTCTGCTGGAATCCCTGCAGGAAGGCCAACAAGTCAAAGGTATCGTCAAAAACCTCACCGACTACGGCGCATTCGTCGATCTGGGTGGCGTGGATGGCCTGCTGCACATTACCGACATGGCTTGGAAGCGCATCAAGCATCCTTCCGAAATCGTCAACGTTGGCGACGAGATCGATGTCAAGGTTCTGAAATACGATCGCGAACGCAACCGTGTTTCCCTGGGCCTGAAGCAACTGGGTGAAGATCCATGGGTCGCTATCAAAGCCCGTTACCCAGAAAGCACTCGCGTCACCGCGCGTGTTACCAACCTGACTGACTACGGCTGCTTCGCAGAGCTGGAAGAAGGCGTTGAAGGCCTGGTACACGTTTCCGAAATGGACTGGACCAACAAAAACATCCACCCTTCGAAAGTCGTACAAGTCGGCGACGAAGTGGAAGTTATGGTTCTGGACATCGACGAAGAGCGTCGTCGTATCTCCCTCGGCATCAAGCAGTGCAAATCTAACCCATGGGAAGATTTCTCTGGCCAGTTCAACAAGGGCGATAAAATCTCCGGCACCATCAAGTCGATCACCGATTTCGGTATCTTCATTGGTCTGGACGGCGGCATCGACGGCCTGGTTCACCTGTCCGACATCTCCTGGAACGAAGTGGGCGAAGAAGCTGTTCGTCGTTTCAAGAAGGGCGACGAGCTGGACACCGTTATCCTGTCGGTTGACCCAGAGCGCGAGCGTATCTCCCTGGGTATCAAGCAACTGGAAAGCGACCCGTTCTCTGAATACGTTCAGGACAACGATAAAGGCGCGATCGTTAAAGGCATCGTGAAAGAAGTTGACGCTAAAGGCGCCATCATCACTCTGGCCGACGATATCGAAGCGACTCTGAAAGCCTCCGAAATCAGCCGTGACCGCGTTGAAGACGCACGTAACGTTCTGAAAGAAGGCCAGGAAGTAGAAGCCAAGATCATCAGCGTTGACCGCAAGAGCCGTGTAATCCAGCTCTCCATCAAGTCGAAAGACGATGCTGAAGAGAAAGAAGCCATCCAAAGCTTGAAAGACAAGCCTTCGGATAGCATCGCTGCTGGTCCTACCACTCTGGGCGACCTGTTGCGTGCACAAATGGAAAAACAGAACTAAGTTCTGTCAGACCATAGAAAAAGGGCGACTTCGGTCGCCCTTTTTTGTGCCTGAAATTTGTTGAATTAACGTCGAGAACCAAGGTGAGTAGATCAGTGTCAGAACTGACTATAGTCTTAGGAAAAAAGCGGTTCTCGTGATGTCGCTTCAGTAAGGAGTTGAATGAACAGGCTTATTGTAATACTCGCAGTGCTCATGCTCGCAGGCTGCTCTACCACCAGTGCCAAGACCCACGCTAAGCGCGGCGTCAGCGGCATCGAGATCGACTGCTCGGGGCTGGGCAACAAGTGGGACAAGTGCGAGAAGCGCGCCGCCCGTGAGTGCAAGATGCAGGGCTATAAGGTCATCACCAAGTCCAGTGACGCCACGGACGAGGAGGGCGACTACCTGTTCGGCTGGAACCCTGCTGGCGCGGTGACTCGCAAGATGCTCGTCATCTGCAATTGAGGCGGTTACGTGTTTCACGCAGGTGTTTATTTAGCCAACAGATAAGTTTATGCATGGGCTGTTCAAATTCATCAAGTCATGCTAAAACCTTCGAAGCGCTTTTCCTAGCTGCTTGAAAAAGAAGGGAAAAATATGACGAAGTCGGAGTTGATCGAACGAATTGTCACCCATCAAGGGCTGCTCTCATCCAAGGATGT
>NZ_JBYVMD010000088.1:0-8380 GCF_058145955.1 Pseudomonas sp. A39
GGCAAAAAAAGACCCGGCAAGAGCCGGGTCAAATAACCGTGATTAGCCTGATGAGGAGATAATCTGAGAGTCCGAACCAATGGTCTTTCAGTTATCGGCTGATCTCGCGACCAGTTGTGATAATCATAACGATTCTCATTTGAGAGTCAACATTTGTTTTCAATGGCTCTTCAGAATTTCTCAAACGTCCGTTCGGAATGCCTGTAAATGTTGGCTTTGCCAGTCGATCTAATTTTTTTGGCGGGCCGAAATAGCGTCCAATTGCCGGTTCAACGCTTCTTTGCGCTCGGCAGGAATGTCATTCCAATGCACATCCATCAAGGCCCCTTCGATTGCATACAGCAGCACTTTCGATGCGCGAAACCCGCGCGTCCGTACGGCCCGGTAGGCATCGACCGCACCCAGGCGACGCAAGTCGGACGCACTGTGGATGCCCACCGCATGCAGCCACTGTGCTGACGTCTTGCCAAGGTTTTTCAGGTGTTGCAGCTCATCGTTCATCAAGCCTCCTTGCGACGGCCGAATGGTTCGGTGGGTATCGTGACCAGGCAAGCCTGAAAGGAGTGTAGCGCTCAGTAGGAAAAGCGTAGTTCTTTAGTCGGAAACGGCCTAAAGACCGAGAGGAGTGGTGTGGTCCGGCAGGCGGGAAGCCCGGCACGCTTGTGCGATACCGGGCTGAAGCAGCGAGTATTAGCGGGTACGGTAACGCAGGCGGGTGCCAAAGTTGACTGACATGAGGATTTCATCGGCGGTCAGCTCCGCAGGGAAATAGGTCCCGGATATCTGCGCGTGGGCTAGGCTGGCGCCTTCGAGCGAGCAACCGCGCAGGTCGAGGCCGCGCAAATCCGCAGAGCGGAAGTAGGCATCGGTAAAGTCCACGCCGGTGGCGTTCAACTCACGCAAGTCCAGGCCGCGAAAGTCCCCGCCGCGCATGTCGATGACGCCGTCTTTTGGACGTTCCTGGTTGAAGCCCCGGATATCATCTTTATGCAGGAGCGAGTAAAGCGGAGTATCAAGAAGCTTGGGCTGACTCATGACGGCAACTCCTGTTGGATTTATGGCGCCATTATAGTGCCACTATTGCGGGGTCGTGCGCCCAAGTAGACGACACGACCAAGAATTTTTTCTTACAGGCCTGGCAGGCGCTGGCGAATATGCGCCACCAACGCATCGAGCGTACCGCTTTCATTGGTCTCGACGCGTTTGCTGAGGAGCAGCTCCTCGGCGGTCAGCGAGTCGCGATTGGCTTGCTGCTCTTCGATAACGGCCAGTGTCGCGTCGGAAGGATCATTTTTGTCTGCCTGACGTTGTGCCAACCAGCTGGCGATTACGGCTTGCGGCGCGTTGCAATCCAGGATCAGGAACGGCGCGCCGGTGGCTTCGGCTACTTTGGCCGCTGCATCGCGTTGTTCGCGTTTCAGGAAGGTGGCATCCAACACCACTGGGTAACCGGCACGCAGTACGGTGTCGGCGATTTCATTCAGCCGGGTGTAGGTCGCCACACTGGCGTCGGCCGCATAGATACCGGCCTGCGGCGTGTTTTCGACGTGTTGCTCACCGAACAGACGCTTGCGTTCCACGTCCGAGCGCAGGCGCACAGCACCCAGCGCTTCCACCAGGCGCATGGCCACGTGGCTTTTGCCCACGGCCGAAACACCGTGGGTAATTGCCAGGAAGCGCGACGGAATGGTGCTGTAGCTTTCCGCCAGATTCGCGTAGTTGCGGTATTGACGCAGGGTCGTGGCGCGTTGCACCGGGCTGGCCTCGCTCGGCATGCTGAACAGCGCGATCTTGGCGCGTACCAAGGCGCGATAGGCTTTATAGAAGTTCAGCACCTCCAGGCCTTGATAGTCGCCGGTCAACTCCAGGTACTGGCTGATAAAGCGGCGCGCCAGGGATTTGAGGCCGCGGTCTTCAAGGTCCATGGCCAGGAAGCCGGTATCGGCGTACACATCGGTGAAGCGGAAAGGCTCGTTGAATTCGATGCAGTCGAAGATCACTACGTGGCCATCGATCAACGTCGCGTTACCCAGGTGAATATCGCCGTGGCATTCGCGGGTGAAACCTTCCTGTTTGCGCTGGGAGAACAGCGGCTTGAGGCGCTCGAAGCTGCTTTCGGCCCAGGCTTGCAAAGCGTCCAGTTGCGCCAGGTCGGCCTTGTCACTGAGGAACGGGCGAATCTGGTCGAAGTTCTGGCGAACCGGTGCCATCACCTCGTCCGGGGTGCCGGCCGGGTGTTCCTGCGGTACTTTCGGTGCGGTGAGGTGGAAGTGCGCGATTTGCTTGGCCATCTCATCGATGTGCGCGCTGGTCAATTCGCCGTTGGCTTGCAAGGTGCTGAGCAGTTGGCTCTGCGGGAACTGACGCATTTTCAGCGCATATTCGATGACTGGGCCATCGCCACCCAACTGAGGGGCCTCGGCCGTGCCGGTGATCGGCAACACTTCAAGATACAAATCTTCGGTCAAACGCTGGTTGAGGCGCAGCTCTTCATTGCAGAAGTGGCCGCGCTTTTCCAGATCCGTGAAGTCCAGGAAGCCGAAGTTCATCGGTTTCTTCAATTTATAGGCATAGGGCCCGGTCAGCACGACCCAGGAAATATGGGTCTCGATGACTTGGAACGCATCAACCGGGTGGGCGTATAAGGCCGGGTTTTGCAGGGCGGCGATCAGGGTCTGGCTCACGGGCGATCCTTCAGAGTCTGGCGGAAAACATGGCGGGCATTATGGCTGCTGCGGCCGGTCGTGCAAACCGCTGTCCGGCTCATGTTGATCATCAATAAAGTGCGTATAATCCGCCGCCATGACTCGAACCCGATCTCCCCGTTCCCGTAAAAAACCTCCTTCCCGCGGCCTGCGCCCTTGGCTGGGCTGGGCGCTCAAGCTCGGCCTCGTGGGCCTCGTAGTGCTCGCCGGCTTTGCGGTGTACCTCGACGCTGTGGTCCAGGAGAAGTTCTCCGGCAAGCGTTGGACCATTCCCGCCAAGGTGTATGCACGCCCGCTGGAGTTGTTTACCGGCCAGAAGCTGAGCAAGGATGACTTCCTGACCGAACTCGACGCCTTGGGCTATCGCCGCGAACCCGTGAGCAACGGGCCGGGCGCGGCGGCTGTCAGTGGTAACACCGTCGACTTGAATACCCGCGGTTTCCAGTTCTATGAAGGCCTGGAAAAAGCCCAGCCTGTGCGCGTGCGCTTTTCCGGCGATTACGTCGCTGAGTTGTCGTCCCTCAATGGCTCGAAGCTGCCGGTGGTTCGCCTCGAACCGCTGATGATCGGCGGCATTTACCCTAAAAACCTTGAAGATCGCATCCTGATCAAGCTTGACCAGGTGCCGCCGTACCTGTTGGAAACCCTGGTTGCTGTTGAAGACCGCGATTTCTACCACCACTGGGGCGTTTCGCCGAAGTCGATCGCCCGCGCGGTCTGGGTGAACACCTCCGGCGGCAAGATGACTCAGGGCGGCAGTACGCTGACGCAACAATTGGTCAAGAACTTCTACCTGACCAACGAGCGCAGCCTCACCCGTAAGCTCACTGAAGCCATGATGGCGATGCTGCTGGAGCTGCACTACAGCAAGCAGGAAATCCTTGAGGCGTACCTCAACGAGGTATTCGTCGGCCAGGATGGCCAGCGCGCCGTGCATGGTTTCGGCCTGGCCAGCCAGTTCTTCTTTGGCCAGCCGCTGTCCGAACTGAAGCTGCACCAGGTTGCGTTGCTGGTGGGCATGGTCAAGGGGCCTTCCTACTACAACCCGCGCCGCAATCCTGAGCGTGCGCTGGAGCGACGCAACCTCGTGCTTGATGTACTTGAGCAACAAGGTGTTGCCACGGCTGAACAGGTCGCTGCCGCGAAGAAAATGCCGTTGGGTGTCACTACCCGCGGCAAGCTGGCGGACAGCTCCTTCCCGGGCTTTATCGATCTGGTCAAGCGCCAACTGCGTGAAGACTACCGCGACGAAGACTTGACCGAAGAAGGCCTGCGAATCTTCACCAGTTTCGACCCGATCCTGCAGATGAAGGCCGAAGCGTCCGTCAATGACACGTTCAAGCGTCTGACAGGCCGTAAAGGTTCCGATGAAGTCGAAGCGGCCATGGTCGTGACCAATCCGGAAACGGGTGAAGTGCAAGCCATGATCGGCAGCCGTCAGGCCAGCTTTGCCGGGTTCAACCGCGCGCTGGATGCGGTGCGGCCAATCGGTTCCCTGGTCAAGCCTGCGGTTTACCTGACCGCGTTGGAAAAACCGAGCAAATACACCCTGACCAGTTGGCTCTCAGATGACCCGCTGTCGGTCAAAGGTGCCGATGGCCAAGTGTGGACACCCCAGAACTTCGACCGTCGTTCCCACGGTACGATATTCCTGTATCAGGGCATTGCGCACTCCTACAATATTTCCACGTCGCGGCTGGGCCTTGAGGTCGGCGTGCCGAATGTCCTCAAGACCATCGCGCGGCTGGGTGTCACCCGTGAGTTCCCGGCCTTCCCGTCGATCCTGTTGGGCGCTGGCGCGATGACCCCGATGGAAGTCGCGACGATGTACCAGACCCTCGCCAACGGTGGTTTCAACACCCCCATGCGCGGGATCCGCAGCGTGCTGACCGCCGAGGGTGAGCCGCTCAAGCGCTACCCGTTCCAGATTCAGCAACGGTTTGATGCGGGCTCCATTTATCTGATCCAGAACGCCATGCAGCGCGTGATGCGTGAAGGTACCGGGCGTTCGGTCTATAGCGTGCTGCCGGCGAACCTGACATTGGCAGGCAAGACCGGTACCAGTAACGATTCGCGTGACAGCTGGTTCGCAGGTTTCGGCCAGGACGTGCTGGCGGTGGTGTGGCTGGGGCGCGACGATAACGGCAAGACGCCGTTTACCGGTGCCACCGGTGCGCTGCAGGTCTGGACCAGTTTCATGCGCAAAGCTGATCCGCTGCCGTTGAACATGCCGCAGCCGGATAACATCGTGCAGGCTTGGATCGATCCGCACACGGGGCAGGGCTCAGATGCCAACTGTCCGGGCGCGGTGCAGATGCCGTATATTCGCGGCAGCGAACCGCCTCCCGGCGCCGCATGCGGTGGCAGTGCCCCCGCTGATGCGGAGTCGGTGATGGATTGGGTCAAGGGCTGGATGAATTAAGCAAAGAGGGTTTCAAGTGAACAAGTGGTGGATTCCAGCTATTACAGCTCTGGCTTTGCTCAACGGTTGCGCCAGCGTGCAGCGCGGCTCCATTCCCGTGGTGGATTCGAGCACTGCCGTCTCCAATAACGACCGGATTTCGGCCAATGGCGGCTTCCGCCAGACCGTGACCAATCGTCCAGCGCAAGCTGCGACCCAGGCGATGCCACAGGATTCCGGTGTGGTGGTCATGGTGCCAGGCGCTGGCGCTGCCACGTCTGCGCCGATCAGTGCCGAGCCGTGGACGCCAGGGCCAAGCACCTCGGGTCCGATCGACTCCACGCCGATTCAAACTGCGCCGATCAATCAGGGCACCTACACCATGCCGTCGACGCCAAGTGGCATTCCATCGTCTTCCAGCGGTGGCGGCCTGTCGGCTGACGAGCAACTGGATGGCCCGGTGCTTGCGCTGCTGACCACGGCCCAGCAACAGCAGGCGGGTGGTGATTTGAATGGCGCGTCGTCGAGCCTCGAACGTGCCCAGCGCGTGGCTCCGCGTGAGCCGCAAGTGTTGTATCGCCTGGCCCAGGTTCGCATGGCCCAGGGTGATGCTCCGCAGGCCGAGCAGTTTGCCCGTCGTGGCCTGACCCTGGCCAACGGTCGTCCCGACTTGCAAGCCAGCCTGTGGGCCTTGATTGGTGACGCGCGCGCTGCGCAAGGCGATGCCGCCGGTGCCGCGCAGGCTCGGCAAAAAGCCAAGGTCAGCCTCTGATGGATGCACGCTTCCCCGCCATTGCCGAACAGTTATTGCTGATTGAGCGCGAGTTGCGCGTGCAGGGCTGGTGGGACGAGGTGTCCCCCAGCGTCGAGGCGCTCAGCAGCGTTGAACCTTTTTCGGTGGATACGCTGGATTTTCACCAGTGGCTGCAGTGGGTATTCCTAGTGCGCATGAAGCAGATCCTCGAACAGGACCTGCCGCTGCCCAATGCGTCGGGCATCCTGGAAATGGCCGAGATGGTCTATGCCGACCGCCCGCTGGAAAGCCTTGGCTTACGTAATGCGCTGAAAAAGTTCGACCAACTGATCGTCGACGCTCGTTAATTGCCTGACTGCCGGTTTTTCCGGCAGTCTTGCGCACATTTCTACCGCTTGACGACATTCAGGCGAGTTTTATCCCTCCTCAAAGCCCTTTCTTCTACGTTCTCATGCGCTTAGTTGGAAAAAAGCGCAATTATTGCTTGACTTGAACGTCCTGAAACAGAAGAATCCAAAGTCCGCTGTATCGGGACTGCCAGAAGCAGGCCCGCTCAGCAGATCATGAGGCGCACATCCGCGCCGACCTGTTACACCCGCAACGCGTTACCTCGCGCTGGGTGGGAAAAGCCCGCAACACTTGGGACGATCCCAATACTTGCTCAGTCAGTGCTGACGTAGTCGGCGACCACCGTCGCTCATGCTCTGTTGAGAAGTAAACCTATTAAGACCCGTCGGTTTTTTAACGGACGGTATTCTGGCGTTTTAGAGGTGAACAACGTGGAGCTTTTATCTGGCGGTGAGATGCTCGTCCGCTTTTTGCGTGACGAAGGCGTCGACTATATCTACGGGTACCCAGGTGGTGCTCTGCTGCATGTCTACGACGCACTGTTCAAGGAACCGGCTGTTACCCACATCCTGGTTCGCCACGAGCAGGCCGCGACCCATATGGCTGACGGTTACGCCCGTGCCACCGGTAAAGCCGGTGTGGTACTGGTAACGTCCGGCCCTGGCGCAACCAATGCCATTACCGGCATCGCGACTGCGTATATGGACTCCATCCCGATGGTGATCATTTCCGGTCAGGTGGCTAGCACCATGGTCGGTACCGATGCATTCCAGGAAACCGACATGATCGGTATCTCCCGGCCGATCGTGAAACACAGCTTCATGATCAAGCATGCGTCGGAAATCCCGGAAGTCATGAAAAAGGCCTTCTACCTCGCACAGTCCGGTCGTCCGGGTCCTGTGGTGGTCGACATCCCGAAAGACATGACCAACCCGGCCGAGAAATTCGAATACATCTTCCCGAAGAAGGCCAAGCTGCGCTCCTACAGCCCGGCCGTCCGTGGGCACTCGGGGCAAATCCGCAAGGCCGCAGAAATGCTCCTGGCGGCCAAGCGTCCAGTGCTGTACTCGGGTGGTGGCGTGATTCTGGGCGGCGGTTCTGCGCCTTTGACTGAGCTGGCCAAACTGCTCAACCTGCCGGTGACCAATACGTTGATGGGCCTCGGCGCCTTCCCAGGTACCGACCGTCAGTTTGTCGGCATGCTCGGCATGCACGGCAGCTACACCGCTAACCTGGCGATGCACCACGCCGACGTGATCCTGGCAGTGGGCGCGCGTTTCGATGACCGCGTGATCAACGGCGCGAGCAAATTCTGCCCGAATGCCAAGATCATCCATATCGACATCGACCCGGCGTCCATCTCCAAGACCATCAAGGCCGATGTGCCGATCGTGGGTCCTGTTGAAAGCGTATTGACCGAAATGGTTGCTGCGCTCAAGGACATCGGCGAGACGCCGAACAAGGAATCTGTTGCCAGTTGGTGGAAGCAGATCGACGAATGGCGCGGTGATCGCGGCCTGTTCCCTTACGACAAGGGCGACGGCAGCATCATCAAGCCACAAACCGTGATCGAGACCCTGTGCGAAGTGACCAAGGGCGACGCCTTTGTGACCTCCGACGTGGGCCAGCACCAGATGTTCGCTGCGCAGTACTACAAGTTCGACAAGCCTAACCGCTGGATCAACTCCGGTGGCCTGGGCACGATGGGCTTTGGTTTCCCTGCGGCCATGGGCGTGAAACTGAGCTTCCCGGACACTGACGTTGCGTGCGTCACCGGCGAGGGCAGCATCCAGATGAACATCCAGGAACTGTCGACGTGCCTGCAGTACGGCCTTCCGGTGAAGATCGTGTGCTTGAACAACGGCGTGCTGGGCATGGTTCGTCAATGGCAGGACATGAGCTACAACAGCCGTCACTCCCATTCCTACATGGAGTCGCTGCCGGATTTCGTAAAATTGGTTGAAGCCTATGGCCATGTCGGCATTCGCATCACCGATTTGAAAGATCTGAAGCCGAAGATGGAAGAGGCGTTCGCCATGAAGGACCGCTTGGTGTTCATCGATATTCAGGTGGATACCAGCGAGCACGTCTACCCGATGCAGATCAAAGACGGCTCTATGCGCGACATGTGGCTGAACAAGACGGAGCGTACTTAATCATGCGGCACATTAT
>NZ_JBYVMD010000089.1:0-7978 GCF_058145955.1 Pseudomonas sp. A39
CTGGTGCGCCTGATGGAAGCCACGCCGGACGCCGGGATTATCCAGACCGCGCCGCGTGCGTCGGGCATGGACACCCTGTATGCACGCATGCAGCAGTTCGCGACCCGCGTCTACGGCCCGCTGTTTACCGCCGGCCTGCACTTCTGGCAGTTGGGTGAATCCCACTACTGGGGTCACAACGCGATTATCCGCATGAAGCCGTTTATCGAGCATTGCGCCCTGGCGCCATTGCCGGGCAAAGGCGCGTTCGCCGGTTCCATTCTGTCCCACGACTTTGTTGAAGCCGCGCTGATGCGTCGTGCCGGCTGGGGCGTGTGGATTGCCTACGACCTGCCGGGCAGCTACGAAGAACTGCCGCCGAACCTGCTGGACGAACTCAAGCGTGACCGTCGCTGGTGCCACGGTAACCTGATGAACTTCCGCCTGTTCCTGGTCAAGGGTATGCACCCGGTGCACCGTGCGGTGTTCCTGACTGGTGTGATGTCCTACCTGTCGGCGCCGTTGTGGTTCCTGTTCCTGGTGCTGTCCACGGCCCTGCTGGCGGTGAACACCCTGATGGAACCGCAGTACTTCATGGCGCCACGCCAGCTGTACCCACTGTGGCCGCAATGGCATCCGGACAAAGCGGTGGCGCTGTTCTCCACCACCATCGTGCTGTTGTTCCTGCCGAAGCTGCTGAGCATCATCCTGATCTGGGCCAAGGGCGCGAAAGAGTTTGGTGGCAAGTTCAAGGTGACCTTGTCGATGCTGCTGGAGATGCTGTTCTCCATGCTGCTGGCACCGGTACGGATGATCTTCCACACCCGTTTCGTACTCGCCGCGTTCCTCGGCTGGGCCGCGACCTGGAACTCGCCGCAGCGTGACGATGACTCCACCCCATGGGGTGAAGCGATCAAGCGCCATGGCACCCAGACCTTGCTCGGCTTCTTTTGGGCGTTGCTGGTGGTGTGGTTGAACCCAAGCTTCCTGTGGTGGCTGGTGCCGATCGTGGGTTCGCTGATGCTGTCGATCCCGGTGTCGGTGATTTCCAGCCGTGTCGGGTTGGGCCTCAAGTCCCGCGACGAGAGCCTGTTCCTGATCCCTGAGGAATACAATCCACCGCAAGCGCTGCTGTCCACCGACAAGTACACCCACGAAAACCGTTGGCATGCGCTGAATGACGGCTTTGTGCGCTCGGTGGTCGACCCGCAGCAGAACGCCCTGGCCTGTGCCCTGGCGACCTCGCGTCACGCGCAGGCCGAGCCGATCGAGTACCTGCGTGCCGAACGTGTGCGTCACGCGTTGAAAGTCGGTCCTGCCGGCCTCAACAACGGTGAACGCCTGGCCTTGCTCAGTGACCCGGTAGCCCTGGCTCGCCTGCACGAGCAGGTCTGGAGCGAAGGCCATGCCGAGTGGCTCGCCGCCTGGCGGGAATCGATCAAGGCTGACCCGCACGCGCCGTTGCTGCCGCTGCAACCGCTGTCGTCCCAGGCCCAACCGGCCTGATTCAGACGCCCCCGAGGGTTCTCCTCGGGGGTGTTCCGAACGCTGGTCCTACAGCGTTTTCCGTTACTTTCCCTCTCGGCTTAACCTCTTGTTATTTCGAAACAAAAGACCCTTGTTCGAGGCGTATTGCCGTGCCCGTGGCTGAGTTAGCATCGCCCCGAATTTAACCGGCTACTGGGGTCTTCATGAGCAAAGGCTATTGTTCTGCGCTGCTGATCAGCGCTGTCGCATGGATTCACATGGGCCTGGCACAGGCCGGCGCGATTGACGACGCCGTTCGACGCGGCGCACTCAAGGTCGGCACCACGCCCACCTACGTGCCCTTCGAAATGACCGATAAACAGGGACGCATCGTCGGCTTCGAAATCGACCTGCTCAAGGTCATGAGCCAAGCCTTGGGGGTCGAGCTTGAATTGGTCACTGTGCCCTACACCGAGCTGGTGGCGGGGTTGCAGGCAAAGAAATTCGACCTGATCGGCAGCGGCATGACCGTCACCCAGGAACGCAACCTCAAGCTCAACTTCAGCGACTCGTTCATCGTGGTCGGCCAGTCGGTGGTGTTGCACCCAAGGCTTCTGGGCAAGGTCAGCAGTGTCGAGGACCTGGATGACGCCAGTTACCGGATCGCCACCACCGAAGGCACCACGGGTGAGGCGGCGGCACGACGGTTTTTGGGGGCGGCCCGCATCAGCAGTTTTGCCACTCCGGAAGAAGGGGTACGCCAGGTGTTGGCGGGAGCGGCCGATGCTTTTATTCATGACGCACCCTACAACCTGATCGCCCTGAGCCGCCCGGAAAACAGCACGCTGCTGGCACTTGAGCAACCCTTTACCTTCGAACCCTTGGCATTCGGCTTGAAAAAGGGCGATTTCGACAGCCTCAACTGGATCAACCATTTTCTTAATCAAGTGGCCCAGGATGGGACCTACGATCGCCTGCACGACAAGTGGTTTAAAGACACCGATTGGTGGGTGGAAATCGACTGAAAGTCATAACTGCTTACACATCAACCGGTTGCCGGTACTCCTCTGCGTAAGTGTCTGCCCCTGAGCTTTGCCGCACCGATGTGGGGCTTTTCCGACATATGCCGATAACAAATAGCCGTGAAACCTTTGTGACGAGCATCGAGTGGGTTAGGATCGCACCCCGAAATGGTGCAGCCCTTTTGCGCGCCGACCTTACAAGAATCGTTCAGGGGACTTGATGATGAAAAAGTATCTTTCGATGCTGCTGCTCGGCGTCACCGCACTGGTCGCGGCCACTGCGGCCCAGGCGGGTGCGATCGATGATGCGGTCAAGCGCGGCACGCTGAAAGTCGGCATGGACCCGACCTACATGCCGTTCGAAATGACAGACAAGCGCGGTGAAATCATCGGCTTCGAAGTCGACATCCTCAAGGCCATGGCCAAGTCCATGGGGGTCAAGCTGGAGCTGGTATCCACCGGCTACGACGGCATTATCCCCGCCTTCCTGACCGGCAAGTTCGACATGATCGGCAGCGGCATGACCCTGACTCAGGAACGCAACCTGCGCCTGAACTTCAGCGAACCCTTCATTGTGGTCGGCCAGACCCTGCTGATCCGCAAGGAACTGGAAGGCACCATCAAGTCCTACAAAGACTTGAACGACGAGAAATACCGCCTGACCTCCAAGCTGGGCACCACCGGTGAGATGGTCGCCAAAAAGCTGATCTCCAAAGCCAAGTACCACGGCTACGACAACGAGCAGGAAGGCGTGCTGGACGTGGTCAACGGCAAGGCCGATGCCTTTGTGTATGACGCGCCGTACAACGTGGTTGCCGAGAAAAAAGTCGGCAATGGCAAGCTGGTGTTCCTGGAAGAACCCTTCACCTTCGAACCCCTGGCGTTTGGCCTGAAGAAAGGCGACTACGACAGCATCAACTTCATCAACAACTTCCTGCACCAGATCCGCAACGACGGCACCTACGATCGCATCCATGACAAGTGGTTCAAGAGCTCCGAGTGGCTCAAGGACATGGAATAAGGCTGGCGCGCGCCCGACTCTTTTGGATACTGAGTAAATGAAACAGAAAAAAGCCCAATGGCCCTGGCACCTGCTGACTGTGGTCGTGCTGGTTGGCCTGGCCGGTGCGCTGTACTACGCCACCTCGCTGATGTCCTACGAATGGCGCTGGAACCGCGTACCGCAGTACTTCGCCTACCAGGCTGAAGAGTCCCAACGCGCCGCTGACATCTCCACGGTTGTCGAGTTGGTCCGCAAAGGCGACGTCGCCGAAGTGACCTTGCGCAACGACGCCGGCACCGAGCAAAAGCTGACTGTTGCCGACAACAGCCTGCAAGTGGCGCGCGGTGACGATGTCGCCGAAGGCGATGTGGTGGGCGTGACCCGGCATTGGGCGTTGGGGCCATTGATGTGGGGTTTGTGGACCACGCTATGGTTATCGGTGGTGTCCGGAATCCTCGGCCTGGCGATTGGTCTGGCGACCGGCTTGTGCCGCTTGTCCAGCAACCCGACCTTGCGTGATCTGTCGACGATCTACGTCGAGCTGGTGCGCGGTACGCCGCTATTGGTGCAAATCTTCATCTTCTATTTCTTTATCGGCACGGTGCTCAACCTGTCCCGGGAATTCGCCGGGATCGCGGCGCTGTCGCTGTTTACCGGTGCCTATGTGGCTGAAATCGTCCGCGCCGGTGTGCAGTCCATTACCCGTGGCCAGAACGAAGCCGCGCGCTCCTTGGGCCTGAGTGCCAGCCAGTCGATGCGCCATGTGGTACTGCCGCAGGCGTTCAAGCGCGTGCTGCCACCGCTGGCCGGGCAATTTATCAGCCTGGTCAAGGACACGTCCCTGGTGTCGGTGATCGCGATTACCGAATTGCTCAAGAGCGGCCGTGAAGTGATCACCACTTCATTTTCGCCGTTTGAAATCCTGTTCTGCGTGGCAGGCCTGTACCTGCTGATCAACCTGCCGCTGTCGAAAATGGCCAGCCGGCTTGAGCGGAGGCTCGCGCAAAGTGATTGAAGTCCGCGATCTGGTAAAAGTCTTCGACACCCGTGGCCATGTGGTCCGTGCGGTGGACCATGTGACCACCCGGGTGGCCAAGGGCGAAGTGCTGGTGGTGATCGGCCCGTCCGGCTCCGGCAAGTCCACGTTCCTGCGTTGCCTCAACGGCCTGGAGGAGTTCGACTCCGGCTCGGTGAGCATCGACGGCTTGCAACTGGCCGACCCGAAGACCGACGTGAACGCCTACCGCCGCGAAGTCGGCATGGTGTTCCAGCACTTCAACCTGTTTCCGCACATGACCGTGCTGGAAAACCTGTGCCTGGCGCAGAAAGTCGTGCGCAAGCGCGGCAAGCAGGAGCGCGAGGCCAAGGCCCTGGCGCTGCTGGAGAAGGTCGGCATTGCACAGAAGGCCAATGAGTTCCCCTCACGCTTGTCCGGTGGCCAACAGCAACGAGTCGCGATTGCCCGGGCGTTGGCCATGGAGCCCAAGGTGATGCTGTTTGATGAGCCCACCTCGGCCCTCGACCCGGAAATGGTCGGCGAAGTGCTGGACGTGATGAAGACGCTCGCCTTGGAGGGCATGACCATGGTCTGTGTCACCCACGAAATGGGCTTTGCCCGTGAAGTGGCGGACCGCGTGCTGTTCTTCGATCATGGCAAGTTGCTGGAAGATGCGGCCCCGGCCGAGTTCTTCGACTCACCGAAAGACCCTCGCGCCCAGGCGTTCCTGCGCCAGGTCCTGTAGTCAACACTTCCAGAGCGCTAAAAGTTGACCTGCAGTGAGCGAGCTTGCTCGCGCTGGGCCGCGTAGCGGCCCCCATAAACCCATCCGCGTTTTTAAGCCAAATCGCAGTGGCAGGTTTTTAGGGCCGCTTCGCAGCCCAGCGCGAGCAAGCTCGCTCGCCACAACAAGCCAGCCGCCACACATGTGGTGAGTCTCAGAGCCTGAATTTGCCGACCAGTGTCTGCAGGTCAAGGCTCAATCTCGTCAACTGAACGCTCGCCGCCGCCGTTTCCTCGCTGGCGGCTGCGGTTTGTTCGGAAACATCCCGTACCTTCAACACACTGCGATTGATCTCCTCGGCCACGGCGCTTTGTTGTTCGGCGGCGGCGGCAATCTGCGGGTTCATTTCCTGGATGATCGATACCGTCCGGGCAATCGCCGCCAGTGCGTCGCCGGCGTCGCGGGTCAGGCCGACGCTGTGGTCGGTCAGGTGGCGGCTGCTGTCCATGATGTCGGCGACCTGTTGTGTACCGGCGTGCAGGCCGCTGATCAGCCCTTCGATTTCTTCGGCCGATTCCTGGGTGCGTTGCGCCAGGCTGCGTACTTCATCGGCTACCACCGCAAACCCTTCACCGGCATTGCCCGCGCGTGCGGCTTCGATGGCCGCGTTCAGCGCCAACAGGTTGGTTTGCTGGGACACGGACTTGATCACGTCCAGCACACTGCCGATTTTTTGGCTCTCCTGCTGCAGTGCCAGCATGGCGCGGCTGGACAGGGCCATTTCACTGGCCAGATGGCCGATCTCCTCAATGGCTTGTGCAACCACCTTGTCACCGGCGCTGGCCTGTTGGTCCGCTTCATTGGCCGCGATAGACGCCTGCTCGGCGTGCCGGGCGACCTCCTGAGCGGTGGCGAGCATTTCGTTCATGGCGGTGGCCACCTGATCGGTTTCGTCCTTTTGGTTGCTGAGCCCGGCGCGGGTCTGCTCGGAGACAGTGGACAGCTGTGTGGCGGCACTGGCGATTTGTCGGGCGCTGTCGCCAATACCGCTGATCAGGCCGCGCAGGTTGCGCGCCATTTGCCCGATGCTTTGCTGCAACTGGCCCAGCTCATCCCGACGTTCCACCGCCCCACTGTCGCTCAGGTTGCCCTCGGCAATGCGGTTAGCGGCTGCCAAGGCTTGGTGCAGCGGCAGCGCGATTTGGCGGGCGATCCACCAGGCCGCCAACGCCCCCAGCAACAGGGCGGCAACCGTGACGCTGACAAGCAACATGCGGGTGTGTTCCGCCTCGCTGTCACGCTTGACGATCTGGCTCTGGCTCACCCGTTCGGTTTGCTCGAGTAACTGGTTGAGCTGTTGCTCGAAGCGGTTTTGCGCGGTTTCGGTGGTGACTTGAGCGTCCTTGAGCATCAGTAGCTGCGCGCGATAATCCGCCAGGTCGGTTTCAAGCAACGTCGAGTCTACCGGCAGGCGCGTGACAGCGGCTTGAGCGATGGCCAGGGTGTCGAGCGCCTTGCCGAGCGTTTCTGCATAGGCCTGTAATGATTCCGCGGCCCAGGCAGGGCTGCGGGCACGCTCCTCCGCCTGCTCTATGGTTTGACGCAGGGTCTCGATGGCATCGAGTGCCTGCTGATCCTGCTGGTCGGGCAGTTCACTGGCCAACTGAGCGAGTGTATCGCCGGCCTGGAGTGTGGCCTTTTGCAGCAGGGGGTGGATGTTTTCGCGTCGTTCGATCAGCGGCGCAAGCTCCACGAGTACGGCTTTGAAACCGGCCACCAGGCGTCTCGCTTCCTGCAGGCTCTGCAGGTCGGCCGGGTCTTTGACGTGGTCTTGCAAGTAGTCGAGGTGCTGGTCGATTGTTCCAATCTGCAGGGTCATTTTGCCCAGGCTGGTGGCGTCTGTCAGGGTGCGGTACACGATACGATCGGCGCGCATGGCCTCTGCGACAGCGGCCAGTTGGCCCAGCACGATCAAGTTGCTTGAGCGGAAAAGCACCGCATTCAAGGCTTGCCAGCCGGTCATGGCGATGGCGAGGCTGAGGACCAGCACCTGGCCGAACCCCAGGGCAAGTTTGAGTCGGACGCTGGCGTTGACCAGCAAGCGGGTCAGCCGAGGAAACATGGTGAACCTCCAAATCTGATAAAGCGCGTAGACACGCTAATTCGATTCGGAGTGATGGCGGGCTGATAACTGTGTAGGAATTTTCACAAGTTGCGGCGGCCTCGACCGGCCGCCGCCGTAAGAACCGTCAGATACGGAAGCGCCCGACCAGGGTTTGCAGGTAGATACCCAGGCGCGCCAGCTCAGCGCTGGAGGCTGCGGTTTCTTCGCTGGCCGAAGAGGTTTGTTCCGACACATCGCGCACGTTCAACACACTGCGGTTGATCTCCTCGGCCACCGCGCTTTGCTGCTCGGCCGCCGTGGCGATCTGCGAATTCATCGCCTGGATGGTCGAGACCGTACGGGTGATGTTCGCCAGGGCGCTACCGGCACGGCGGGTCAGCTCGACGCTGCTGTCGGTCAGGCCACGGCTGTTGTCCATGATGCTTGCGACCTGTTGGGTGCCGTTTTGCAGGCCGACGATCAGCTCTTCGATCTCTTCGGTGGACTTCTGTGTGCGCTGGGCCAGGCTGCGTACCTCGTCCGCCACCACGGCGAAACCTCGCCCGGCTTCGCCGGCACGTGCGGCTTCAATCGCGGCGTTGAGGGCCAGCAGGTTGGTTTGCTGGGCCACGGACTTGATCACGTCGAGCACGCTGCCGATTTTGTCGCTTTCGCGCTTCAG
>NZ_JBYVMD010000009.1:0-199823 GCF_058145955.1 Pseudomonas sp. A39
ATGACCGGACTCCGTAAAGAGGCTCGTGAAGCTGGCGTATACGTACGTGTTGTACGTAACACCCTGCTCAAGCGCGCCGTTGCTGGCACTCAATATGACGTGCTCAACGGCGTGTTCACCGGCCCGACCTTGATTGCATTTTCGAAAGAACATCCGGGCGCTGCTGCTCGTATCTTCAAAGAATTCGCAAAAGGTCAGGATAAGTTCGAGATCAAGGCAGCTGCGTTCGAGGGCAAGTTCCTCGCAGCTAATCAGATCGACGTACTGGCAAGTCTGCCGACCCGTGACGAAGCAATTTCTCAGCTGATGAGCGTGATTCAAGGCGCAACCAGCAAATTGGCTCGTACTCTGGCGGCCCTTCGCGACCAGAAAGAAGCTGCCGCAGCCTAAGGCTGAGCGACTCCTTTCAGCGTTTATTGTTTATTTCGATGGCCGCGTAGGCTGTCACCCCAATACAGGAATTTATAGTCATGTCTCTGACTAACGACCAAATCATCGAAGCAATCGGCGAAAAATCCGTTCTGGAAATCGTTGAGCTGATCAAGGCCATGGAAGAGAAGTTCGGCGTTTCCGCTGCCGCTGCTTCCGCTGGTCCAGCTGCTGTTGCTGCCGTTGTTGAAGAACAAACTGAATTCAACGTCATGCTGACCGAAGCTGGTGAGAAGAAAGTTAACGTGATCAAGGCAGTACGTGAACTGACCGGTCTGGGCCTGAAAGAAGCCAAGGCTGTAGTTGACGGCGCTCCTGCGATGGTTCTGGAAGCTGTTTCGAAAGACGCAGCTGACAAAGCCAAAGCAACTCTGGAAGAAGCAGGCGCTAAAGTCGAGCTGAAGTAAGCATCGACTTTGCACCTCCAGCCCGAGCGTTAAGCGACAGGCTGATGGCTGGTGGCTCTTGCCACCGGCCTTTTTCCGTTATTGGCAGCCGACTGGGTCGGTGCTGGTAACGAGTTGTAACCACCCGATGCGGTGGCGCAAACCATGGGGTTTGCACGATTTTCTGGCTGCTCCCGTCGGGAGGGGCCAAACAAGCAGGTGACCAAGCTGGGGAACGCTGATGGCTTACTCATATACTGAGAAAAAACGTATCCGCAAGGACTTTAGCAAGTTGCCGGACGTCATGGATGTCCCGTACCTTCTGGCTATCCAGCTGGATTCGTATCGTGAATTCTTGCAGGCGGGAGCGACCAAAGATCAGTTCCGCGACGTGGGCCTGCATGCGGCCTTCAAATCCGTTTTCCCGATCATCAGCTACTCCGGCAATGCTGCGCTGGAGTACGTCGGTTATCGCCTGGGCGAACCGGCATTTGATGTCAAAGAATGCGTGTTGCGCGGTGTCACGTACGCCGTACCTTTGCGGGTAAAAGTCCGCCTGATCATTTTCGACAAAGAATCGTCGAACAAAGCGATCAAGGACATCAAAGAGCAAGAAGTCTACATGGGCGAAATCCCATTGATGACTGAGAACGGTACCTTCGTTATCAACGGTACCGAGCGTGTTATCGTTTCCCAGCTGCACCGTTCCCCGGGCGTGTTCTTCGACCACGACCGCGGCAAGACGCACAGCTCCGGCAAACTCCTGTACTCCGCGCGGATCATTCCGTACCGCGGTTCGTGGTTGGACTTCGAGTTCGACCCGAAAGACTGCGTGTTCGTGCGTATCGACCGTCGTCGCAAGCTGCCGGCCTCGGTACTGCTGCGTGCGCTCGGCTATACCACTGAGCAAGTGCTGGACGCTTTCTACACTACCAACGTATTCAGCCTGAAGGATGAAACCCTCAGCCTGGAGCTGATTGCTTCGCGTCTGCGTGGTGAAATTGCCGTACTGGACATCCAGGATGAAAAGGGCAAGGTCATTGTTGAAGCTGGCCGTCGTATTACTGCGCGCCACATCAACCAGATCGAAAAAGCCGGTATCAAGTCGTTGGACGTGCCTCTGGACTACGTCCTGGGTCGCACCACCGCTAAGGTTATTGTTCACCCGGCCACAGGCGAAATCCTGGCTGAGTGCAACACCGAGCTGAACACCGAGATCCTGGCAAAAATCGCCAAGGCTCAGGTCGTTCGCATCGAAACCCTGTATACCAACGATATCGACTGCGGTCCGTTCATCTCCGACACATTGAAGATCGACTCCACCAGCAACCAATTGGAAGCGCTGGTCGAGATCTATCGCATGATGCGTCCTGGCGAGCCACCAACCAAAGACGCTGCCGAAACCCTGTTCAACAACCTGTTCTTCAGCCCTGAGCGTTATGACCTGTCTGCGGTCGGCCGGATGAAGTTCAACCGTCGTATCGGTCGTACCGAGATCGAAGGTTCAGGCGTGCTGTGCAAGGAAGACATCGTTGCGGTCCTGAAGACTCTGGTCGACATCCGTAACGGCAAAGGCATTGTCGATGACATCGACCACCTGGGTAACCGTCGTGTTCGCTGCGTAGGCGAGATGGCCGAGAACCAGTTCCGCGTTGGCCTGGTACGTGTTGAGCGTGCGGTCAAAGAGCGTCTGTCGATGGCTGAAAGCGAAGGCCTGATGCCGCAAGACCTGATCAACGCCAAGCCAGTGGCTGCGGCGGTGAAAGAGTTCTTCGGTTCCAGCCAGCTCTCGCAGTTCATGGACCAGAACAACCCGCTCTCCGAGATCACCCACAAGCGCCGTGTTTCCGCACTGGGCCCGGGCGGTCTGACGCGTGAACGTGCAGGCTTTGAAGTTCGTGACGTACACCCGACGCACTATGGTCGTGTATGCCCGATCGAAACGCCGGAAGGTCCGAACATCGGTCTGATCAACTCCCTGGCCGCTTATGCGCGCACCAACCAGTATGGCTTCCTCGAGAGCCCGTACCGTGTGGTGAAAGACGCTCTGGTCACCGACGAGATCGTATTCCTGTCCGCCATCGAAGAAGCTGATCACGTGATCGCTCAGGCTTCGGCCACGATGAACGACAAGAAAGTCCTGATCGACGAGCTGGTAGCTGTTCGTCACTTGAACGAGTTCACCGTCAAGGCGCCGGAAGACGTCACCTTGATGGACGTATCGCCGAAGCAGGTAGTTTCGGTTGCTGCGTCGCTGATCCCGTTCCTGGAGCACGATGACGCCAACCGTGCGTTGATGGGTTCCAACATGCAGCGTCAAGCTGTACCCACCCTGCGTGCTGACAAGCCGCTGGTAGGTACCGGCATGGAGCGTAACGTAGCCCGTGACTCCGGCGTTTGCGTCGTGGCTCGTCGTGGCGGCGTGATCGACTCCGTTGATGCCAGCCGTATCGTGGTTCGTGTTGCCGATGACGAAGTTGAAACTGGCGAAGCCGGTGTCGACATCTACAACCTGACCAAATACACCCGCTCGAACCAGAACACCTGCATCAACCAGCGTCCGCTGGTACGTAAGGGTGATCGCGTTCAGCGCAGCGACATCATGGCTGACGGCCCGTCCACCGACATGGGTGAATTGGCACTGGGTCAGAACATGCGCATCGCGTTCATGGCATGGAACGGCTTCAACTTCGAAGACTCCATCTGCCTGTCCGAGCGTGTTGTTCAAGAAGACCGTTTCACCACGATCCACATTCAGGAACTGACCTGTGTGGCACGTGACACCAAGCTTGGGCCAGAAGAAATCACTGCAGACATCCCGAACGTGGGTGAAGCTGCACTGAACAAGCTGGACGAAGCCGGTATCGTTTACGTAGGTGCCGAAGTAGGCGCAGGCGACATCCTGGTTGGTAAGGTCACTCCGAAAGGCGAGACCCAGCTGACGCCGGAAGAAAAACTGCTGCGTGCCATCTTCGGTGAAAAAGCCAGCGACGTTAAAGACACCTCCCTGCGCGTACCTACCGGTACCAAGGGCACTGTCATCGACGTACAGGTCTTCACCCGTGATGGTGTTGAGCGTGATGCTCGTGCGCTGTCCATCGAGAAGACTCAACTCGACGAGATCCGCAAGGACCTGAACGAAGAGTTCCGTATCGTTGAAGGCGCGACCTTCGAACGTCTGCGTTCCGCGCTGGTAGGCCACAAGGCCGAAGGCGGCGCAGGCCTGAAAAAAGGTCAGGACATCACCGACGAAATCCTCGACGGTCTTGAGCACGGCCAGTGGTTCAAACTGCGCATGGCTGAAGATGCTCTGAACGAGCAGCTCGAGAAGGCCCAGGCCTACATCGTTGATCGCCGCCGTCTGCTGGACGACAAGTTCGAAGACAAGAAGCGCAAACTGCAGCAGGGCGATGACCTGGCTCCAGGCGTGCTGAAAATCGTCAAGGTTTACCTGGCAATCCGTCGCCGCATCCAGCCGGGCGACAAGATGGCCGGTCGTCACGGTAACAAGGGTGTGGTCTCCGTGATCATGCCGGTTGAAGACATGCCGCACGATGCCAATGGCACCCCGGTCGACGTCGTCCTCAACCCATTGGGCGTACCTTCGCGTATGAACGTTGGTCAGATCCTTGAAACCCACCTGGGCCTCGCGGCTAAAGGTTTGGGCGAGAAGATCAACCGTATGATCGAAGAGCAGCGCAAGGTTGCTGACCTGCGCAAGTTCCTGCACGAGATCTACAACGAGATCGGCGGCCGCAAAGAAGAGCTGGATACCTTCTCCGACCAGGAAATCCTGGATCTGGCGAAGAACCTGCGCGGCGGCGTTCCAATGGCTACCCCGGTGTTCGACGGTGCCAAGGAAAGCGAAATCAAGGCCATGCTGAAACTGGCAGATCTGCCAGAAAGCGGCCAGATGCAGCTGTTCGACGGCCGTACCGGCAACAAGTTTGAGCGCCCGGTTACTGTTGGCTACATGTACATGCTGAAGCTGAACCACTTGGTAGACGACAAGATGCACGCTCGTTCTACCGGTTCGTACAGCCTGGTTACCCAGCAGCCGCTGGGTGGTAAGGCTCAGTTCGGTGGTCAGCGTTTCGGGGAGATGGAGGTCTGGGCACTGGAAGCATACGGTGCTGCTTACACTCTGCAAGAAATGCTCACAGTGAAGTCGGACGATGTGAACGGTCGGACCAAGATGTACAAAAACATCGTGGACGGCGATCACCGTATGGAGCCGGGCATGCCCGAGTCTTTCAACGTGTTGATCAAAGAAATTCGTTCCCTCGGCATCGATATCGATCTGGAAACCGAATAACACGTGACGCGAATCGAGAGCGGGGCTGTTTAGCCCGCTCTCTGCTCCGCCAGGAGGAAAGGCCTTGAAAGACCTACTGAATTTGCTGAAAAACCAGGGTCAAGTCGAAGAGTTCGACGCCATCCGTATTGGATTGGCATCGCCTGAGATGATCCGTTCGTGGTCGTTCGGTGAAGTTAAAAAGCCGGAAACCATCAACTACCGTACGTTCAAACCTGAGCGTGACGGCCTGTTCTGCGCCAAGATCTTTGGCCCGGTAAAGGATTACGAGTGCCTGTGCGGTAAGTACAAGCGCTTGAAGCACCGTGGCGTTATCTGCGAGAAGTGCGGCGTTGAAGTTGCACTGGCCAAGGTTCGTCGTGAGCGCATGGCGCACATCGAACTGGCTTCGCCGGTTGCCCACATCTGGTTCCTGAAATCGCTGCCGTCCCGTATCGGCTTGCTGATGGACATGACCCTGCGTGATATCGAGCGCGTTCTCTATTTCGAGAGCTATGTCGTTATCGATCCAGGCATGACCACCCTTGAAAAAGGTCAGCTGCTGAACGACGAGCAGTACTTCGAAGCGCTGGAAGAGTTTGGCGACGATTTCGATGCCCGCATGGGTGCCGAAGCTGTCCGCGAACTGCTGCACGCTATCGACCTGGAGCACGAGATTGGCCGCCTGCGCGAAGAAATTCCGCAAACCAACTCGGAAACCAAGATCAAGAAGCTGTCCAAGCGTCTGAAGTTGATGGAAGCCTTCCAGGGTTCCGGCAACTTGCCAGAGTGGATGGTGCTGACCGTTCTGCCGGTTCTGCCGCCAGACCTGCGTCCGCTGGTACCGTTGGACGGTGGTCGTTTTGCGACGTCCGACCTTAACGACCTGTACCGCCGCGTGATCAACCGTAACAACCGCTTGAAGCGCCTGCTTGATCTGTCCGCTCCGGACATCATCGTGCGCAACGAAAAGCGTATGTTGCAGGAAGCTGTCGATGCCTTGCTCGACAACGGTCGTCGTGGCCGCGCTATCACCGGTTCCAACAAGCGTCCTCTGAAATCCCTGGCTGACATGATCAAGGGTAAGCAAGGTCGTTTCCGTCAGAACTTGCTCGGTAAGCGTGTTGACTACTCAGGTCGTTCGGTAATTACCGTAGGCCCGACCCTGCGTCTGCACCAGTGCGGTCTGCCTAAGAAGATGGCACTTGAGCTGTTCAAGCCATTCATCTTCGGCAAGCTGGAAATGCGCGGTCTCGCGACCACCATCAAAGCGGCCAAGAAAATGGTAGAGCGCGAACTGCCAGAGGTTTGGGACGTTCTCGCTGAAGTGATTCGCGAACACCCGGTTCTCCTCAACCGTGCACCGACCCTTCACCGTCTGGGTATCCAGGCGTTTGAACCGGTACTGATCGAAGGTAAGGCTATCCAGCTGCACCCTCTGGTCTGTGCTGCGTACAACGCCGACTTCGACGGCGACCAAATGGCCGTGCACGTACCGCTGACACTGGAAGCCCAGTTGGAAGCGCGTGCGTTGATGATGTCGACCAACAACATTCTGTCGCCAGCCAACGGTGAGCCAATCATCGTTCCGTCGCAGGACGTTGTATTGGGTCTGTACTACATGACGCGTGAAGCGATCAACGCCAAGGGCGAAGGTCGTGTATTCGCTGATCTGCAAGAAGTTGACCGTGTGTTCCGTGCCGGCGAAGCCGCCCTGCACGCCAAGGTCAAAGTGCGGATCAACGAAACCGTCAATGACCGTGATGGCGGCAGCGTGACCAACACCCGTATCGTCGACACCACTGTCGGCCGTGCGCTGTTGTATCAAGTTGTGCCAAAAGGTCTGTCGTACGACGTTGTTAACTTGCCGATGAAGAAAAAGGCGATCTCCAAGCTGATCAACCAGTGCTACCGCGTGGTTGGTTTGAAAGAGACCGTGATCTTCGCTGACCAGTTGATGTACACAGGTTTTGCTTACTCGACCATTTCCGGCGTTTCGATCGGTGTTAACGACTTCGTTATCCCGGATGAAAAAGCCCAGATCATCGGTGCTGCTACCGATGAAGTGAAAGAGATCGAAAGCCAGTACGCATCCGGCCTGGTAACCCAGGGCGAGAAGTACAACAAGGTGATCGACCTTTGGTCCAAGGCCAACGACGAAGTGTCGAAGGCGATGATGGCTAACCTTTCGAAAGAAAAGGTTATCGACCGTCATGGTGTAGAAGTTGATCAAGAGTCGTTCAACTCGATGTACATGATGGCCGACTCGGGCGCACGGGGTTCTGCTGCGCAGATCCGTCAGCTCGCCGGTATGCGTGGCCTGATGGCCAAGCCGGACGGTTCTATCATCGAAACGCCGATCACTGCGAACTTCCGTGAAGGTTTGAGCGTACTTCAGTACTTCATCTCGACTCACGGTGCTCGTAAAGGTCTGGCGGATACCGCGTTGAAAACCGCTAACTCCGGTTACCTGACTCGCCGTCTGGTAGACGTTGCACAAGACTTGGTTGTGACTGAAGTCGACTGCGGTACCGAGCACGGTCTGCTGATGACTCCGCACATCGAAGGCGGCGACGTTGTAGAGCCGTTGGGTGAGCGCGTACTGGGTCGAGTAATCGCCCGTGACGTATTCAAGCCAGGTACCGAGGAAATTATTGTTCCTGCAGGCACCCTGGTAGACGAGAAGTGGGTCGAGTTCATCGAACTCAACAGCATCGACGAAGTGATCGTTCGCTCGCCGATCAGCTGCGAAACCCGCTACGGCATCTGCGCCAAGTGCTACGGTCGTGACTTGGCTCGTGGTCACCAAGTGAACATCGGTGAAGCGGTCGGCGTTATCGCTGCCCAGTCCATCGGTGAGCCGGGTACCCAGCTGACCATGCGTACGTTCCACATCGGTGGTGCGGCAAGCCGGACCTCTGCAGCCGACAGCGTTCAGGTGAAGAATGGCGGTACCGTCCGTCTGCACAACCTGAAACACGTTGAGCGAGTGGATGGCCACCTGGTTGCTGTGTCCCGTTCCGGTGAGCTGGCGATCGCTGATGACTACGGTCGTGAGCGTGAGCGCTACAAGCTGCCGTACGGTGCTGTGATTTCGGTTAAAGAAGGTGACAAGGTCGACGCTGGCGCAATCGTGGCTAAGTGGGACCCGCACACTCACCCAATCGTTACCGAAATGAAAGGTACCGTGACCTACGTGGGCATGGAAGAAGGCATCACGATCAAGCGTCAGACTGACGAATTGACCGGTATGACCAACATTGAAGTACTCGACGCCAAAGATCGTCCAGCTGCCGGTAAAGACATCCGTCCTGCCGTGAAGATGGTCGATGACAACGGCAAGGATCTGTTGCTGCCAGGCACTGACGTAATCGCTCAGTACTTCCTGCCAGCCAACGCCTTGGTCGGTGTGGCGGATGGTGCGAAGATCGCGATCGGTGATGTTATCGCGCGTATCCCGCAAGAAACTTCGAAAACCCGCGACATCACCGGTGGTCTGCCGCGTGTTGCCGACTTGTTCGAAGCTCGTCGTCCGAAAGAAGCGTCGATTCTGGCTGAAGTCAGCGGCACCATCGCGTTCGGTAAAGAGACCAAAGGCAAGCGCCGTCTGGTTATTACCCCGAACGACGGTAGCGATCCGTACGAAGAGCTGATTCCGAAGTGGCGTCACCTGAACGTGTTCGAAGGCGAACAGGTAAACCGCGGCGAAGTTATCTCCGACGGCCCAAGCGATCCACACGACATCCTGCGTCTGCTGGGTGTGAGTGCGCTGGCCAAGTACATCGTTAACGAGATCCAGGACGTTTACCGCCTGCAAGGCGTGAAGATCAACGATAAGCACATCGAGACCATCCTGCGTCAGATGCTGCGTAAAGTTGAAATCGCTGAATCCGGCGATTCCAGTTTCATCAAGGGCGACCAGATGGAACTGACTCACGTACTGGTAGAGAACGAACGTCTGGGCGCGGAAGACAAGTTTGTCTCCAAGTTCACTCGTGTGTTGCTGGGTATCACCAAGGCGTCGTTGTCCACTGAGTCGTTCATCTCGGCGGCCTCCTTCCAGGAGACCACTCGCGTACTGACCGAAGCAGCGGTAACCGGCAAGCGCGATTACCTGCGCGGCCTGAAAGAAAACGTGGTCGTGGGTCGTCTGATCCCGGCAGGTACCGGTTTGGCTTACCACAGCGAGCGCAAGCGCCGCCGTGATGCTGACAAGCCGTTGCGCGTAAGCGCCAGTGAAGTGGAAGCTGCACTGACCGAAGCACTGAACTCAAGCGGTAACTGAGTTCTGCACTAGATAAGTCCGGGCCCTGGCAGCCCCATTCGTCGGAACGAGGCAAATTTGCCCCGGTTCGACGAGAGGGGAGGTCGGGGCCTTGCCTTGACTGGGGGCAAGATCCTCTTTAGACTCTTGTACCCCTAAATTTGGCGGGAATTCGTTCCTGCCATTTTGCTTTTCTTGCAAGACAATAGCGTCGCAAGACAACAGTGGAGCTAGTAGATGGCAACTATCAACCAGCTGGTACGTCAGCCGCGTAAGCGTATCGTCGAGAAATCCGACGTGCCTGCGCTGCAGAACTGCCCGCAACGTCGTGGCGTATGCACTCGCGTGTATACCACTACGCCGAAAAAACCTAACTCGGCACTGCGTAAAGTATGCCGTGTGCGCCTGACCAACGGTTTCGAGGTTTCCTCGTACATCGGTGGTGAAGGTCACAACCTGCAAGAGCACAGCGTGGTACTGATCCGCGGCGGTCGTGTAAAAGACTTGCCAGGTGTTCGTTACCACACCGTACGCGGCTCCTTGGATACTTCCGGCGTTAAAGGTCGTAACCAGGGTCGTTCGAAGTACGGTACCAAGAAGCCTAAGTAGTAGCGGCTTTTTGCAAAACTGAATCATCTTATTTTCTGAGTCGATAAGAGTAAGGTCGGAGGCGTCCCGAAAGGGCACCGATTCCGAGCGAACCTGAAGACCGTTTGAGGGCTTATCCATGCCAAGAAGACGCGTAGCAGCCAAGCGCGAAGTGCTTGACGATCCAAAATACGGAAGCCAAATTCTGGCCAAGTTCATGAACCACGTGATGGAAAGCGGCAAGAAAGCCGTTGCCGAGCGTATCGTTTATGGCGCGCTGGAAAAGGTTAAAGAACGCAAGAACAGCGACCCCCTGGAAATCTTCGAGAAAGCTCTCGACGCCATCGCTCCGCTGGTCGAAGTGAAGTCGCGCCGTGTAGGCGGTGCTACTTACCAGGTTCCGGTTGAAGTTCGTCCGTCCCGTCGTAACGCCCTGGCAATGCGCTGGTTGGTAGACTTCGCCCGTAAGCGTGGCGAGAAGTCTATGGCTCTGCGTTTGGCCGGCGAGTTGTTGGACGCTGCTGAAGGTAAAGGTGCTGCTGTTAAGAAGCGTGAAGACGTGCACCGTATGGCTGAAGCTAACAAAGCTTTCTCGCACTACCGCTTCTAATCTTAGCTTCACTAATTTTGCGAGGGCTTTATGGCTCGTACTACTCCGATTAGCCGCTACCGTAACATCGGTATCGTTGCTCACGTGGATGCTGGTAAAACCACCACCACTGAGCGCGTACTGTTTTACACCGGCAAAAGTCACAAAATGGGCGAGGTGCATGACGGCGCCGCGACCACAGACTGGATGGTTCAGGAGCAGGAGCGTGGTATTACCATTACTTCTGCTGCTATTACCGCCTTCTGGAAGGGTTCCGAGAAGCAGTACAAAGACGAGCACCGTTTCAACGTAATCGATACCCCAGGCCACGTAGACTTCACCATTGAAGTTGAGCGTTCCCTGCGCGTACTCGACGGCGCTGTCGTTGTGTTCTGCGGCACCTCGGGTGTTGAGCCTCAGTCGGAAACCGTATGGCGTCAAGCCAACAAATACGGCGTTCCACGTCTTGTTTACGTAAACAAGATGGACCGTGCTGGTGCCAACTTCCTGCGCGTGATCGGTCAGATCAAGCAACGTCTGGGTCACACCCCAGTGCCAATCCAGTTGGCTATCGGTTCCGAAGACAACTTCCAAGGCCAGATCGATCTGCTGACCATGGAAGCGGTTTACTGGAACGACGCTGACAAAGGTATGGTTCCTGTTCGCAAGCCTATCCCTGCAGAGTTGCAGGAACTGGCTGACGAGTGGCGCAACAACATGGTTGAAGCTGCGGCTGAAGCCAACGAAGAGCTGATGAACAAGTACCTCGAAGGTGAAGAACTCACCAACGTGGAAATCAAGGCTGCTCTGCGTCAGCGTACTATTGCTGGTGAGATCGTCTTGGCTGTTTGCGGTTCCTCGTTCAAGAACAAGGGTGTACCCCTGGTTCTCGATGCTGTGATCGACTATCTGCCAGCACCTGTTGATATTCCTGCCATCAAGGGTACCGACCCGGATGACGAGACTATCGAGCTGGAGCGTCACGCAGACGACGCAGAACCGTTCTCCGCTCTGGCATTTAAAATTGCCACTGACCCATTCGTGGGTACCTTGACCTTCGTCCGTGTTTACTCGGGCGTGTTGAACTCCGGCGACGGCGTGATCAACTCGGTTAAAGGCAAGAAAGAGCGCGTGGGTCGTATGGTGCAAATGCACGCAAACGCCCGTGAAGAAATCAAGGAAGTGCGCGCTGGTGACATCGCGGCCTTGATCGGCATGAAGGACGTCACCACTGGTGAAACTTTGTGCAACGCTGACAAGCCAATCATCCTGGTTCGCATGGACTTCCCGGAGCCGGTTATTTCGGTTGCCGTAGAGCCTAAGACCAAGGATGACCAGGAAAAAATGGGTATCGCTCTGGGCAAGCTTGCTCAGGAAGATCCATCTTTCCGCGTCAAAACTGATGAAGAGACTGGTCAAACGATCATCTCCGGCATGGGCGAGTTGCACCTGGACATCCTGGTTGACCGGATGCGCCGTGAGTTCAACGTCGAAGCCAACATCGGTAAGCCTCAGGTTTCCTATCGTGAGCGCATCACGAAGAACTGTGAAATCGAAGGCAAGTTCGTTCGTCAGTCCGGCGGTCGTGGTCAGTTCGGTCACTGCTGGATCCGTTTTGCTCCTGCTGACGAAGGTCAGGAAGGTCTGCAATTCGTGAACGAAGTAGTAGGTGGTGTTGTTCCTAAGGAATACATCCCTGCTATCCAGAAGGGTATCGAAGAGCAGATGAAGAACGGTGTTGTTGCCGGCTATCCGCTGATCGGCCTGAAAGCAACCGTTTTTGACGGTTCTTACCACGACGTCGACTCCAACGAGATGGCGTTTAAGGTGGCTGCTTCCATGGCAACCAAGCAACTGGCCCAGAAGGGCGGTGGTGAGTTGCTTGAGCCAATCATGGCGGTAGAAGTTGTTACACCTGAAGACTATATGGGTGATGTCATGGGCGACCTTAACCGTCGTCGCGGCATGATCTTGGGTATGGAAGACACGGTTTCCGGCAAAGTGATTCGCGCCGAGGTTCCGTTGGGTGAGATGTTCGGTTATGCGACCGACGTTCGCTCCATGTCCCAGGGTCGCGCAAGCTACTCTATGGAATTCAAAAAATACAACACAGCTCCGGCGCACATCGCTGAAACTGTATCCAAAAAACAAGGCTGATTCAGTCCTTTAGGCAAGGAGTTAATTGTCGTGGCTAAAGAAAAATTTGATCGTTCCCTACCGCACGTCAACGTTGGCACTATCGGTCACGTTGACCACGGTAAAACCACTCTGACTGCTGCTCTGACTCGCGTTTGCTCCGAAGTATTCGGTTCTGCAATCGTTGATTTCGATAAAATCGACAGCGCACCAGAAGAGAAAGCTCGTGGTATCACCATCAACACCGCGCACGTTGAATACAACTCGCTGATCCGTCACTACGCTCACGTTGACTGCCCAGGTCACGCTGACTATGTGAAGAACATGATCACCGGTGCTGCCCAGATGGACGGCGCGATCCTGGTTTGCTCGGCCGCTGATGGTCCGATGCCACAAACCCGTGAGCACATCCTGCTGTCCCGTCAGGTAGGCGTTCCGTACATCGTGGTTTACCTGAACAAGGCTGACCTGGTAGACGACGCTGAGCTGCTGGAACTGGTTGAGATGGAAGTGCGCGATCTGCTGAGCACTTACGACTTCCCAGGCGACGACACTCCGATCATCATCGGTTCTGCTCGTATGGCTCTGGAAGGCAAAGACGACAACGAAATGGGCACCACGTCCGTTCGTAAACTGGTTGAGACTCTGGACAGCTACATCCCAGATCCAGTCCGTGTTATCGACAAGCCGTTCCTGATGCCAATCGAAGACGTATTCTCGATCTCCGGTCGTGGTACTGTTGTGACTGGTCGTATCGAGCGCGGTATCGTTAAGGTTCAAGATCCACTGGAAATCGTTGGTCTGCGTGACACTACCGTCACCACCTGCACCGGTGTTGAAATGTTCCGTAAGCTGCTCGACGAAGGTCGTGCTGGCGAGAACTGCGGCGTTCTGCTGCGTGGTACCAAGCGTGACGACGTTGAGCGTGGCCAGGTTCTGGTCAAGCCAGGTTCGGTTAAGCCGCACACCAAGTTCGAAGCTGAAGTGTATGTGCTGAGCAAAGAAGAAGGCGGTCGCCACACTCCGTTCTTCAAAGGCTACCGTCCACAGTTCTACTTCCGTACTACTGACGTGACTGGTAACTGCGAGCTGCCGGAAGGCGTTGAGATGGTAATGCCAGGCGACAACATCAAAATGGTTGTCACCCTGATCAAAACCATCGCAATGGAAGACGGTCTGCGTTTCGCTATCCGCGAAGGCGGCCGTACCGTTGGTGCTGGTGTTGTAGCTAAAATCATCGAGTAATTATCTCTTCTGAGATAGCTCGGTTTTTTTGAGAAGGCCCCCGCTTAGCGGGGGCCTTTTTTATTGGGTTGACACCTATCTGGGGCGTCTATAGAATTGCGCCTCCTTTTAACGGGCGTATTGCGCTCGCTGGGAATAGCAGCCGGAGTCTGAAATCCAATGCAAAATCAGCAAATCCGTATCAGGTTGAAGGCTTTTGACCATCGCCTGATCGACCAATCCACCCAGGAAATCGTGGAAACCGCGAAACGTACTGGTGCTCAAGTGCGTGGTCCAATTCCACTGCCTACCCGTAAAGAGCGGTTCACCGTTCTGGTCTCCCCGCACGTCAACAAAGACGCGCGTGACCAGTACGAGATCCGTACTCATAAGCGCGTACTGGACATCGTCCAGCCAACGGATAAAACCGTTGATGCACTTATGAAGCTCGATCTGGCGGCCGGTGTGGAAGTACAGATCAGCCTCGGCTAAGACTTGGGTCTTAGTCGTGTAACGCTCTGAAATGGGCGGCCATAGCGGGTGAAAGCCCCGTACACTCATGAGGTTTACAACATGACTATTGGTGTAGTCGGTCGTAAATGCGGTATGACCCGTATTTTCACCGAAGAAGGTGTCTCCATTCCGGTTACGGTCATTGAGATCGAACCGAATCGCGTCACCCAGTTCAAAACTGAAGAGACCGATGGCTATCGTGCAGTGCAAGTCACTGTCGGCGAGCGTCGTGCTTCGCGCGTGACTGCTGCTCAAGCAGGTCACTTCGCTAAAGCAAACGTTGCAGCTGGTCGCACTGTTATGGAGTTCCGTCTCGAAGACGGCGACTACCAGGCTGGCGATCTGATCAACGCTGAAATCTTCGCCGCTGGTCAACTGGTTGATGTAACCGGTCAGTCCAAAGGTAAAGGCTTCCAGGGTACGATCAAGCGTTGGAATTTCCGTGGCCAAGACAACACTCACGGTAACTCCGTTTCCCACCGCGTCCCGGGCTCTATTGGCCAGTGCCAGACTCCTGGTCGTGTATTCAAGGGCAAAAAAATGTCCGGTCATATGGGCGCTGAGCGCGTGACCGTGCAGTCCCTCGAAGTAGTGCGCGTCGACGCTGAACGCAATCTGTTGTTGGTCAAGGGTGCTGTTCCTGGCGCTACTGGCGGCAACCTGGTTGTACGTCCAGCGGCCAAGGCTCGCGGTTAAGGGGAAGCTGACATGCAATTAAATGTAAATGACGCTCAAGCGATCGAAGTTTCCGAACTGACGTTTGGCGGCGAGTTCAACGAGACGCTGGTTCACCAAGCAGTCGTGGCCTACATGGCCGGCGGCCGTCAAGGTAGCAAGCAGCAAAAGACCCGTTCCGACGTTCGTGGTGGCGGTAAGCGCCCTTGGCGTCAGAAAGGTACTGGCCGTGCTCGTGCCGGTACTATCCGTAGCCCAATCTGGCGTGGCGGCGGTACCACTTTCGCAGCTCGTCCACAGGATCACTCGCAGAAGCTCAACAAGAAGATGTACCGCGCAGCTCTGCGCTCCATCCTTGCTGAACTCGTGCGTACTGACCGTCTGGTCGTGGTTCAGGATTTCGCTGTTGAGAGTCCAAAAACCAAAGATCTGCTGGGCAAACTGAACAACATGAGCCTGACCGACGTTTTGATCGTGTCGGAAGCTGTTGATCAGAACCTGTACCTGGCTGCTCGCAACCTGCCACACGTTGATGTACGTGACGTGCAAGGTTCCGATCCAGTTAGTCTGATCGCATACGACAAGGTGTTGATCACCGTGTCGGCCGTGAAGAAATTCGAGGAGCTGCTGGGATGAACCAGGAACGCGTATTTAAAGTTCTGCTTGGCCCGCACGTTTCCGAAAAGGCTACGGTTCTGGCTGACAAGAAAGGCCAGTTCGTTTTCAAGGTTGCAACTGACGCAACCAAGCTGGAAATCAAGAAGGCCGTCGAAAGCCTGTTCAGCGTGAAAGTAGAGCGTGTTACTACCCTGAATGTTCTGGGTAAGAGCAAGCGCACTGCTCGCGGTCTGGGCAAGCGTAATGACTGGAAGAAGGCAGTTATCTCCCTTCAGCCAGGCCAAGATCTCGATTTCAGCAGCAGTGCTGAGTAAGGAAGGGGTGCATCATGGCAATCGTTAAATGCAAACCGACTTCCCCTGGCCGCCGTTTTGTGGTCAAGGTGGTCAACCAGGAGCTGCATAAAGGCGCTCCTCACGCACCGCTGCTCGAGAAAAAATCGAAGACTGGTGGTCGTAACAACAATGGTCGTATTACCACTCGTCACATCGGTGGTGGCCATAAGCAGCATTATCGTCTGGTCGATTTCCGTCGCAACGACAAAGATGGCATCTCCGCCACTGTCGAGCGTATTGAATACGATCCAAACCGTACTGCTCACATCGCACTGCTGCTGTACGCAGATGGCGAGCGTCGCTACATCATCGCCCCTAAAGGCGTGAGTGCTGGTGACCAGCTGATCGCAGGTGCCTTGGCGCCGATCAAGCCGGGCAACGCTCTGCAACTGCGCAACATTCCAGTTGGTAGCACCGTACACGGCATCGAATTGAAGCCAGGTAAAGGCGCGCAAATCGCTCGTTCCGCTGGTGCTTCGGCTCAGTTGATCGCTCGTGAAGGTGTCTACGTGACCCTGCGTCTGCGTTCTGGTGAGATGCGTAAAGTGCTGGCTGAATGCCGCGCGACCCTGGGCGAAGTCTCGAACTCCGAGCACAGCCTGCGTTCGCTGGGTAAAGCTGGTGCCAAACGCTGGCGTGGCGTTCGCCCAACCGTTCGTGGTGTTGCCATGAACCCGGTTGACCACCCACACGGTGGTGGTGAAGGTCGTACCTCTGGTGGTCGTCATCCGGTATCGCCATGGGGCTTCCCGACTAAGGGCGCGAAGACTCGTGGTAATAAGCGTACCGACAAAATGATCGTCCGTCGTCGCAAGTAAATAGAGGGATACGACAGTGCCACGTTCTCTGAAAAAAGGTCCTTTTATTGATCTTCACCTACTGAAGAAGATCGAAGTGGCGGCGGAAAAGAACGATCGCAAACCAGTTAAGACCTGGTCGCGTCGTTCGATGATCCTGCCACAAATGGTCGGTTTGACCATCGCTGTACACAACGGTCGCTTGCACGTCCCAGTTCTCGTGAACGAAGACATGGTCGGCCACAAACTAGGCGAGTTTGCCGGTACCCGCACTTATCGTGGGCACGTGGCAGACAAGAAAGCCAAGCGTTAAGGGGTTAGGAAATGGAAGTAGCCGCTAAGTTGTCGGGCGCTCGAATCTCCGCCCAGAAAGCCCGCTTGGTCGCCGACCAGATCCGCGGGAAGAAGGTGGGCGAAGCGCTCAACCTGTTGGCTTTCAGCAGTAAGAAAGCCGCCGAGATCATGAAGAAAGTGCTGGAGTCGGCCGTAGCCAACGCCGAGCATAACGAAGGCGCAGACGTTGATGACCTGAAGGTCAGCACCGTTTTCGTCAACGAAGGGCGTTCGCTGAAGCGCATCATGCCACGTGCCAAAGGCCGTGCTGATCGCATCGTCAAGCGGTCTTGCCATATCACTGTCAAGGTTGCTGACAAGTAACGGAGTCGAAGAGATGGGTCAGAAAGTACATCCCATTGGCATTCGCCTGGGAATCGTCAAGGAGCACACCTCCGTCTGGTACGCAGACGGTCGGACTTATGCGGACTATTTGTTCGCTGATCTGAAGGTGCGTGAGTATCTCCAAGACAAACTAAAAAGCGCGTCCGTAAGCCGTATCGATATCCATCGTCCGGCGCAAACTGCACGTATCACCATCCACACCGCTCGTCCAGGTATCGTTATCGGGAAGAAAGGTGAAGATGTTGAGAAACTGCGTCAGGACCTGACCAAGCAAATGGGTGTGCCTGTGCACATCAATATCGAAGAGATCCGTAAGCCGGAGCTCGACGGTATGCTGGTTGCGCAGAGCGTAGCTCAGCAGCTGGAGCGTCGCGTAATGTTCCGTCGCGCTATGAAGCGCGCTGTACAGAACGCCATGCGCATTGGTGCCAAAGGCATCAAAATCCAAGTGAGCGGTCGTCTCGGCGGTGCTGAAATCGCACGTACTGAATGGTATCGCGAAGGTCGTGTGCCACTGCACACCCTGCGTGCCGACATCGACTATGCCAACTACGAAGCTCACACCACTTACGGTGTGATCGGTGTAAAGGTTTGGATCTTCAAAGGCGAAGTAATTGGTGGTCGCCAAGAAGAACTGAAACCACAAGCACCAGCGCCTCGTAAAAAAGCTGCTAAGTAAGGGGTACGCCAAATGTTGCAACCTAAGCGTACGAAGTTCCGCAAGCAGATGACAGGCCACAACCGTGGTCTGGCTCAGCGCGGTAGCAAAGTCAGCTTCGGCGAGTTCGCGCTGAAGTCTGTAGCTCGTGGTCGTCTCACCGCTCGTCAGATCGAGTCAGCGCGTCGTGCTCTGACCCGTCACGTAAAACGTGGCGGCAAGATCTGGATCCGTGTATTCCCGGACAAGCCGATTTCCAAAAAACCTCTCGAGGTTCGGATGGGTAAAGGTAAGGGTAACGTGGAATACTGGGTAGCCCAGATTCAGCCAGGTAAAGTCCTGTATGAAATCGAGGGTGTTTCTGAAGAGCTGGCGCGTGAGGCTTTCGCCCTGGCTGCTGCAAAGCTGCCGCTCGCCACCTCCTTTGTTAAACGGACGGTGATGTGATGAAAGCGAATGAACTTCGTGAAAAATCCGCACAGCAGCTGAACGAGCAACTGCTCGGCCTGCTGCGCGACCAGTTCAATCTGCGTATGCAGAAAGCAACTGGCCAGTTGGGGCAGTCTCATCTGCTCTCGCAAGTTAAGCGTGACATTGCTCGCGTGAAGACTGTGCTCAACCAGCAGGCAGGTAAGTGATCATGGCTGAAGCCGAAAAGACTGTCCGTACGCTGACTGGCCGTGTTGTCAGCGACAAGATGGACAAAACCATCACCGTTTTGATCGAGCGTCGCGTTAAGCACCCGATCTACGGTAAATATGTTAAGCGTTCGACTAAGCTGCACGCGCACGACGAAACCAACCAGTGCCACATCGGCGACAAAGTCACTATTCGTGAAACTCGTCCGCTGGCCAAGACCAAGTCTTGGGCGCTGGTTGATGTTCTCGAACGCGCTGTGGAAGTCTAAGGACTAGGGGTCGGAGAAATTATATGATTCAGACTCAATCCATGCTCGATGTGGCCGATAACAGCGGCGCTCGCCGCGTTATGTGCATCAAGGTGCTGGGTGGCTCCCATCGTCGTTACGCTGGTATCGGTGACATCATCAAAGTTACCGTGAAGGAAGCAATTCCTCGCGGTAAAGTGAAAAAAGGCCAAGTGATGACTGCTGTTGTAGTCCGCACTCGTCACGGCGTACGCCGTGCTGATGGCTCCATTATCCGCTTTGATGGCAACGCTGCTGTTCTTCTGAACAACAAGCAAGAGCCGATCGGCACCCGTATCTTTGGGCCAGTGACCCGTGAACTTCGTACTGAGAAGTTCATGAAGATCGTCTCGCTCGCCCCAGAAGTGCTGTAAGGAGATCCGACATGCAAAAGATTCGTCGTGACGACGAGATCATCGTGATCGCCGGCAAAGACAAAGGTAAGCGCGGTAAGGTGCTTAAGGTTCTCGCTAATAACCGTCTGGTTATCGGTGGTCTGAACCTGGTTAAGCGTCATACCAAGCCTAACCCGATGTCGGGCGTACAAGGCGGTATCGTCGAAAAAGAAGCTCCACTGGACGCTTCTAACGTCGCCATTTTCAACGGCGAAACCAACAAGGCTGACCGCGTTGGTTTCAAAGTAGAAGATGGCAAGAAAATTCGTGTCTTCAAGTCGACCCAAAAAGCGGTTGATGCTTGAACACTGCTAGGTAGAAGACCATGGCACGACTAAAAGAGATTTACTGGAAAGAAATCGCACCGAAACTTAAGGAAGAACTTAAGCTTTCGAACGTGATGGAAGTTCCACGCGTTACCAAAATCACCCTGAACATGGGTCTTGGCGAAGCGGTCGGCGACAAAAAAGTCATCGAACACGCTGTAGCTGACCTGGAAAAGATCACCGGTCAAAAAGTCGTTGTGACTTACGCTCGGAAATCCATCGCTGGCTTTAAAGTCCGTGAAGGTTGGCCGATCGGCGTCAAAGTGACTCTGCGCCGTGAGCGTATGTACGAATTCCTGGATCGTCTGCTGTCGATCTCCCTGCCTCGGGTTCGCGACTTCCGCGGCCTGAATGCCAAGTCCTTCGATGGTCGTGGTAACTACAGCATGGGCGTGAAAGAGCAGATCATCTTCCCGGAAATCGACTACGACAAGATCGATGCTCTCCGCGGTCTGGACATCACCCTGACCACCACTGCCAAGAACGATGATGAAGGTCGCGCCCTGCTGCGTGCTTTCAAATTCCCGTTCCGCAACTGATTGGAGTAGGACCATGGCCAAGATGAGCATGAAAAACCGCGAGCTGAAGCGTCAGCTCACGGTTGCCAAGTACGCCAAGAAGCGTGCAGCACTGAAAGCAATCATCGTTGATCTGAACGCAAGTCCAGAAGCGCGTTGGGAAGCTACAGTTGCCCTGCAGAAGCAGCCACGTGACGCAAGCGCTTCGCGCATGCGTAACCGCTGCCGCCTGACCGGTCGTCCACACGGCGTTTACCGCAAGTTCGGCCTCGGCCGTAACAAACTGCGTGAAGCGGCAATGCGTGGTGACGTACCAGGTCTGGTTAAAGCCAGCTGGTAAGTACTTTCAACGTCCGGGTGGTCTGAGTCGCAAGATACTGACCGCCGGTGACCTTGAATCTGGAACAAGCCCCTTTTGGGGCTTGTTTCATTTCCGTAGTGTGTCTAAAATACGCGGCTCGCCTGAGCCCGTGTTTTTTACGCTCGGAGATTCTCGGCGACATATGTAGCCGCAAGGCTAATTTTTTTGTATTAGGAGCGTCTAGCCCATGAGTATGCAGGACCCGTTAGCGGACATGCTAACTCGTATCCGTAATGCCCAGATGGCTGAAAAGTCCGTCGTAAGCATGCCATCTTCCAAGTTGAAGGTAGCTGTTGCCAAAGTCCTGAAAGACGAAGGCTACATTGCGGGTTATCAGATCAGCAGCGAAACCAAGCCACTGCTGTCCATCGAGCTGAAGTACTTCGAAGGCCGTTCGGTCATCGAGGAAGTGAAGCGCGTTAGCCGTCCAGGCCTGCGTCAGTACAAGTCCGCCGAAGATCTGCCGAAAGTTCGTGGCGGTCTGGGTGTGTCTATCGTCTCCACCAACAAAGGTGTGATGACGGATCGTGCTGCGCGCGCTGCCGGTGTCGGCGGCGAAGTTCTTTGCACTGTGTTCTAAGGGGGGATAAGCATGTCACGCGTCGCTAAGAACCCCGTTAAGCTGCCAGCCGGTGTCGAAGTCAAATTCGCAGGCCAACAGCTTTCGGTGAAGGGTGCCAAGGGTACTCTTGAACTGAACATCCATTCGTCCGTTGAGATCGTTGAAGAAGCTGGTGAGCTGCGTTTCGCTGCTCGCAATGGCGATCAACAAACTCGCGCAATGGCCGGTACCACGCGTGCGTTGGTAAACAACATGGTCCAAGGCGTAAGCCAAGGCTTCGAGCGTAAGCTCCAGCTGGTCGGTGTTGGTTACAAAGCGCAAGCAAAAGGCACGGTTTTGAACCTGGCCCTTGGCTTCTCGCACCCAGTGGATTACGAACTGCCGGAAGGCATCACCGCTGAGACCCCTAGCCAAACCGATATCCTGATCAAGGGCATCGATAAGCAGCTGGTAGGTCAGGTGGCCGCTGAGATCCGCGACTTCCGTCCACCAGAGCCGTACAAAGGCAAAGGTGTGCGCTACGCGGACGAAGTCGTCCGTCGTAAAGAAGCCAAGAAGAAGTAGGGCATAGCAAATGACCGACAAAAAAGTTACTCGACTGCGTCGCGCTCGCAAAGCACGCCTGAAAATGCACGAACTCGAAGTCGTGCGTCTCTGCGTGTATCGCTCGTCGCAGCACATCTACGCCCAGGTCATCTCGGCCGACGGCAACAAAGTCCTGGCAAGCGCCTCGACTTTGGATAAAGAACTGCGTGATGGTGCCACTGGCAACATCGACGCGGCCACAAAGGTTGGCCAGCTGGTCGCTACGCGTGCTAAGGCCGCCGGCGTCTCGCAAGTGGCTTTCGACCGCTCTGGCTTCAAGTACCACGGTCGCGTGAAAGCGCTGGCTGATGCTGCTCGTGAAGCTGGGCTGGAGTTCTAAGTTATGTCAAATAACGACCAAAAGCGCGACGAAGGCTACATTGAGAAGCTGGTTCAAGTTAACCGCGTAGCCAAAACCGTTAAAGGCGGCCGTATCTTCACTTTCACCGCGTTGACCGTGGTAGGTGATGGTAAAGGGCGTGTTGGCTTCGGCCGTGGCAAGTCACGTGAAGTGCCTGCTGCGATCCAGAAGGCAATGGAAGCTGCTCGTCGCAACATGATCCAAGTTGATCTGAACGGCACCACTCTGCAGTACGCAATGAAATCCGCCCATGGCGCTTCCAAGGTGTACATGCAGCCTGCTTCTGAGGGTACCGGTATCATCGCTGGCGGCGCTATGCGTGCTGTCCTCGAAGTGGCTGGTGTTCAGAACGTTCTGGCCAAGTGCTACGGCTCGACTAACCCGGTAAACGTGGTTCACGCCACTTTCAAAGGTTTGAAAGCTATGCAATCTCCTGAGTCCATCGCTGCCAAGCGTGGTCTGACTGTCAAGGAGATCTTCTGATCATGGCTACCGTTAAAGTAACGCTGATCAAAAGCATGACCGGCCGCATCCCTAACCACAAACTGTGCGTTAAAGGTTTGGGTCTGCGTCGCATCGGTCACACTGTAGAAGTCCAGGATACTCCCGAGAATCGCGGGATGATCAACAAGGCTTACTACATGCTGCGTGTAGAGGGTTAATCGATGAAACTCAATGATCTGAGTCCAGCGCCGGGTTCCCGTCGCGAAAAGCATCGTCCGGGCCGTGGTATCGGTAGCGGTTTGGGTAAGACTGGTGGCCGTGGCCACAAAGGTCAAACCTCCCGCTCCGGTGGCACCATCGCTCCAGGCTTTGAAGGCGGTCAACAGCCGCTGCATCGTCGCCTGCCTAAGTTCGGTTTCGTATCCCTGAAAGCTATGGATCGCGCAGAAGTGCGTCTGTCCGAGCTGGCTAAAGTGGAAGGCGACATCGTTACTGTGCAGACCCTGAAAGATGCCAACGTGATCAACGTCAACGTACAGCGTGTGAAAATCATGCTGTCCGGTGAAGTGACTCGCGCTGTCACTATCGGCAAGGGAATCGGCGCCACCAAAGGTGCGCGTTCGGCTATCGAAGCAGCTGGCGGCAAGTTCGAGGAATAAATGGCTAAGCAAGGTGCTCTCTCAGCGCTCGGCAAAGGCGGTATGTCTGAACTTTGGGCTCGTCTGCGTTTTCTGTTCCTGGCGATTATCGTCTACCGAATAGGCGCACACATCCCGGTTCCAGGTATCAACCCGGACCGACTCGCAGACCTGTTTCGACAGAATGAGGGGACCATTCTTAGCTTGTTCAACATGTTTTCCGGCGGCGCGCTGGAACGGATGAGCATCTTTGCACTGGGGATCATGCCGTACATCTCGGCATCGATCATCATGCAACTGATGACCGCCGTCAGCCCGCAGCTGGAGCAGTTGAAGAAGGAAGGTGAAGCTGGCCGTCGCAAGATTAGCCAGTACACCCGCTACGGCACTGTCATCCTCGCCCTGGTTCAAGCTATCGGCATGTCCGTTGGCTTGGCGGGGCAGGGTGTTGCGTTCACTGGTGACTTTGGCTTCCATTTCGTCGCGGTATCCACGTTTGTGGCTGGTGCGATGTTCATGATGTGGCTGGGTGAGCAGATTACTGAGCGTGGTGTTGGTAACGGTATCTCGATGTTGATTTTCGCAGGTATCGTCGCCGGTCTTCCGAGAGCAATCGGGCAGTCTTTCGAGTCTGCGCGTCAGGGTGATATCAATATTTTCGCCCTGGTTGCCATCGGTTTGCTGGCAGTAGCGATTATCGGTTTTGTGGTGTTCATTGAGCGTGGCCAGCGTCGTATTGCTGTTCACTACGCCAAGCGTCAGCAGGGCCGTAAGGTCTTTGCTGCGCAGACCAGCCACTTGCCGCTGAAAGTGAATATGGCCGGTGTTATTCCGGCAATTTTCGCGAGCAGCATTTTGCTGTTTCCGGCTTCGTTGGGTACCTGGTTTGGTCAGTCTGAAAATATGGGCTGGCTGCAGGACCTCTCTCAGTCGATCGCTCCTGGTCAGCCGTTGAATATTCTGCTGTTTAGTGCAGGGATTATTTTCTTCTGCTTCTTCTATACGGCGTTGATGTTCAATCCGAAAGACGTAGCGGAAAACCTGAAGAAGTCCGGTGCCTTTATTCCGGGCATCCGTCCAGGTGAGCAGTCTGCGCGCTACATTGATGGCGTTCTGACTCGTTTGACCCTGTTCGGTGCTCTATATATGACGGCCGTGTGCTTGCTTCCCCAGTTCCTGGTGGTTGCAGCAAACGTTCCGTTCTACCTTGGCGGGACCTCGTTGCTGATCGTGGTCGTGGTTGTGATGGACTTCATGTCCCAAGTACAATCGCACCTCGTTTCGCACCAGTACGAATCCCTGATGAAGAAAGCCAACCTGAAGGGCTACGGCAGCGGCATGTTGCGCTGAGTACCCCATAAGGTTCGAGGAGTTGGTGATGAAAGTTCGTGCATCGGTGAAAAAGCTGTGCCGTAACTGCAAGATTATTCGCCGCGAAGGTGTTGTTCGAGTAATTTGCAGCGCGGAACCGCGTCACAAACAGCGCCAAGGCTGAGTGTGATCCGCTTGAAGCCCGGCAGCTAGTGCGCTGCCGGGTTGATTATTTGTTATTACAGCGATATTATCTCGCGCCCTATTTCTTGGCTTCCGGGGCGTAGGTAGCTGTCAATTGGAGTCCCACTGAATGGCCCGTATTGCAGGCGTTAACATTCCAGATAACAAGCACACTGTTATCTCGCTGACCTACATCTATGGTGTTGGTCGCACTACTGCGCAGAAAATTTGCGCAGATACTGGGGTAAACCCAGCCGCAAAGATCAAAGATCTGAGCGACGAGCAGATTGAGCTGTTGCGTGGCGAAGTGGCGAAGTTCACCACTGAAGGTGACCTGCGTCGCGAAATCAACATGAAAATCAAGCGTTTGATGGACCTCGGTTGCTACCGTGGTCTGCGTCATCGTCGTGGTCTTCCAGTGCGCGGTCAGCGTACCAAGACTAACGCGCGTACCCGTAAAGGTCCGCGTAAGCCGATCCGCAAGTAATCGCCCACGCGAATCGACAGGAAAATTATCATGGCAAAACCTGCTGCTCGTCCTCGTAAAAAAGTTAAAAAGACAGTGGTTGATGGCATCGCCCACATCCATGCATCTTTTAACAACACCATCGTGACCATCACCGACCGTCAAGGTAACGCGCTTTCTTGGGCTACCTCCGGTGGTTCGGGTTTCCGCGGTTCCCGCAAGTCCACCCCGTTTGCTGCTCAAGTAGCTGCTGAACGTGCTGGTCAAGCTGCGCTGGAATACGGCCTGAAAAACCTCGACGTTAACGTCAAAGGTCCAGGTCCAGGTCGTGAGTCTGCTGTCCGTGCTTTGAACGGCTGTGGCTATAAGATCGCCAGCATCACCGACGTGACGCCAATCCCGCACAACGGGTGCCGTCCGCCGAAGAAGCGCCGCGTGTAATCCAGGAGATTGTAAAGAATGGCTCGTTACATTGGTCCAAAATGCAAACTCGCTCGTCGTGAAGGCACCGATCTCTTCTTGAAGAGCGGCGTGCGCGCGATCGAATCGAAGTGCAACATTGAAGCAGCACCTGGTATCCACGGCCAACGCCGCGGTCGCCAGTCCGATTACGGCACCCAACTGCGTGAAAAGCAGAAGGTCCGTCGTATCTACGGCGTTCTCGAGCGTCAGTTCAGCGGCTACTACAAAGAAGCTGCTGGCAAGAAAGGTGCAACCGGTGAAAACCTGCTGCAACTGCTCGAATGCCGTCTGGACAACGTTGTATACCGTATGGGCTTTGGTTCGACTCGTGCCGAATCCCGTCAGCTGGTATCGCACAAATCGATCAGCGTTAACGGTCAGACCGTAAACGTTCCGTCCTACCAGGTTCGTGCTGGTGACGTGGTCGCAGTCCGCGAGAAAGCAAAAAACCAACTTCGCATTGTCCAAGCTCTCGATCTGTGTGCCCAACGTGGCCGCGTAGAATGGGTAGAAGTAGACACTGAGAAGAAGTCGGGCGTTTTCAAGAACGTTCCTGCTCGCAGTGATCTGTCCGCCGACATCAACGAAAGCCTGATTGTCGAGCTCTACTCCAAGTAAGGGCTAGAAAATAGGTGCATCCATGCAGATTTCGGTAAATGAGTTCCTGACACCCCGCCACATTGATGTGCAGGTTGTCAGTCCAACCCGCGCCAAAATTACTCTCGAGCCTCTCGAGCGTGGTTTTGGCCACACCCTGGGCAACGCGCTGCGCCGCATCCTGTTGTCCTCAATGCCCGGCTGTGCAGTAGTCGAGGCCGAGATTGACGGTGTGCTCCACGAGTACAGCGCCATCGAAGGTGTACAGGAAGACGTAATTGAAATCCTGTTGAACCTTAAAGGTCTGGCTATCAAGCTGCACGGCCGTGACGAAGTTACGCTGACCTTGTCGAAGAAGGGTTCGGGGGTGGTTACCGCTGCCGATATTCAGCTGGATCATGATGTCGAGATCGTTAACCCCGATCACGTAATCGCTAACCTGGCGTCTAACGGCGCCCTGAACATGAAGCTCACCGTAGCTCGTGGTCGTGGTTATGAACCGGCCGACTCGCGTCAGAGCGATGAAGACGAAAGCCGCAGCATTGGTCGCTTGCAGCTTGACTCTTCGTTCAGCCCGGTTCGCCGTATCGCATACGTGGTGGAAAACGCCCGTGTCGAGCAGCGTACTAACCTGGACAAGCTGGTTATTGATCTGGAAACCAACGGTACTCTGGACCCTGAAGAGGCTATCCGTCGCGCTGCAACCATCCTGCAACAGCAGTTGGCTGCGTTCGTCGACCTCAAAGGTGACAGCGAACCAGTGGTAATCGAGCAGGAAGACGAGATCGATCCGATCCTGCTTCGCCCGGTTGACGATCTGGAACTGACTGTACGTTCGGCTAACTGCCTTAAGGCGGAAAACATTTACTACATCGGTGACCTGATTCAGCGTACCGAAGTAGAACTGTTGAAGACTCCGAACCTGGGCAAGAAATCCTTGACTGAAATCAAGGACGTTCTGGCCTCCCGCGGTCTGTCCCTCGGCATGCGCCTCGACAACTGGCCGCCTGCAAGTCTTAAGAAGGACGACAAGGCGACTGCCTGATCGTCGTAATCACCGAACGTGAGTTTGGTAAGGAATGAACCATGCGTCATCGTAAAAGTGGTCGTCACCTGAGCCGTACCAGCTCGCACCGCAAGGCCATGTTCCAAAACATGGCGGTGTCGCTGTTCGAGCACGAGCTGATCAAAACTACACTGCCGAAAGCTAAAGAACTGCGTCGCGTTGCTGAGCCGCTGATCACTTTGGCCAAGACAGACAGCCTGGCTAACCGCCGTCTGGCTTTCGACCGTACTCGTTCGAAAGCTATCGTTGGTAAGCTCTTCAACGACCTGGGCAAGCGTTACGCTACCCGTGAGGGTGGCTACCTGCGCATCCTCAAGTGCGGTTTCCGCGCTGGCGACAACGCGCCTATGGCGTACGTCGAGTTGGTTGATCGTGCTACTGCCGGCGAAGCTGTAAGCGCCGAGTAAGACGACAAGCTGTAACGAAGAACCGGGCCTAGTGCCCGGTTTTTTGTGCGCGTAATAAAAGCGCGATTTGTACAAGCTTGCTCGAGCTATGCTCGGCACTATTAGGCCTGGGGATATTGGTAGTTATTTTCTATCGGTGACTAAAATTTAATGAATTTGTAGGCGTCATATTGATGATCAATACTCCCTCCAAGCCGATTAGCCGGCAGTTCCAAGTCCGACCTGAGGGAAATTGAGCATGAGCCAGAATAAAATCCTTACTACCGCCAGCGGAGCTCCCGTTGCGGACAATCAGAATTCCCGTTCCGCCGGCCCGCGCGGCCCGTTGCTGCTCGACGATTTTCACCTGATCGAGAAGCTTGCCCACTTCAACCGTGAAAACATTCCTGAGCGTCGCGTACATGCCAAGGGCTCGGGCGCCTATGGGACCTTCACGGTCACACAAGACATCACGCAATACACCAGCGCCAAGCTGTTTGAGTCCATCGGCAAACAAACGCCGACGTTCCTGCGGTTTTCCACCGTGGGCGGTGAGCGCGGTTCGGCTGACACCGAGCGTGACCCTCGTGGTTTCGCCCTGAAGTTCTATACCGAAGAGGGCAACTGGGACATCGTGGGTAACAACACCCCTGTGTTCTTCATTCGTGACCCATTGAAGTTTCCTGACTTCATCCACACCCAAAAGCGCCTGCCACAAAGCAACCTGAAAAGTGCGCAGATGATGTGGGACTTCTGGTCGCACTCCCCTGAGGCGTTGCACCAGGTCACCATCCTGTTTTCGGACCGTGGTATCCCGGACGGCTACCGCCACATGCACGGCTTCGGTAGCCACACCTACAGCCTGATCAACGCCAAGGGCGAGCGTCACTGGGTCAAATGGCACTACAAGACCAAGCAAGGCATCAAGAACCTGTCGCCTGCTGACGCTGCACGCTTGGCCGGTACCGACCCTGATTACGCCCAACGCGATCTGTTTGGCGCTATCGAACGCGGTGATTTCCCGAAATGGCGTGTGTGCATCCAGATCATGACTGAAGCCCAGGCCAGCGCTCACTACGAGAACCCTTTCGACGTGACCAAGACCTGGTCGCAGAAAGAGTTCCCATTGATCGAAGTCGGTGAGCTGGAGCTGAACCGTAACCCGCTTAACTACTTCGCTGAGGTTGAGCAGGCTGCTTTCGGTCCAAGCAACATGGTTCCGGGTGTTGGTTTGTCGCCGGACCGCATGCTGCAAGGTCGTGTGTTCGCTTACGCTGATGCCCACCGCTACCGTGTCGGCACCAACCACCAGCACCTGCCGGTGAACGCGCCACGCAGCCCGGTTAACAGCTACCAGCGTGATGGTTCGATGGCATTCGGCAGCAATGGCGGTGCGGCTCCAAACTACGAGCCAAATAGCTACGCCGATGCACCGAAGCAGGCTCCGCAGTATGCCGAGCCGGCATTGGCACTGAGTGGCTCGGCGGATCGTTATGATCATCGCGAAGACAGCGATTACTACAGCCACGCCGGTGCGTTGTTCCGCTTGATGAATGATGAGCAGAAAGCCCTGCTGATCAACAACATTGCCGGCGCCATGGCGGGCGTTTCCAGCGACGTTGTTCAGCGTCAGTTGCAGTACTTCTTCAAGGCAGATCCTGCTTATGGAGAAGGGGTCGCATCTGCACTGGGTGTATCGCTTAACTAACTCTAAACGATAAGCAGAACCGCCCTCATTTGGGCGGTTTTTGCGTTATTTCAGCTACTTTTCTCCGGAAATGTTCACTTTTCTGCCGTTGGTCCCGTGACCTTCAAGTCATCATGGTTCAAACTACAGACTTTCAAGCAGGGAGATGTAGGGCGATGCAAGGTCACCCCGACGTAATCGATTACCTCAACACGTTGCTGACGGGCGAACTGGCTGCTCGTGACCAATATTTCATCCACTCGCGCATGTACGAAGACTGGGGCTTTACCGAGCTCTACGAGCGTATCAACCACGAGATGGAAGAAGAGGCACAGCACGCCGACGCACTGATGCGCCGTATCCTCATGCTCGAAGGCACGCCGCGTATGCGTCCCGATGATCTGGATGTGGGCACCACGGTACCTGACATGCTCGCTGCCGACCTGCGCCTCGAGTACAAGGTCCGTGCCGCGCTCTGCAAGGGCATCGAGCTCTGTGAGCAGCACAACGACTATGTCACTCGGGAAATTCTGCGGGTGCAGTTGAATGACACCGAAGAAGATCATACCTACTGGCTTGAAAAGCAGCTGGGCCTGATCAAGCTGGTGGGCCTGGAGAATTACCTGCAATCGCAGTTCTGATTCCGGCTATAAAAAAGCCCCTGTCACTTTGCAGTGACAGGGGCTTTTTATTGGGCCTGAATAACTCAGGCCCGGTCGCGTGCTAACAACGGTTTCAAGTAGTAACCGGTGTGCGACTGTGGCATTTCGGAGACCTGCTCCGGTGTGCCAACGGCGATGATCTGGCCACCCTTGGAGCCGCCTTCCGGCCCCAGGTCGACCAACCAATCCGCGGTCTTGATCACATCAAGGTTGTGCTCGATCACCACCACGGTATTGCCGTGGTCGCGCAGGCGGTGCAACACGTCCAGCAGTTGCTGGATATCCGCGAAGTGCAGGCCGGTGGTCGGCTCATCGAGGATATACAGGGTCTTACCGGTATCGCGCTTGGACAGCTCGCGAGACAGCTTCACCCGCTGCGCCTCACCACCCGACAGCGTGGTCGCCGATTGGCCCAGCTTGATATACGACAAACCCACGTCCATCAGTGTCTGCAGCTTGCGCGCCAACGCCGGGACCGCATCAAAGAACACCCGTGCTTCCTCGATGGTCATTTCTAAGGTTTCGTGGATGCTCTTGCCCTTGTACTTGATCTCCAGGGTTTCGCGGTTGTAGCGCTTGCTCTTGCATACATCGCACGGCACGTAGATGTCCGGCAGGAAGTGCATCTCCACCTTGATCAAGCCATCGCCCTGGCAGGCTTCACAGCGACCGCCTTTGACGTTGAACGAGAACCTGCCAGGCCCGTAACCCCTTGAGCGGGATTCCGGCACGCCAGCAAACAGCTCACGAATAGGCGTGAACAACCCGGTGTAGGTCGCCGGGTTGGAGCGCGGCGTGCGGCCAATCGGGCTCTGATCGATATCGACCACCTTATCCAGGTGTTCCAGGCCTTTGATGCTGTCGTGGGCTGCCGCTTCCAGGGTTGTCGCGCCATTCAGGGCGGTGGCACTCAAGGGGAACAGCGTGTTGTTGATCAGCGTCGATTTGCCCGAGCCGGAAACACCGGTCACGCAGGTCAGCAGACCCAGTGGAATCTCCAGGTCCACATTGCGCAAGTTGTTGCCACGCGCGCCCTTGAGGTGCAGCGCCAGCTTCTTGTTGCGCGGTGTACGTTTTGCAGGCACTGCGATCTTCACACGGCCGGAAAGGTATTTGCCGGTCAGCGAATCCGGATGAGCCATGACTTCGGCGGGCGTGCCCTCGGCGACAATATGGCCGCCATGCACGCCAGCGCCCGGGCCAATGTCGACGACGTAATCTGCCAGGCGGATCGCGTCTTCATCGTGCTCGACCACAATTACCGTGTTGCCGATATCCCGCAGGTGTTTCAACGTGCCCAGCAGGCGATCATTGTCACGCTGATGCAGGCCGATCGACGGTTCATCAAGGATGTACAAGACGCCCACAAGGCCAGCACCAATCTGGCTGGCCAGGCGAATCCGCTGGGCTTCACCGCCGGACAAGGTATCGGCACTGCGATCCAGCGACAGGTAATCCAGGCCAACGTTGACCAGGAACTGTAGCCGTTCGCGGATTTCCTTGAGAATCTTATCGGCGATTTCCCCGCGGCGACCGGTCAGCTTGAGCACACCAAAGTACTCGCAGGCATCACCAATCGGCAGGTTGGTCACCGCCGGCAAGGTTTTTTCGCCCACCCACACATGCCGGGCTTCACGGCGCAGGCGAGTACCGCGGCAATCCGGGCAAGGCTGGGTGCTGAGGAATTTCGCCAACTCTTCGCGTACGCTCGCCGACTCGGTCTCACGGTACCGACGCTCGAGGTTCGGCACGATACCTTCGAACGGGTGTGAGCGCTTGACGATATCGCCACGGTCGTTCAGGTACTTGAAGTCGACATTCTGTGAACCGCTGCCGTGGAGAATGACCTTCTGCTGGTCCGCCGGCAGTTGGTTGAAGGGCACTTCCAGGCTGAATTTATAGTGCGACGCCAACGACCCAAGCATCTGGAAGTAATAGACGTTGCGCCTGTCCCAGCCGCGAATCGCCCCCTCCGCCAGCGTCAGGTCACCGTTGACCAGGCGCTTGATGTCAAAGAATTGCTTCACCCCCAGGCCATCACAGGTCGGGCAGGCGCCAGCCGGGTTGTTGAAGGAAAACAGCTTGGGTTCCAGCTCGCTGATGGCGTGGCCGCAGATAGGGCAGGCAAAGCGCGCGGAGAAGATGATCTCTTCGCCCGGCTCGTCATCCATCGGCGCCACCAGGGCAATGCCGTCGGCCAGCTTCAACGCGGTTTCGAAAGATTCCGCCAGGCGCTGCTGCAGGTCGGCGCGCACTTTGAAGCGGTCGACGACCACATCAATCGAGTGTTTCTTCTGTTTGTCGAGTTTCGGCGCTTCGTCCAGCTCATACAGCTTGCCGTTGATCCGCGCGCGCACAAAACCTTGCGCACGCAGCTCTTCGAAGACGGAAAGGTGTTCGCCCTTGCGCTCACGGATCACCGGTGCCAGCAGCATCAGCTTGGCGCCTTCCGGCTGGGCCAGCACCAGGTCCACCATCTGGCTGACGGTCTGGGCTTCCAGGGGAATGTCATGATCGGGGCAACGCGGGATACCTACGCGTGCATACAGCAGGCGCAGGTAGTCATAGATCTCGGTAATGGTGCCCACGGTGGAGCGCGGGTTATGGGAAGTCGACTTCTGCTCGATGGAGATCGCCGGCGACAGGCCTTCAATGGTGTCGACGTCGGGTTTTTCCATCATCGACAGAAACTGGCGGGCGTAGGCCGACAGCGATTCCACATAGCGACGTTGGCCTTCGGCATACAGCGTGTCGAACGCCAGGGACGATTTGCCGGAGCCGGACAAGCCGGTGATGACGATCAGTTTGTCCCGGGGTAGGGTCAGGTCGATATTCTTCAGGTTGTGGGTTCTAGCCCCACGAATCAGGATCTTGTCCAAGATGGCCTCGCACGGCGGGCGTAAATAATGCCGGAGTATACGGCTAAAGACTGGATGAATATACACTGTCAAAAGGCCGCTTGCAGCCTTAGATGAAAGCTGCGCGGCAAAGCGCCGCATATACCCTCTCAATCGATGGGACTGGTAGAATCGCCGCCGGTTCACACGAGGTTTTTCCATGCACGATCCCCACAGCGAACGCATGAGTAGCGGCGAGACCCGAGCGGCAAGCGGTCTGGCCCTGGTGTTCGCCTTCCGTATGCTGGGCATGTTTATGGTGTTGCCGGTGCTGGCGACCTATGGAATGGATCTCGCAGGCGCGACCCCCGCATTGATCGGCCTGGCGATTGGCGCCTATGGCCTGACCCAGGCGATTTTTCAGATTCCGTTCGGGATCATTTCCGACCGCATTGGCCGCCGCCCGGTGATCTACCTGGGGCTGATCGTGTTTGCCCTCGGCAGTGTGCTCGCAGCCCAATCGGATTCGATCTGGGGCGTGATCGCCGGTCGTATCCTGCAAGGCGCCGGCGCGATCTCCGCAGCGGTCATGGCGCTGTTGTCGGACCTGACTCGCGAACAACATCGCACCAAAGCCATGGCCATGATCGGCATGACCATCGGCCTGTCATTTGCCGTAGCCATGGTGGTCGGCCCATTGCTGACCCGCGCGTTCGGCCTGCACGGGCTGTTCCTGGCCACCGGCGGCATGGCGCTGTTCGGTATTGTGATCGTGGCCTTTATGGTGCCGCGTTCCACCGGTACGTTGCAGCACCGTGAGTCGGGCGTGGCCCGCAAGGCACTGTTGCCGACGCTCAAGCATCCCGACCTGTTGCGCCTGGATTTAGGTATCTTCGTGTTGCACGCGATGCTGATGTGCAGCTTTGTAGCGCTGCCCCTGGCACTGGTGGAAAAAGCCGGCCTGCCCAAGGAACAGCACTGGTGGGTCTACCTCACAGCGCTGCTGATTTCGTTCTTCGCCATGATCCCGTTCATCATCTATGGCGAGAAAAAACGCAAAATGAAACGAGTTCTGCTCGGCGCCGTCGCGACCCTGATGCTCACTGAGCTATTCTTCTGGCAGTTCGGCGACAGCCTGCGGGCGCTGGTCATCGGCACGGTGGTGTTCTTCACCGCGTTCAACCTGCTGGAGGCGTCATTGCCTTCGCTGATCAGTAAGGTTTCACCGGCGGGCGGCAAAGGCACGGCCATGGGGGTGTATTCCACCAGCCAGTTCCTGGGTTCGGCACTGGGCGGCATCATGGGGGGCTGGATGTTCCAGCATGGCGGTTTGTCGGTTGTCTTCCTCGGATGCGCCGGGCTGGCTGCACTTTGGCTCGCCTTTGCTGTTACCATGCGCGAACCTCCCTACGTCACAAGTCTGCGTCTGCCGCTATCGCCTGAGGCGATCCGTGAAAGCGGCCTGGTAGAGCGCCTGAAGGCCGTCGTAGGGGTAACAGATGCAGTTGTGGTCGCAGAAGAGGCGGCCATTTACATCAAATTGGACACCGAATTATTGGATCGCGCGACGCTCGAGCAACTGGTCAACCCAGTGCCGACAGCGCGCCCAGCCTAGGAGAACGTTATGGCCCGTGGGGTTAACAAAGTCATATTGGTCGGTACGTGCGGCCAGGATCCCGAAGTTCGCTACTTGCCTAACGGTAACGCCGTGACCAACCTGAGTCTGGCGACCAGCGAGCAGTGGACCGACAAGCAGAGCGGCCAGAAGGTCGAGAAAACCGAATGGCACCGTGTGTCGATGTTCGGCAAGGTTGCAGAGATCGCCGGTGAATACCTGCGTAAAGGTTCGCAGGTCTACATCGAAGGCAAACTGCAAACCCGCGAGTGGGAAAAAGACGGCATCAAGCGTTACACCACCGAAATCGTGGTCGACATGCAAGGCACCATGCAACTGCTGGGCGGCCGTCCACAGGGCGACCAACAGGGCCAGGGTGGCATGTCCAACTCGGCACCGCGTCCACAGCAGTCGCGTCCACAGCCAAGCCAGCAGCCACAGCGTGAGTCGCGTCCAGCGCCACAACAGGCCGCTCCGCAACCGGCTCCGGATTTCGACAGCTTTGATGACGATATCCCGTTCTAGGATACGGCTCAGAGACTTGATGTAGAGTTTTACCCTGAAAGCCCCGGTGCATAAGCATCCGGGGCTTTTTCTTTGCCTGCGAGAAAGTAAAGATCACATGGCTGGCCACGCTGTAGACCTCAGCAGGGGCCGCATGGTGTAAGCCACTTTTGGAGGGGGATAGTTAGCAATGAGGGCATTACCTAAACGTCCAGCTTCTCACGTCATAGGGACTCTGGCTGAGTCTCTGGTAGAACGGGCTATCACGGCGAGGGGCTGGATTTATCGCCGTCTGGAAAAAGATAAAGACTATGGCATCGACGGCGAGGTTGAAGTATTCAGCGAGCGTGGTCATGCGACTGGGATCCTCTTCAAGGTTCAAGTCAAAGGTTCCAGGAAGAAGGTACGAGCCCTGAAACTCAAGCAAAGTACTGAAAACTATCTTTCTATTTCGCCACTGCCTGTCTTCCTTTTCGTGGTTGAAGTGGAGAGCGGCACGATCAGGTTTCTGCTGGCCGAGCGCAATCGGGCAAACCATGGCGCGATTAGTCTGGATGAGTCCGAGGAATTGAATGAGAGTGGCTTCGCATTGCTTGAGGAGATTGCCGGCGAACACTGTCAGGCGTGCTTAACGATGGCTGATTACACGTTGCACAACGCGTCGGCGCAGCTCATCAGGTGCCTTGATCTGATGTTGAATTTTGGTGGTGATGTGGAGGCGATGGTTAAGTGGTTACGTTTTTTTGCGTCAGATGAAGTGTTAACCCTTTCCTATGGGTACGCGGTGTTTTTGAGAAATGAAATAAAGCGAGACGAAGGTTTACTCGAGAGAATTCGTGAGTGGGTGATTGAATTTTTCCCTGAGTGTCAGGAGGAAATCGATCAGGCCATAGCGGCCTTTGATCGTGGAGAGGTGATGGGGCGGCGTCTGGAGGTTGCTCACCTTTGATTGGCGACGATGCTCTTTACGCCGGCATGAACAGGCACTGGCGTTTGTGCATTGCAGGTCGCAAGAATTAGGCTGTCGCCCACCCTCAAAAACAAGGAAAGCCGTGATGACCTGGTCAGCCCAGCAGTACACGATGTTCGAACAGCAGCGCACCCGTCCTGTCCGTGACTTGGTCGCGGCCATTCCGAATGCTGAAGTGCGCCATGCCGTGGACTTGGGCTGCGGTCCCGGCAACTCCACGGAGGTGCTGGCCGCGCGCTTCCCGCACGCGCACGTCACCGGCATGGACAGCTCCGACGACATGCTGGTCGACGCCCGTAAACGCCTGCCCGCGCTGAACTTCGAGCTGGCGGATATCGGTGCCTGGAACCCCGCGCAAGCCTTCGATGTGATCCTGGCCAACGCGTCCCTGCAATGGCTGCCGGACCACGCCACGCTGTATCCGCACTTGGTCAAGCACCTGACGCAAGGCGGTACGCTGGCGGTGCAAACCCCGGACAACCTTGATGAACCCGCCCACCGTCTCGCCCGCGAAGTCGCGGCCGATGGCCCATGGTCTGCCAAAATTGGCGCGGTCAAACACAATGAGCGCCACACCGCGAGTGACTACTACGAGTTGCTGAGCACACATTGCAGCACCGTCGATGTGTGGCGCACCACCTACCAGCACCCGCTGGCGGACCACGGCGCCGTGGTGGAATGGTTCAAGGCCTCAGCCCTACGTCCATTCCTGGCGCCGTTGAGCGACGACGAAAAAGCCGCTTTTCTTCAGGCATACAAAGCGCGGATCACCCAGGCTTACCCAGCGCTGGCCGATGGCACCGTACTGTTGCCATTCCCGCGCTTGTTCATCATCGCGACTCGCTGATATGCCCTGAGCAAGCGGTGGTCAAGACGCCGCTTGCGCCTTCAAGTATTCATCCGCCGACACCACGCCCGCATAACCAAACGCCAGCGACGCCATATAAGCCCCATGCACCTGCGCCGCCGGAATCACCGTGCCATTAAATTCCAGATCCCGCGTCGCACACGCATCATGAATCACCGTGACCTTGTAACCCAGGTCCGCCGCCGCCCGTACCACGCCGTCAATACACATGTGGCTCATGCTGCCGACTACCACCACTTCGGTGATGCTGCGTTGCTCCAGTAAGGCACGCAGGTTGGTCTCGCGAAACGCATTCACGAAATGCTTGAGCACCACCGGCTCATTGCCCTCGTTCAGCACTTTGCTATGTAGGTGCGCGCCCTCGGAGCCTGGCGTGAAGAACGGCGCTTCATCGGACGTGAACTCATGACGCACATGAATCACTGCATCGCCGGCCTGGCGAAAAGCATGCAGCACCTGCGCGGCTTTGTCTGCCGCGGCCTCCACGCCGTCGAGTGGCCACTTGCCCTGGGGGAAGTAGTCGTTCTGGATATCGATTAGGATGAGCGCTTGCTTGGCCATGTGTGTTGCCTCGTGATGGGTTGATGGGCCCAGTATGTTAGCTGGCGCCTGCACTTAGGATTGGCTGCACCGACAATAACAGGGGGAAAACTGACAATGGTCGTTGTTGAGCTGGGCGTGTTGATCTACCAAGGCGCGCAATGGGCGGCCGTGCATGGCCTGACCGACCTGTTCGGCGTGGCCAATCGCATCGCCGCCGAGCACCAGTCCGCGCAATTGCCGTTGCTGCGGGTCAGCCATTGGCAGGTGGAGGCGAGCGGCACACCCGTGCGCGTGTTCAGCAGTGCCCCCGGCCCCGATCAACCGTTGATGGCCGTACTGGTACCGCCGTCGATGGGTGAGTTCACCGAAGACCAGGCGCCCCCTGAGCTACTGGAATGGCTTCGCCGGCAACACACGGCCGGCACGGTGTTGGGCGGCGTGTGTGTGGGCTCGATCATGCTGGCGCGCAGTGGACTGCTCGACGGGCGTAGCGCCACCACCCATTGGTCTTCCGCCGAATCCTTCGCGGCCCGCTACCCGGCCGTACGCCTGGAGGCGAACAAACCCATTGTCGATGACGGCGACCTGATCACCACCGCCGGTTTGATGGCTTGGTCCGAACTCGGCCTGCGCCTGGTCGATCGCCTGATGGGCCCAAGCGTCGCGGCCGACACGGCGCGTTTCCTGGTGATCGAGCACAGTGACAGCGCCAGCCAGTGCGGCAGTAACTTCGCGCCCATTCTCGGCCACGGTGACGCAGCCATCCTCAAGGTTCAGCATTGGCTGCAGGCCAGCGGTGCGGTGGATGTGTGCGTGGCGGCGATGGCTCAGGAGGCGGGCCTGGAAGAGCGTACGTTCCTGCGGCGTTTTCGCAACGCCACCGGCTTGAAACCCACCGAATACTGCCAGCACCTGCGCGTGGGCAAGGCACGGCAGATGCTTGAGTTCACCAACGGCACTATCGACCATATTGCCTGGACCGTGGGTTACCAGGACCCCAGTGCCTTTCGCGCTATCTTCAAGAAGATCACCGGCATGGCGCCCAGCGATTACCGCAGCCGCTTTGGCGTCTGAATCGTGCAGAACGCCGCGGCGCTGAAGCACTGTCGTGCAGAATGAGGCAGGCCAACTGCCATCGGTTTTCCGACAACTGCTTGATTTGAAAACCTTCTCCCCTGAAACAGCCTTGGCCTGATCCCTGCAGCCTTCTCTGCACACACATGGCTGGATGGCCAAGGGGGACGCATGACCCCGATTCAACGCAAGAAGCTGGTAGTTGCGCATTCCATACGCGAGGGCGCGCCGCTGCATGAGGTCGAGACCAACCGCGCCCTGGCGCGCTGGCTGGCGCAGATCCTGGGGCTCAAATTCGGCGGCAGCTATGACCCCGATCTGCATGCGGGGCGAGCGCTGTACCTGCTGCCCACGCAAACCCTGGTCGGCCCGGCGCAGGCTCGAACGCTCAATATCAAAGGGCCTGAGGATGTGTGGGGCGGCTACGTCGACCACGACTTCATCTGCACCAAGGCCATCAGTCATGGCTTACTCGGCCCCGAGGCCAAAGCGCCGGAAGGTTGGTCTGCGCTGTTCTGCGAGCGTGTGCGAAACGTCGTGCTGGATGGCTTGAGCGTTTTTGCCCTTGAGGACGCACGGCCTGCTGCCACGCGCTTGCTCTACAGCGGTCCAATCCGCATAAAACCTGTGCACGCCTGTGCGGGACGCGGGCAGGAAGTTATCCACAGCCTCGACGAATTCGACGCTGTGCTGGCGCGACCTGACGCTGCGAAGCTGTTCAGCGAAGGCGTGGTGCTGGAGCAGGACCTGCACGATGTGGTCACCCATAGCGTCGGCCAAAGTTTTATCGGCGGGCACGTGTTCAGTTACTGCGGCGAGCAATACCTGACGAAAGACGGGCAGGGCGAAGACGTCTACGGCGGCTCCGACCTGCTGGTGGTGCCGGGAGGCTACGCCGACCTGTTGCTGCTCGACGTGCCCGACGACGTGCGTGAAGCCATTGAGCAAGCCCAGGTTTTCGACAATGCCGCCGATGAGGCCTACCCTGGCTTTTATGCCTCACGGCGCAACTACGACATCGCCCAAGGCCTGGACAGTGACGGCCAGCGTCGCAGCGGCGTGCTCGAGCAGTCCTGGCGTATGGGCGGGGCGAGCAGTGCGGAAGTCGCGGCGTTGCAGAGTTTTATCAACAACCCTGGCCTGCGCGCGATCCATGTGTCCTCGGTGGAAACCTACGTGGACGAACCGTTGCCGGCTGATGCCATCGAGGTGTATCGCGGCCCGGCGGAAAACAGCGGGTTTCTTCTCAAGTACGTGACGGTTAAATCTTATGACGGCTAGAAGCGAAAGCATTGCGATCGATATTGACGACGAACAGATGAGCGGCACATTCCTGAGCCCCAAATCCAAAGTGCCGGGGGTGTTGTTCGTGCACGGCTGGGGCGGGAGCCAGGAGCGCGACCTTGAACGTGCCAAGGGCATCGCCGGCCTCGGGTGCGTGTGCCTGACCTTCGACCTGCGAGGCCACGCCGGCTCCGGCATTCCGTTAGCCCGTGTGACCCGCGAAGACAACCTGCGCGACTTGCTGGCGGCGTACGACCGGCTGTTGTCACACCCGGCCATCGACACCTCGGCGGTGGCCGTCGTCGGCACCAGTTACGGTGGATACCTGGCGGCGATCCTCACCTCCTTGCGTCCGGTGCGCTGGCTGGCGTTGCGCGTGCCTGCGTTGTACCGCGACGACGAATGGCTTAAGCCCAAGCGCGATCTGGACAAGATGGATTTGATGGATTACCGCAGCACCCTGGTCCACGCGGAAACCAATCGCGCCTTGCACGCGTGTTCGGCGTTTACCGGCGACGTGCTGATCGTCGAGTCGGAAACCGACGACCATGTGCCCCACGCCACCATCATGAGTTACCGCGCGGCGTGCCAGCAGACGCATTCACTGACTCACCGCATCATCGACGGGGCCGATCATTCCCTCAGCGATCCGGTGTCCCAGCAGGCCTACACCTCCATCCTGGTGGACTGGATCACGGAGATGGTGGTGGGTGAGCGGTTGAGCATCATCCAGGCTCAATAGTTTAGATCGCTATCGCCGGCTGGCCTGCGATAGCGCTTGATCAACCCACATTCTTTCAAGCCGGTGTTTTCTTCACCCGCAATGCCTTGGCCTTGGCTTCCACGCCGAGGTACATCACCAGCGCAATCAGCAGCGGCACAATAAAGTAGATCGCCCGATAAGCGATCAACCCCGCCAGCAAACTGCCCCGCGACGCCTCGTGCTGCAACAGCGCAATAAACACTGCCTCCAGCACCCCAAGCCCGGCCGGTATGTGGGTGAGCACCCCGGCAATCGCGCTGATCAGCAACACGCCCAGCACCAGTGGATAGTCCAGCTTGGCCGGCAGCAGGGTGAAAATCACCGCAGCCATCAGCGACCAGTTCAGCGCGCCCAACATCAATTGCAAACACGCCATGCGCAGCGACGGCAGGTTGATTTCCATGCCGCGAATCGTCCACGCACGCTTTTTCGAATACTGGCAGGCCGCCAGATACCCGAGGCTGACCAGCACTAACACCGCACCAATGCCTTGCAATGCAAGGGTACTGACCTTCCACCCCGGCGGCATCGTGACCAGGCCGCTGCTGAAAATCACCCCGGCTATCGCCATGTAGCCAAACCAGTTGGTGGCCAGGCTCAGGCCCAGGATCTTGGCGATATTGCTGTTGCTCACGCCCAGCCGTGAATACAGCCGATAGCGCATCGCGATGCCCCCGACCCACGCACTCAGGTTGAGGTTGAACGCATAGCTGATGATGCCCACCGGCAGGATCTGCTTCCACACCAGGGGCTGGCGAATATAGGTGCGGCCGATCAGGTCGAAACTGGCGTACACCAGAAAACTGCATAACGTCAGCGTGCCTGCGATCACCAGCGTGCGCAGTTTGAAATCGCCCAAGGTCTGCACCACTTCGCTCCAGTCGATACGCCGGGCGAGCATGGTGAACAGTACGATCAGCAGCAGGAAGAAGGCGATGGTCAGCGGTTTCTTCCAGCGCTTGAACCGCGAGCCTTTGGTTTCAGACGTCATGGGACGGGCTCTCGAAAGGTTTCAAACGGGGCTTGTGCGCCGGCAACCAACCCGTCAGCGCGGGAAAGTGGCGCATCACATGGAACACCAGGAACCCCACGGTCAATCGCCAGAGCCACAGGCGCGGCTTACGGTTTTCCGGCATCGTCTGGCAATGATTTTTTGCCAGGGTTTCCAGGCGTTCATACAGCTGCTGATTGAACGCACGGTCGCGGATCAGCACGTTGGCTTCCAGGTTCAGTGACAGGCTCAACGGGTCCAGGTTGCTCGAGCCGACGGTGCTCCATTCGTCATCCACCAAGGCGACTTTGCCATGCAGCGGGCGCTGGCAATATTCGTGAATCACCACGCCATCCTTGAGCAGATAGTCGTAGAGCATGCGCGCCGCCAGCTTGGCCAGCAGCACATCGGGCTGGCCCTGCATGATCAGTTGCACCTGCACGCCACGGCGCGCTGCATTGCGGATCTCGCGCAGCAAGCGGTAGCCGGGGAAGAAGTAAGCGTTGGCGATTACCACGCGATGTTGTGCCTTGCTCAACGCGTACACATACGCTTCTTCGATGTCGTCGCGGTGCTGCAGGTTGTCGCGGTAGATCAAGCGCACCTGGCCGTCGCTCTTGTCGGTGGACCACAACGCCGGTCGCTGCTGGCGCCGCCGCCAACCGCGCCGCGTGCGCACCTGGCGACCGCTTTGGGCAAGGGCGAAGTGATGCACGTCCGCCACGGCCGGGCCGGTCACCCGAACCGCATAGTCCTGCTTGGCCTCAGGCCCATAGTCACCCAAGTGATCGGCGGAAAAATTGATCCCGCCGATGAACGCCACCTCGGCGTCCACCACCACAATCTTGCGGTGCAGGCGGCGGAACCAATTGGTACGAATGCCGAGGGTTTTCGGCGCAGGGTCGAACATCTGCACCGCCACGCCCGCCTCGGCCAGCTCACTGAGAAACACCGGGCTCAACTCGCCGCAGCCAAAACCGTCGAGGCTGACCACCACGTTCACGCCGCGCTGCGCCGCCTCGATGAGAATGCCCTGCAGCTCATGGCCGACCTTGTCTTCGAAGAGAATGAAGGTCTCCAGCAGGATCTCCCGCCGCGCCGCGCGCAGTGCCTCGAACACCTTGGGAAAGTACGCCTCGCCATTCTCGAGCAACTCAACCTGGTTGCCGCTCTGCCAGCCGTAATCCAGGTCACGGGCCTTGGCTTCATCCGGCGGCTGGTCAGTGGAAATATGTTCTACGGCAACGTTCATAGTTCGATCTCCACCGACAGCGGCACGTGGTCGGACAAATGCGACCAAGGCCGTGAGGTCAGCACCCGAGGGTTATGCACTTTCACATTGCGCACATAGATGCGGTCCAGTGGCAGCAAGGGCAGGCGCGCCGGGAAGGTGCGCGGGAGTTTGCCGTGGGTTTCGATGAAGACTTCCCGCAGTCCGCTTTGACTGAGGTCGGCCTTCTGGCGCCAGTCGTTGAAGTCGCCCGCGACCACCAGCGGTGCATCGGCCGGGATCTCGCTGATGCGCTGCTCCAGCAAGCGCAACTGTTGCTGGCGATGCACCTCACGCAGGCCCAGGTGGATGCAGATCGCGTGCACTTCCTGCCCGGTGCCCGGCAAGCGCAGCACGCAATGCAGCAGCCCACGGTTTTCATGCCCGCTTTGGGAGATATCGAGGTTGTCGTAGTGCACGATCTGGAATTTCGACAGCAGGGCATTGCCGTGGTCGCCGTGGGGGTAGACCGCATTGCGCCCGTAGGCGAACTGCGGCCAGATGCTGTCGGCAAGGAACTCATACTGAGGCATGTTCGGCCAGTCGCTGAAGCGCTGGGGGTGACGCTCATGAGTGCCGTGAATTTCCTGCAGGAACACCATGTCGGCGCCCACACTGCGCACCGCCTCACGCAGCTCGGGCAGGATGAAGCGTCGATTGAGGGCGGTGAAACCCTTGTGGATATTGACCGTCAGCACCGTGAAGCGACTGATGGCGACGCTGGGGGTTACGGGCACCCAGTCAGGGATCGCAGCCATAATTGCTCCTGTGAAAAAGTGGGAGGGGGGGCTGGCCTAATGCCGGTCAGCTAAGGATGAGCACCGTACCTGTGGCGAGGGAGCTTGCTCCCGCTGGGTCGCGAAGCGGCCCCAGCTCTTTGTTTCAAAAGACTGGGACTGCTGCGCAGTCCAGCGGGAGCAAGCTCCCTCGCCACGGGTTACTTTTCGCTCTTGCTGCTTCTTAACTAACTGGCATTAGGGGCTAGCCCCCGTTTATGGCTGACTATGATTTTTGGCTGAAAGTTTCCACCTTCCTACAGACGGCATAGAACCCATGTGGGAGGGAGCAAGCCCTCTCCCACATTGGATGTGTATGGCTGCTGATTCAGTGCCCGGCGACTATCCGCGTCGAACGCTCTGCGTACACCGGCCCCAGCCGACCCAGTCGGCCACTCCAGGCTGTCAGCGCCAAGGCCACCAGCACGACCAGTCCACCGATCCAGGCCGTGTGGATGAGCGCCATATGCGTCACGATCAACCCGCCGCCCCAGGCGCCACCGGCGATCCCCAGGTTAAAGGCAATGGGCATGGCTGCAACTCCGGTGGGTTTCAATCAGGAGCGCAGTGTCGAGTGTTGGCTGTTGCGGAAAAAGCCAGGGATTGGCATTTGATAGTTGCCTGCAAGTCAAAGATGCCGCAAACGGGGAACGATCAAGGCTCAAACCCGTCAGTTCCTTACAGACCCTTCTGAAGGAGCCCGGTGTTTTGCTGAATCTAAAGACTGCATTACTGCTCGGCGCGCTGCTGTTTTGTCCCAGTGCCGCACTGCAAGCCGCGGCCACCGCGCCGGAACCTGAAGCGCCGGCCACGCCGGAATTGCTGGTCGAGGGCGGCCTGCTCGGCGCGATCAGCTCCAGCATCGATGATGTGCAAGAGAAGCTCGACCTCAACCAGAACCTGATCGACGCCTGGCGCCTGCGGGCCGACCGTGCGGCGGATGAAGTCGGGCGGCTGGTCGACCAGACGTCCGAGCGTTCGCCATGGAGCATCGCAGGGAACTTCCTGCTGTTGTCAGGGGTGTGGATCGGCGCCTTTACCCTGCTGACGCTGCTGGGGCGTTTTATCGTCCAACGCGTGAGCCGGCGCCCATTTGTCGCCCGGCGCGGGCGCCTGCAAGCGGTGCTTGGGTATGTGCTGCCCTACACGATTCCCGCGCTGATCTGCCTGCCGCTGACGCTGTACGTCAGCCACTTTTTACCCACATCGATAGGGCGTGCGCTGGCGTTGTGTTTTGCCTACGCCACCAGCAGCGGTATTTTTTCCACGTCGATGCTGTTGTGCGTGATTGTGATGTTCAATGTCGGCCACAAGCGCCCGGCGGTGCAGATCATCCGCAGCTACTGCCCCACGCCGTTGTTCCTGATCGGCTTTCTCGCCGCCCTCAGCGACGCGCTGACCAGCCCGCAAATCGCCCGTCAGTTCGGCGGCAATATCACCAGCAGCATCGCGGTGTTTACCGGCCTGTTCGCCGCCGTGATCTTCGGCGTGCTGGTGGTGCGCCTGCGTCGACCGGTGGCCCACCTGATCCGCAATCGACCGTTGACTCAACGCCTTAAACACCCGGCGTTGCAGCAATCACTGCGGGTGTTTTCCGGGTTGTGGTACTGGCCGATCCTGTTGATGGTGCTGGTCTCGGCGATCAACTTGATCGGGGCCGGCGACGATAACCAGAAGGCCCTGCGTTGTGCGTTGTTCACCACCATTTTGCTGATTGGTACGGTGTTCCTGAGCACCGTGCTGCAACACCTGTTCAAATCCCGCAGCCAGGTCGCGATCCAGCGCAGCAGCGCCTACAAGGAACGCTTCCTCAGCTTGTTGCATGCGATCCTGCGTATCGTCATGGCCATCGCCTTTATCGAGATTCTTGGACGAATCTGGGGCGTGTCGCTGTTCGAATTTGCCCAGCGTAACTCGGTGGGCCGGGCGATCAGCGACTCCCTCAGCAGCATCGGCCTGATCCTGCTGATGACTTGGCTGTTCTGGGTGGTACTCGACACGGCGATCCAGGAAGCGCTCAAGCCACCGGTCAATAAACGCTCCAGCCGCCAGCCCAGCACGCGGGTCAAAACCATCCTGCCGCTGCTGCGCAATGCGGTGAAAATCATCCTGGTGGTGATCTGCGCGATCACCACCATGGCTAACCTCGGGATCAACGTCGCGCCGCTGCTGGCGGGGGCCGGGGTGGTCGGCCTGGCCATCGGCTTCGGGTCGCAGCAACTGGTGCAGGATGTGATCACCGGCCTGTTCATCATCATCGAAGACACCCTGTCCATCGGCGACTGGGTGGTGCTTGACTCCGGCCACGCCGGCACCGTCGAAGGCCTGACCATCCGCACCCTGCGCCTGCGCGACGGCAAGGGCTTTGTGCACTCGGTGCCGTTCGGGCAGATCAAGGCGGTCACCAACCAATCGCGGCAATTTGCCTATGCGTTCTTCTCAGTGCAGTTCACCTACGACACCGACGTGGACAAGGCGGTGGAGCTGATTCGCGAAGCGGGGCAGTCGATCCGTGATGACGTGTTTCTCAAGTACAACCTGCAAGGGCCGCTGGAGGTGTTCGGCGTCGACAAGATGGACCTCAATGGCGTGGTGCTTACCGCGCAGTTCCGCACGGTGTCGGGCGGGCAGTATGCAGTGAGTCGCGCGTTCAATCAGCGCCTCAAAAAGCTTGTGGATAACTGTGATGAGGTGCACTTCGCGCAGACTTATCCACAGCAGGTGCTGTTGCCTAAACGTGCGGCGCAGGTGGATGAGCCAGATGAGGAGGTGCCTGCATCGGTGGTGTTGACGGAGCAGCCCAGGCCTCAATGAGTTGTGTTGACGCTTAAGGCCTCATCGCAGGCAAGCCAGCTCCCACACGTGGAATGCATTCCCAGGTGGGAGCCGGGCTTGCCCGCGATGAGGCAGGCAGGGTCAATACAGGCTCAATGCCTGATCAACTTCTCCTGCACCACCTGCTGATCCACCTCCAGCAACACCTGCTGCTTGCCCGCCACCATGACCGCCGCGGGCAACCCATCCCGGTACACAATCCGATTGCCACTCACCGCCGGCACCTTGGTGCCCGGTAACAGCGTGCCCACCAGGTTCAACGGGTCCGCGCCACACACCGCAATCAAACTCCCATCATGGGGTCGACGCCGCACTTCACGCAGCAACGGAATCGCCTCCGGCAACGCAAACTGTTCCCCCGCCAAACCACTGACAAACCGCCCACCCCGAATCTCCCCGCGCGCCTCCAGCCGATGGAAAGTGCGCAGCAACTCGCGCCAGCTCGGCAGCCACTCCGCCTCGCGCTCCAGCAAGCGCCAGAACACCACGCCATAGCGGCGCAGCAAGGTCATCGCCACATGCTCCAGGGTCTCGGCGGAAGGCGGACCTGCGGCAGTCGACGGGCGTCGGATCAGCGCCCAACGCCCCGCATCGTCCATACCGCCGATAAACGCGCCGCGCCCGCGCCGACTGCTGCGCGCCTGGCGTTTGCTCGCGGGGGTGGTCAGCGCACGCAACCCGGCAAAGCTGTCGGCGTTCACCAAACCGGCACCCACCAGTTCCTGCAAAGCGGTTTCCAGTTCGCTGCGCAGTAAGTGGGCTTCATGCACCAGTTCATCAAAAAACAGCGCGCCGTGGTCGCGCAGGGCTTGATGCACCTTCTGCGCCTTGGGCGACAGTGTGGTGGCGTCGGCGGGTTCGGTCAGTCCGCTCCACAGTCCCACGTGGCTGCGTGGCAGCAACACCACCGGAGTGCTGCGCAATGCCATGGCGCTGGTCTTGTTGCTCAAGCGCGTCCATACCAGTTTGCCGCTGCGGCATAACTCATCGAGCCAGGTCGAGGAGTAATCCTTGAGCCGCGCACTGAGCAAATCGCTGTCCCAGGCGGAAGTGGCGGCGGCGTAACCTTCGAACTGCCCGACGATATGCGGCAACATCGCGCTGCCCTGGCCACGGGTGCCGTCGGACAAATGCTGCCAATCGAACAGAAAACGCATGAAGTCCTGCAGCGCCACCGGCTCGATTTCCCGGCGTAGGCGCTTAACCGTGTAACGATGAATGCGCGCCAGCAAATGGCGTTCGCACCATTGCTCCTGGGTGGCACCGGGGCTGAAATGCCCGCGCAGCACGTAGCCTTCCTGCTCCAGACGGGCCAGTGCCTGGGTGACATCCGCCACCGGCAAGGCCAGGGGCGCGGCGATCTCGATCAGGCTCAGCGGGCCAAACCCACCGAGGCGCGCGCGCAGCACTTCCGTGACGGCCTCCTCAACGGTCCAGGGCTCATCGAAGCCGGGCAGCAACGGCGCGTTGCCGGGGTAGATCGTCTGCACACAACTCAGGCGTTCGACGGCGACCCACAGGCGGGTGTGTAAGTGAGTGTGCAGTTGATAGGCGCGGCCACTCTGGGCCAATGCGTGCAGCCAAGTCGCCCATTGCGGCGTGACTTCGTTACCGGCGATGCACGCCAGGCTCATCAACGCCTCATGCATTTCGTCCGGCCCGTTGGGCGCCGGCCAGGCTTCTTCGCGCACGCCGGCGATGGCATCCGCATCCAGTGCGCCGAGGTCGTCGGTGCTCTGCGGGTCGCTCCAGCGTCGGTTGAGCACGGCCTGGGTGCGGCGCTCTTCCAGGGGGGCATCGTCGAGAAAGGTGTAGGGGCGGGCGCTGAGGATTTCTGCGGCCATGGGCGAGGGCGCGGGCAGGTCGCGGCTGATCAGGCGCACCTCGCCATGTTCCATGCGCCGCAACAGCGCAAGCCAACCCTCGCTGTCCATGGCTTCGTGCAGGCAGTCGTCGAGTGTTTGCTCGACCAGCGGGTGTTCAGGCACCTCGCGCTCGCCGGCGAGGTTTTCCAGGCAGGCGATCTGGTCGGGGAAGACGCTGGCGATCAGGTCTTCGCTTTTCATGCGCTGAATCTGCGGCGCCACTTTGCGCCCCCCGGTATAGCGCGGCAACGCCAGCGCCACCCCGGCATTCCAGCGCCAGCGCACGCCAAACAGCGGCGCATCCAGCACCGCTTGTATCAGGATATGCTCGGCGCTCTGGCTATTGAGGTAACGCCACACCTCGTCCAGCTCGAAACTGTGGCCGGTGGACAGCGACAGCACGATTGCGTTTTCGCTGGCCGCCGCCTGCAATTCAAAATTGAACGTGCGGCAAAAACGCTTGCGCAGGGCCAGGCCCCAGGCGCGGTTGACGCGGCTGCCGAACGGCGTGTGGATGATCAGTTGGGTGCCGCCGGACGCGTCGAAAAAACGCTCCATGATCAACGTGTCCTGGGACGGCAACGCACTCAGGGCCAAGCGAGCGCGGGCCAGGTAATCGAGGATCTGCTCGGCGCTGGCGCGGTTCAGGCCGAGGGTGGCGGTAAGCCAATCCTGTGCGGCGTGCAGGTCACCCGGCGTGGCGCTGAGCAGCGCGTCCATCTGACCTTGGAGGCGCGCCACCGCCGCTGACAATTCGTGGCTGCGCCCCGGCGCCTCACCGAGCCAGAAGGGGATGGTCGGCGGTTGGCCATGGGCGTCCTCGACGCGCACTTTGCCGGCTTCGACCCGCAAGATGCGATACGAGGTGTTGCCCAGCTGGAAGATATCCCCGGCGATGCTTTCCACCGCGAAGTCTTCGTTGACGCTGCCGATGTTCAGGCTCTGGGGTTCGAGCAACACGCTGTAGTCGGCGTTGTCGGGGATGGTGCCGCCACTGGTGACGGAGGTCAGCTTGGCGCCCCGTCGACCGCGCAGGGTGCGAGTCAGGGCGTCGCGGTGCAGGTAGGCGCTGCGGATGCCCTGGCGACCGTTGTAACCGTCGGAGAGCATTTGCAGCAGTGCCTGGTAGTGGCGCTCATCCAGCGTGGCGTAGGGCGCGGCGCGGTGGATGAGCGCCAGCAAGGCCTGCTCGGACCATTCCTGGGCGCTGACCTCGGCGATGATCTGCTGGGCCAGTACATCCAGAGGCGCCACGGGAATCTGCAGCGTGTCGAGTTCGCCCCGGCGCACGCAGTCGAGCAGGGCGGCGCATTCAATCAGGTCGTCGCGGGTGGTGGCGAACAGTCGTCCCTTGGGCGTGCCACCCACCTGGTGGCGGGAGCGACCGACTCTTTGCAGAAAGCCGTTGATGGAGCCGGGCGAGCCAATCTGGCAAACCAGATCGACATCGCCGATATCAATCCCCAACTCCAGGGACGCGGTGGCGATCAGCACCTGCAGCTCGCCGCCCTTGAGGCGCTGTTCGGCGTCCAGGCGCATTTGCTTGGCCAGGCTGCCGTGGTGGGCGGCCACGGCGGTTTTGCCCAGGCGCTCGCTCAAATGCCGGGCCAGGCGCTCGGCCAGGCGCCGGGTGTTGACGAAAATCAGCGTGGTACGGTGTTCGCGGGCCAACTCGGCGAGGCGGTCGTAGACCCGCTCCCACACATCGTTGGCCATCACCGCAGAGAGCGGCACGGGCGGCACCTCGATATCCAGGTCGCGCGGGCGGGCGTGGCCGATATCCACAATCGCGCACGCCCGGCCGCTACCGACGAGGAACCGCGACACCGCGTCGATGGGCTTTTGCGTGGCCGACAAGCCGATGCGCATCAGTGGCTCGGCGCACAAGCCTTGCAGGCGTTCCAGGCTCAAGGCCAGGTGGCTGCCACGTTTGCCGGCGGCGATGGCGTGGATTTCATCGATGATCACCGTGCGCGTGCTGGCGAGCATCTGTCGGCCGGAGTCCGAGCCCAGCAGCACGTAGAGCGATTCCGGGGTGGTCACCAGGATATGCGGCGGGCGCTTGCGCATCAGTGCGCGGTCTTTTTGCGGGGTGTCACCGGTGCGCACGGCGGTGCGGATGGCCAGCGGCGGCAGGCCCAGGTTCCGCAGGTGCTCAGTGATCCCGGCCAGCGGGTTTTGCAGGTTGATCTGGATGTCGTTGGACAGCGCCTTGAGTGGCGACACATAGACCACCAGGGTTTCATCCGGCAGTTCACCGCCGTTGGCCAGGCCTTGGTGGACCAAGTCATCCAGCACCGCCAGGAACGCTGTGAGCGTCTTGCCGGAGCCGGTGGGCGCGGCGATCAGTGTTGATTGGCGCTGGCGGATCAGCGGCCATGCCTGGGCCTGGGCGCCTGTCACCGAGGGGAAGGTGCTGCGGAACCAGGTGCTGACGGCGGGGTGGAAGCCGGTCAATGCGGTGTCGGTGGATTCAGGAAGGTTCATGGAGTGATTGATAGCCCCTGTTCCAACAAGTTGCAATCGCGCACTTTATCCGTGACGGTTGCGCTACAAACCCGCAAAATGCAACGATTCTGACAAATACCTGAAAACCTTCGTTCCACACAGACCGGGCCTGCTCAATCTATGCGAATGCGCCTTATGTTACTGGGCGGCGGGAATGCCCTCGGGCAGGCGCTGATTCGCCTCGGTGCAGAGGAAGACATCGGTTTCCTCGCCCCCAAACCGCCCAAAGACGGCTGGGATGCCGCGAGCCTTACCCAACTGCTCGACGACACCCGTCCCGATGCGTTGATCAACCTCGCCTACTATTTCGACTGGTTCCAGGCCGAGGTGGTCAGCGAAACCCGTTTGGCCGCCCAGGAATTCGCCATCGAGCGCCTGGCCGAACTGTGCCAGCACCACAACATCACCTTGCTGCAACCGTCCAGCTACCGCGTGTTCGATGGCTCCCGCGCCACCGCCTACAGCGAAAAAGACGAGCCGGTGCCCCTGGGCCTGCGCGGCCAGGCGTTGTGGCGAATCGAACAGAGTGTGCGCGCCACCTGCCCACAACATGTGCTGTTGCGTTTCGGCTGGCTGCTGGATGACAGCGTCGACGGCACCCTCGGGCGCTTCCTGGCGCGGGCCGAGAAGCCGGATGAATTGCTGATGGCGGACGACCGTCGCGGCAACCCGACGCCGGTGGATGACGCGGCGCGGGTGATCATCTCGGTGCTCAAGCAACTCGATTGCGCGGCGCCGTTGTGGGGCACGTACCACTACGCCGGGCATGAGGCGACCACACCGTTGGCGCTGGGCCAGGCGATTTTGACTGAAGCACGTACCTTCCACCCGCTGGCGATCGAATCCCCCACCGCCCAGGCCCATGCGGCCCGGCCGGATGCGGCGGATGAGCCGCAACACGCGGTGCTGGCTTGCAAGAAAATCCTTCACACCTTCGGCATCAAGCCACGGGCGTGGCGGGCGGGGCTGCCGGCGTTGCTGGACCGGTTCTACCGTCACAGCTGATCCCGCACACAAACCTAATGTGGGCACGAGCCAAATGTGGGAGGGGGCTTGTCCCCGATAGCGGTGGTTCAGTCAAATATGTGTTGGCTGACACACTGCAATCGGGGGCAAGCCCCCTCCCACATTGAGTTTTGTGTTACTGGTCAGGTTGGTGTCAGAACTTGTAGCCGATACCCACCATGTAGACCATCGGGTCCACGTCCACATTGACCTTGGCGCGCGTGCCCTGGCCCAGGGCATTGTTGTCCACCGTCGCTTTGGTGCTGATGTCGATGTAGCGCGCCTGGGCGTTGATCATCCACTTGTCGTTGATCATGTAGTCGGCACCGATCTGCGCCGCCCAGCCCCAGGAGTTCTCGGCCTTGAAGTTGCTGAAGCCTGCGTCCGATGCGCGGCTGCCGACGTGTTCGTCATAGATCCAGGTGTAGTTGATACCGGCGCCCACGTACGGCTGGAAAGCCGACTTGTTGTCCAGTGGGTAGTACACGACGCTCAGGGTCGGCGGCAGGTGTTTCAGGGTGCCGAGTTTGCCGTTCGCGGCGCCAAGGGCGGTGTTCTTGATCTTCACGTCATGCTCGAACGGTGTGGCCGCCAGCAGTTCGATACCGACGTGGTTGGTCAGCATGTAGGCGAAGTTCAAGCCCAACTGAGTGTCGCTGCTCATGGTCGCCTTGCCGCCCAGATTGGCGCCGGCCAATGGGCCCTGGTCAACCTTGACGCTGCTGCTGTCTGCCTTCGGGTTCACGGTGATTGCACCGGCGCGAATCAGAATGTCGCCCGCTTCGTGAGCGTGTGCAACAGGGGCAGCGAGGGCGAGCGCGAAGAGGGACGCGCCGAGCAGAGACTTGTTCATGGGAGCTCCAAAGGACGTTTAAAAGTTGTACGTCCAATGGTAAAGATCGTTCCGTTCGGTCTTTTGACTCAGCTCAATGAAAGGGCGATCAGCGCTATTCCGGCAGCTCGTACATGTAAATTTTCTCGGCATCCATCTGGTAACCGGCATCGGCGAGTTCGCTGGTGGACGGTTTGACTTGCATCGCGCCTTCGATCCAGTACGGCTGGTAGAGCTCATCGAGCTTCACGCCGATTTCGCTTTTGACATGCACGATCTGGTTCGACGGCGGCGGCGGCACATGGATGCACGCGCCGAAATACGGCACCAACAGAAACTCGGTGGTACGGCCTTCTTCGCTGACTTCCAGCGGCACGATATAACCCGGTAAACGGATGTGCTGACCGTCGAGGCTCTGCACCACCGGCGCGTTGGGCAAATCCTGTTTGGCGGCCGGCGCCGCCTCGACGGACAACGCATCGGCCATGTTCGACAGGTCGTGCAGCGGTTTCATATTGGGAATTTCCGGCGGCGCGTCCGGCGGGATCATTTCCTGCCAGGACAAGTCCTTGGGCTGATCTTCCGCCCAGGCGGGCAGGGCAATCAGCAGAAACAGGGCAAGCAGGGCGCGACGCATCAAAGCCTTCCTCATAAACGTATGGACAGGCCATCGGCCAGGGATTGTCGATAGGCGCGCCACGCGGGCACGCTGCCCATCAACAGCGCTGCCGCCAGGATACCGGCGAGCAACGTCCATTCATATTCGCTGGGCCACGACATCGGCAAGTCCAGGCCGTAGTTGGCCTGCAGGTACCCGCGCGACGCGGCCATGCACACGTACAGCAAACCCACGCCCGCGATCACGCCAGACAGCGCCAGGGCGAAGGCTTCGAAGATCAGCAGCGTCGCGATATGCCACGGGCGTGCGCCCACCGAACGCAGGATCGCCATCTCGCGGCGGCGTTCGTTGAGGCTGGTGAGGATCGCCGTGAGCATGCCGATCAGGCCGGTGAGCACCACGAACAGCGAGATCACGAACAGGGCTTTTTCGGCGGTGCCCATCATGCTCCACAGCTCTTGCAGTGCCACGCCGGGCAGGATCGCCAGCATCGGTTCGCCGCGGAATTCGTTGATCTCCCGTTGCAGGGCGAAGGTGGAAATCTTGTTGTTCAGGCCGAGCATGAACGCGGTGATGGCCTGCGGCGTAAGGTCCATGTTGCGTGCCTGGTCGGCGCTGATACGGCCTTTGCCCTGCGCGGGCACGCCGTTGTGCCAGTCGATATGGATCGCTTCCATGCCGCCGAGGCTGATGTGCAACGTGCGGTCCACCGGCGTGCCGGTGCGCTTGAGAATGCCGACCACGGTGAACGGTTTGTCGTCGTGCTTGACCAGGCTGACCACCGCCACGCCGTGGGCAAGCACCAGTTTGTCGCCGAGTTTGTAATGCAACGCGTCGGCGACTTCGGCACCGAGCACCACTTCGAACGGGTCGGTCGCGAAGGCGCGGCCGCTGGCCAGTTCGAGGTTTTGCTTGCGGCCGTATTGGTAGTGTTCGAAGTAGGACGCGTTGGTGCCCATCACGCGGTAGCCGCGATGGGAGTCGCCGAGGGACATCGGGATCGCCCACTTCACCTGGGGGCTGGCGGCAAAGTGTTCGAAGCTGTCCCAACGGATGTTGTTGGTGGCGTTGCCGATGCGGAACACCGAGTACAGCAGCAGGTTGACCGAGCCCGAGCGGGCGCCGACGATCAGGTCGGTGCCGCTGATGGTGCTGGCGAAACTGTTGCGCGCCTCAACGCGCACGCGCTCCACCGCGAGCAACAAGCAGACTGAAAGCGCGATGGCGAAAGCAGTGAGGGTCGCGGTAAAGCGGCGGTTAGCCAGGCTGGCCATGGCTAGACGGAACAGATACATCTCAAACCTCTGCGGGCGTGGCGGCGCGATTGAGTTCGGCCAGCGACAGGTTGCGGTCGAACAGCGAAGCCAGGCTTTGGTCATGGCTGACAAACAACAGGCTGGCGCCCGCTTCGCGGCATTCGGCGAACAGCAGTTGCAGGAAGGCTTCGCGGGCGTCGTAGTCCAGGGCCGAGGTAGGCTCGTCGGCGATCACCAGTTCCGGCTGGCCGATCAACGCACGGGCGGCGGCCACCCGTTGTTGCTGGCCGATGGACAGCGAGTCGGCACGCCTTTCGAGCAGGTCTTTGTCTTTCAAGCCCAGGTGCGCGAGCAACGCAGCGGCGGCCTGGTCGACACTGCCGTGGCGCTGTTTTGCTCGTTGCGCGCGCAGCGTGGAAAAGTGGCACGGCAATTCGACGTTCTCGCGCACCGACAGGAACGGCAGCAGGTTGAACTGCTGGAAGATGTAGCCGGTGTGGTCGACGCGGAAACGGTCGCGGGCACCGGCCGAGAGCTCAGTCAGCTCCTGGCCGAGCAGGCGGATGCTGCCTCGGCTGGGTTTCTGCACGCCGCCGAGCAGGCCCAGCAGTGTGGTTTTGCCACTGCCGCTCGGGCCTTTGAGAAACAGGGTTTCCCCTGCTTCCAGGCGGAACGCGGGGATGTCCAGCAACTGTGGATGCCCAGGCCAGTTGAAGCCCAGGTCAGACAGTTCGATCAATGCGTGGGTCATGGGGACTCAGAACTTCAGGGTGGCTGCGGTGGCCGTCGCTTCAACACCTTGCTGGCCGCTCGGGCCGATCAGTTGTACCTGAATTTTCTGGGTGGCGGGGAAGGTCTTGAACACCTGGGTCAGGTCAAGAGTGCTCAGGGCCGCCGGTGTGGCACAGGTGAACTGGTAGTGGGCGTGGATTTCGCTGTGGTCGTGAGGGTGGTCGTGGGCGGCGTCTTTGGCGTCGTCATCGTCGTCGTCATGGTCGGCTTCGGGCTTATCGCCGAACAGTGGGCTGTTGAGCTCCTGGGTGCTGACCACGCAACCGGCAGCCTTAGGCAGGTTGAACAGGGCAACGGGGTTCTCCAGTTGCTTGCGCGCGGCGGCGACCTTGGCTTTGTCCGCCGGGGTGGTGGCCAGGTGTTCGAAACCCACCAGGTTCATTGCCGGGCTGTCCAACTCAAGCTCCAGGGCCTGGCCGTCGAGCACTGCGTTGAGGCGGCCGACGCCATGCTCGTGGGCGCCGAGGCTGCCGTGTTCATGGTCGTGGTCGTCATGAGCATGGGCAACCGCCAATGGCAGCAGGGCAAACGGCAAAGCAAGCAACAAACGGCGCATGAGAAGACTCCAGAACATGAAAGTTTTGTTATGTGATCTTATAACAATTGACTGAGAGTTTGACCGCCCGCTTGGCGTTGCGCAAGCCGCATGGGAGCATGCTTGTCGGAAAAATGCAGGAGTAAGGACGATGTTGCGAATTCGTGGAACGGTCGGCGACCTGCCGGTGGACTTGACCCTGGAGCTCGATGACGGCGATTGGGCACGGCTGGGCGCGCACTTGCAGGCTACGCCCGTCGCCAGCCCGGCCGCCGCGCCCGTGGCTCCGGTCAAACACAATGATGAGCTGTGGCAGGGCGCCCAGGCGCTGTTGCGCAAGGCCGGACAGCTCAGTGGCCTGGAGTTGCTTGACCAGTTGGAAGGCCTGGCCGGCGACGCCTCGGCGGGCAAGCGACTGTTGGTACGCCTGCGCCACAGCGCCCAGGTGAAGGTTGCCAGCGGCGGGGATACGCCGCTGTACAGCTGGGTCGGCGATTAGTACAGCGCGGCGAACAACTTGCGGCGGTACACGGTCACCAGCGGGTGGTCGTTGCCCAGCAGTTCGAACACCTGCAGCAAGGTCTTGTGCGGCAGGCCTTCGCTGTAGCTGCGGTTGCGGATAAACAGCTTGAGCAAACCTTCCAGCGCCGCGTCGTACTGTTGGCGCGCCAGTTGCTGGATCGCCAACTGATAGGCCGCTTCGTCGTCCTGCGGGTTTTGCGCCAAGCGGCTTTTCAAGTCGGCGGCGTCCGGCAGGTCGGCAGCCTGGCGCAGGAAGGTGATCTGCGCCTTGGCCCCGGCGAGGGCGGCTTTGTGATCGTCGCTCTTCACCGCGTCCAGCACGGTCTGGGCTTCACCCAATTCACCGCGTTCGGCCAGGCAGCGGGCGTACAGGATCAACGCCGCGGCGTTAGTGTTGTCTTCGCCCAGCAGCGTCACCAGGACGGCCTCAGCATCGCTGATGCGACCTTCGGCAAACAGTGCCTGGGCCTGCTCCAACGGATCCGCCGCCGCCGGTGGTGGCATCTGCACATGGGGCTCGAGCATCGCTCGCACCGCCGACTCCGGCTGCGCTCCGGCGAACCCATCCACCGGCTGGCCATCCTTGAACAGCACCACCGTCGGCAGGCTCTGAATGCCAAACCGCGCAACGATGTCCTGCTCGGCCTCGCAATCGACCTTGGCCAGCAGCAACTCGCCCTGATAACTCTCGGCAACCTTCGCCAGCATCGGCATCAACGCCTTGCATGGCGCGCACCACTCGGCCCAGAAATCCACCAGCACGGGTTTTTCGAAGGAGTTCTGGATCACGGCCTGGTCGAAATTGGCGGTGGTGACGTCGAAGATATACGGCGTGGGTTCACTCATGGGGCGTCTCGAATAAAGCGGGAATGGGGCAACTATAAGGGCTGGCGCTGGCTACCGGAAGCGGCTTGGAGTTCAAACGCGTGATGCCTGCCACGGTAGTGAGCGGGCTTGCCCCGCGCTGGGTGGCGAAGCCGCCCCAATCCGGTCACCGCAACCTTCCAGACAGAATTCAGCCGCCTGTTTTGGGGCGGCTCCGCCACCCGGCGCGGGGCAAGCCCGCTCACTACAGGAGGGATGCTTTCAAGAGCGCCGCGAATGGTACAGGCTCACCTTACGAAACTCCCAAGGCTCGGCCAGGTCCGGCAATGTCAGCGCATCAAGGATCTCCAGCCGCTGGTAATCCGGGTGCTGGAAGTCCCTCACGCGCGAATCCGCCACCAACGCTTCGCGGCCCCGCGTGAGGAACTGGTCCAGCAGCGGCAGGTTCGCCCGGTCGTAGAGCACATCGGCGACCAGGATCAGGTCGAAGCGATCGGCTTCGGCGAAAAAATCGGCGGAGTAGCCCAGTTCTACACCGTTAAGCTCGGCATTCGCCCGGCATGACGCCAAGGCCAGTGGGTCCAGGTCGCAGGCCACCACTTCCCGTGCGCCAGCCTTGACCGCTGCAATCGCGGCCACGCCGGAACCCGCGCCGAAGTCCAGCACGCGCTTGCCCGCGACCCACTCAGGGTTCGCCGCCAGGTAGCGCGCCAGCGCCAGGCCGCTGGCCCAGCAAAAACTCCAGTAGGGCGGTTCATGCAGGATGCGGCGGGTTTCTTCGGGGCTGAAGGCGCGGTCCATGTTGTCGGCATCCAGCAGCCACAACGACAGCTCGGTGCCCGGCAACGGGCAGGGCACCAGCTGTGCGTCGCCGATCAGTTCGCTCAGCGCCGCTTGCAGGTCCAACGGTGGCGTCATGGTGCCTTGACGAGTTGCAGGGGGCCGGTGCTCTGGGTGATCGCCTGGGTGATGCGCACGGCGGGCAGGTGCAGGATCAGCTGGCCGGACTGGCTGGCGCGGCCGCGCAGTTCAACCCGCGCACCGGCGGGGAAGGCTTCGGGGTTGTAGCGCAGGCGGAAGGCCAGGGGCTGGCCATTGCCGGTCAGCACACTGCTGGCCAGCAGTTGTTGCGGACGCGAACGGTCGTCGATCACCAGCAACGCCATCTCGACTTCAGCGCCGGCCGGCACGTTGGTTAGGCTGCCGCTGATTTCACGCTGGTAGGCGGGCAGGGGACCGGTGTCTTCAATGCCGGGGACTTTTTTCTCTTGCGCCGGTGCCGGTTGAGGGGCGGCAGGCTTGGGGGCTTCGCTGCTGCAGGCGACCAGGACACTGAACAGGGTGAGCAAAACAAGTGGTCGTAACTGCATGTACGGCTCCAGAAAGGACAAAATCCGTGGCTTGAAAAATATGAAACATAATAGCCAGCCTATATACCGTAAAGGCTATGGCTTGTCTTGCCACGGGGATGCGCTACCATGGCCCTCCCTTTATTTGTTGCCTGCCCACCATGCACTGTCCCTTCTGCGGTGCCAACGACACCAAGGTCATTGACTCGCGTCTGGTCGCCGAGGGCGATCAAGTGCGTCGCCGGCGCGAATGCCTGGCCTCTGGCTGCGGTGAACGTTTCACCACCTTCGAAACCGCCGAACTGGTGTTGCCACGGCTGATCAAGTCCGACGGCAGCCGCCAACCCTTCGACGAAGAAAAACTGCGCGCCGGTATGCAGCGCGCCCTGGAAAAACGCCCGGTGAGTGTCGAGCGGCTGGAGGCGGCGCTGGTGCATATCAAGCACAAGCTGCGTGCGACCGGCGAGCGCGAGGTCAAGAGCCTGGTGGTTGGAGAACTGGTAATGGGCGAGCTACAAAAGCTCGACGAAGTTGCCTATATCCGTTTCGCCTCGGTGTATCGACGCTTCCAGGACCTCAATGAGTTCCGCGAAGAGATCGACCGCCTGGCCCGTGAGCCTGCCAAAGAATGAATTCACCCTCTGCCGAACAAGCTGTGCTCGACGCCCATTACATGGCCCGCGCCCTCGAACTGGCGCGCAAGGGTCTGTACACCACCCACCCCAACCCTCGGGTGGGCTGCGTGATTGTGCGCGATGGGCAGGTCGTCGGCGAAGGCTGGCACGTGCGCACCGGCGAGCCCCATGCCGAAGTTCATGCCCTGCGCGCTGCCGGTGACAAGGCGCGCGGCGCCACCGCCTATGTGACCCTCGAACCTTGCAGCCACTATGGGCACACCCCGCCGTGCGCCGATGCGCTGGTGAGTGCCGGGTTGGCGCGGGTGGTCGCGGCGATGCAGGACCCTAACCCGGAAGTCGCCGGGCGCGGCATGCAGCGCCTGGCCCAGGCCGGGATCGACGTGCGCAGCGGTGTGTTGGAAAGTGAAGCGCGGGCCCTCAACAGAGGGTTCCTCAAGCGCATGGAGCAGGGCCTGCCGTTTGTGCGGGTCAAGCTGGCGATGAGCCTGGACGGCCGCACCGCGATGGCCAGCGGCGAAAGCCAATGGATCACCGGCCCCGCCGCCCGCGCTGCCGTACAGCGCCTGCGCGCCGAGGCCAGCGTGGTGCTGACCGGCGCCGATACGGTGCTGGCCGACGGTGCGCGCCTGACCGTGCGCGCCGCCGAACTCGGCCTGGATGACGCCACCACCGCCCTGGCCATGTCGCGCCCGCCATTGCGCGTGCTGATCGACGGCCGCCTGCGAGTGCCGCTCAACGCGCCGTTCTTCAAGGCCGGCCCGGCGTTGGTCATCACCTGCGTGACCGCCGAAAATCAGTTCCCCCGTGGCCCTGAGTGCCTGGTGGTGCCGGGTGTCGAAGGCCAGGTCGACTTGCGCTCGGCACTGGTCGCGCTGGCTGCGCGTGGCGTCAACGACGTGCTGGTGGAAGCTGGTCCAAGCCTGGCGGGTGCGTTTGCCCAACAAGGCCTGGTAGACGAATACGTGATATTCGTCGCAGGCAAGTTCCTCGGCTCCGCCGCCCGGCCTTTGCTGGACTGGCCGCTTGATAAACTGGCCGACGCCCCCCAACTCAAGATCACTGAAATGCGCGCTGTAGGCGACGACTGGCGGGTCACTGCCATCCCTGTGCCAGCAGCGAGCGTATAATTCCCGGCCTGCGCTTGAGCGTCAGCCCCTCGTTTTCAGGAGAACGAAATGTTCACCGGCATTATCGAATCCATCGGCAGCATCCGTGCAATGACCCCCAAAGGCGGCGACGTGCGCCTGCTGGTTGAAACCGGCAAGCTCGACCTCGGCGACGTCAAACTGGGCGACAGCATTGCGGTCAGCGGCGTGTGCCTGACCGTCATCGAACTGCCGGGCAACGGTTTTGCCGCCGACGTCAGCCGGGAAACCCTGGACTGCACCGCGATGAACGATCTCAAGGCCGGCAGCCCGGTCAACCTGGAAAAAGCCCTGACCCCGACCACCCGCCTGGGCGGTCACCTGGTCAGCGGCCACGTCGACGGCGTCGGCGAAGTGGTCGCCCGCAGCGAAAATGCGCGGGCCGTGGAATTTCGTATCCGCGCGCCCAAAGAGCTGGCCAAATACATCGCCCACAAAGGCTCGATCACTGTCGATGGCACCAGCCTGACCGTGAACGCCGTGAACGGCGCCGAATTCGAACTGACCATCATTCCCCACACCCTCAGCGAAACGATCATGGCCTCGTACCAGCCGGGTCGCCGGGTGAACCTGGAAGTCGACTTGCTTGCCCGTTACCTGGAGCGCCTGTTGATGGGCGATAAGGCCGCAGAGCCAACATCCGGGAACATCACCGAAAGTTTTCTGGCCGCTAATGGCTACCTGAAATCCTGACCAAGGGGGTGCCCTGTGGCGCTCAATAGTATCGAAGAACTGGTTGAAGACATCCGCCAAGGCAAGATGGTCATCCTGATGGATGACGAAGACCGCGAGAACGAAGGCGACATCATCATGGCCGCCGAGGCCTGCCAGGCTGAGCACATCAACTTCATGGCCAAGCATGCCCGTGGGCTGATCTGCATGCCCATGAGCCGCGAGCGTTGCGAGTTGCTCAAGCTGCCATTGATGGCGCCGCGCAATGGGTCGGGTTTTGGTACCAAGTTCACCGTGTCGATTGAAGCGACTACCGGCGTGACCACCGGTATTTCTGCCGCTGACCGCGCGCGCACGGTGCAAGCCGCCGCCGCCAAAGACGCCAAGGCCGAAGACATCGTCAGCCCAGGCCACATTTTCCCGCTGATGGCCCAACCGGGCGGCACCCTGGCCCGCGCCGGCCACACCGAAGCCGCCTGCGACCTGGCACGCATGGCCGGTTTCGAGCCAAGCGGCGTGATCTGCGAAGTGATGAACGACGACGGCACCATGGCTCGCCGTGCTGAACTTGAAGCCTTTGCCGCCGAACACAACATCAAGGTGGGCACCATTGCCGACCTGATTCACTACCGGATGATCCACGAACGTACCGTTCAGCGGATTGCCGAGCAGCCACTCGACAGCGAACTGGGCCAATTCAATTTGGTCACCTACCGTGATTCAGTGGAAGGCGACGTGCACATGGCCCTTACCCTGGGCACCATTTGCGCCGAAGAGCCGACCCTGGTGCGCGTGCACAACATGGACCCGCTGCGTGACCTGCTGATGGTCAAGCAACCGGGCCGCTGGAGCCTGCGCGCCGCGATGTCCGCGGTGTCCGAGGCGGGCAGCGGTGTGGTGCTGCTGCTCGGCAACCCGGTGGATGGCGACGTCTTGCTGGCGCATATCCGCGAAACGGCTGACCACGCGCCGGTGAAAAAGCCGACCACCTACAGCATCGTCGGTGCCGGTTCGCAGATCCTGCGGGACCTGGGCGTGCGCAAAATGCGCCTGATGAGCGCACCGATGAAATTTAATGCGATATCCGGTTTCGACTTGGAAGTAGTAGAATACGTGCCCTCCGAATAAAGGCTGGCGGTTTTCGCCCTTTGTTCGCGGTTCAAATATCACTAAGGGACGCGTCATACACGCGTCCCGGCTCTTTAAGAGATTTGTCGAATGACCCTGAAGACCATCGAAGGTACCTTCATCGCCCCCAAAGGCCGCTACGCCCTGGTGGTTGGCCGCTTCAACAGCTTCGTGGTTGAAAGCCTGGTAAGCGGTGCCGTGGACGCCCTGGTTCGCCACGGTGTGAGCGAGAGCGACATCACCATCATCCGTGCCCCTGGCGCCTTCGAAATTCCACTGGTTGCGCAAAAAGTTGCCCAGCAGGGTGAATACGCGGCGATCATCGCCCTGGGCGCGGTCATTCGTGGCGGTACCCCGCACTTCGAATACGTGGCCGGCGAATGCACCAAGGGCCTGGCCCAGGTGTCCATGGAGTTCGGCGTACCGGTCGCTTTCGGCGTACTGACCGTTGATTCCATCGAGCAAGCCATCGAGCGCTCCGGCACCAAGGCCGGTAACAAAGGCGCTGAAGCTGCCCTGTCCGCGCTGGAAATGGTCAGCCTGCTGTCGCAGTTGGAGGCCAAGTGATTTCCGACGAGAGCGACAACTTCAACCCGCGTGACCCACGCCCAGCCGATGCCGGCAAGCCATCCAAGAACGAGAAGCGTCGCGCTGCTCGGCAGTTGGCGACCCAGGCGCTGTATCAGCGTCAGATAGCGGGCGCTTCGTTGAACGAAATCGAGGCACAGTTTCGCGTCGACAACGATTTCACCTTCGCCGACCTGCCGTACTTCCACGACATCCTGCACGGTGTGCATGCCCACCTGACCGAGATCGATGCAGCCCTGGCGCCATGCCTGGACCTGACCATCGACGAGCTGGACCCGGTTGAGCTGTGCGTGATGCGCCTGTCCGCCTGGGAGCTGCTGTATCGCGTTGACGTGCCGTACCGCGTGGTGATCAACGAAGGTATCGAACTGGCGAAAGTCTACGGTTCGACCGACGGCCACAAGTTCGTCAACGGCGTGCTCGACAAGCTGGCACCACGCCTGCGTGAAGCCGAAGTGAAGGCGTACAAGCGCTGAATCGCGCTTGAAACCTGAATGGGCGAGTTTGAGCTGATCCGCAACTACTTCGCCGCCGCGCCTTGTGCGCAAGGCGGCGAGGGGATTGCCCTGGGGATCGGCGATGACTGCGCCTTGCTGGCGCTCCCCACTGGGGAGCAGTTGGCAATCTCCACCGATACACTGGTGGCCGGGGTGCATTTTGCCGACCCCTGCGACCCCTTCCTGCTCGGCCAGCGCTCGTTGGCCGTGGCGGTGAGTGACCTGGCCGCCATGGGCGCCCATCCCCTCGCGTTTACCCTTGCCCTTACCACACCGACGGTCGATGCCGATTGGCTGCAACGCTATGCCCAAGGGTTGAATGCCATGGCGCAACGTTGCGGCGTGGGGTTAGTGGGCGGCGATACCACGCGTGGCCCCCTGAGCCTGACCTTGACCGTGTTGGGTCGTGTGCCGGCCGGGCAAGCCTTGACCCGCAGCGGCGCGCGACCGGGCGACCTGCTGTGTGTCGGCGGCGAACTGGGCAACGCCGCCGGCGCCTTGCCGCTGGTATTGGGCCAGCGCAGCGCCGATGCGGCGATCGCCGATCCGTTACTGGCTCATTACTGGTCGCCGCAACCGCAGTTGGCCCTGGGGCTGGCGCTGCGCGGCAAGGCCACGTCGGCGATGGATATTTCCGATGGGCTCCTGGCCGATTGCGGGCATATCGCCACGGCATCACAGGTCAGCCTGTTGATTGAGCGCCAGCGTTTGCCGTTGTCCACGGCGCTGCTGGCGTTCGTCGGTGATGACGAAGCGCGGGTGGCGGCCCTGAGCGGGGGGGACGACTACGTGCTGGCGTTCACCCTGCCGCCCGCCGAACTGGCACCACTGCTGGCCGATGGGTTGCCGATCCATGTGATCGGCCGGGTCGAGCCGGGGCAGGGCGTAACCCTACTCGACGCAGACGGGCAGGACATCACCCCAGCCATTCGTGGCTATCAACACTTTCGCGAGGCGCCGTAACCGGGCGACCTGCGCTACCCTATAGCCTCATACGGATGCAAAACCTGTAGGAGGTCATCATTATGGATGTGCGCCGCTGGCTGAGTGTTCTGCTGTGTTGCGTCGCCCCCTTGGCGCAGGCACAGGAGGCCGCGGTGGCTCCCGGTAAAGTGTCGCTGGCCAGTGAGGCCTGGGATGACTACACCAATGCCGATGGCAGCGGCCTGGCCTGGGACTTATTGCGACAGGTATTTGAGCCCGCCGGGTTCAAGCTGCAAACCCGCTCTGTGCCCTACACCCGCTCGGTTGGCCTGGCCCAGCGCGGCGAGGTGGATGGCTGGGTCGGTTCCTATCCGGGCGAAGTCAAAGGCGTGGTGTACCCGCATTGGCGCTACGATTCCGACCACATTTATGCGCTGGGGCTGGCGACCACGCCCACGCCGACCCTGACCACGCTGGCCAACTACCGCCTGGCGTGGGTGCGCGGCTACAAGTTCGAGGCGTACTTGCCGAATGTACAGCGCTTCAACCAGATCGAACGCCGCGATGGCATCCTGCCGATGCTCCAGCACGGCAGAGCGGACTTTTATATCGACTCCCTCACCGAGTCCAAATTCGTACTCAGCCAGGCGAAAGACCCCACACAGTTTAAGCTCACCCCTGTCGTTGAGTTGCCGCTCTACGTCGGGTTTACCGACAGCGAGCGAGGGCGGGTGTTGGCGGGCGTGTTCGACCAGCGTATGGACGCGTTAGTAAAAAGCGGCGAGCTGAGACCGATTTTCGAGCGCTGGCACCAGGCCTATCCCTTCTAACCTGCATAGAACCAGGACGAAGGCCAATCGAACCGATTGATCTTTATCAGCGATAATTCAGCTTAAGCGTCTGTAGGAACCTGCTGTTACAATGGCCGCCTTTGTAAAAACTGAAATCAGGAGCACACGGTGCCCGTCGTTTTCGTCGCTGCTTCCAAGCTGCCTACCCCTTTTGCCACGTTCACCATGAACGGCTTTCTCGAAGAAGCCACCGGGCGCGAGCACGTTGTGCTTAGCCTGGGCGATATCGCTGATGGCGCGCCGGTACTGGGCCGGGTGCACTCCGAATGCCTGACCGGCGATGCGCTGTTCAGCCAGCGTTGCGACTGCGGTTCGCAACTGGAAGCAGCCATGCGGGCCATCGCCCGTGAAGGCCGGGGCGTGCTGTTGTACTTGCGCCAGGAAGGCCGTGGCATTGGCCTGATGAACAAGATCCGCGCCTATGAGCTGCAAGATGGCGGTGCCGATACCGTCGAGGCCAACGAGCGCCTGGGCTTTGCCGCCGACCAGCGTGACTACGCGATCTGCCTGCCGATGCTGGAGCACCTGGGCGTCAACTCCCTGCGCCTGATGACCAACAACCCGCGCAAGGTCAAAGCCTTGACCGAGATGGGCATCACGGTCGCCGAGCGCGTGCCGCTGCACACCGGACACAATCCGCACAACAAACTCTACCTGGCCACCAAGGCCAGCAAGCTCGACCACATGATGGGTAACGAGCACCAGGGCGAGGTCGACCGCGCGTGACCCGTGGCCAGGTGAAACGGCGGCTATCCTTCAATTGGTGGCAGTACCTGGCCCTGGCGTTGCTCCCATTGTTTGTGATCAACCTGGTGTTTGGCCAAGCCGAGTCCCTGCTACCCGTGCTGGCCATGCCCTTCTTTATCGCCGGCGTGGCCTCGATGTTCCTCAGCCTGCGTTATTTCAACGGCTATAAACATGCGTTGATCGCCACCTCCAAAGCCCTCGATACTCCCGAAGAACCCGCTGCCTGGATCACCCTGGCGGCCCGTCGGCGCACGGCGTTGCTGATCGCTGCCGTGCCGGCCTGGATCGGTGCGTTGTCGGTGTTCGTCGGCCTGGAAGCGGTGCCGCTGTTCCTGCTGGCGCTGTCGACCGTGGTGCTGTTCTACCTCTATCGCATTCCCCGTCAACTGGGATGAGGTGTCACTGGCTGGCGGTGGTGCTGCTGGCATTCAGTGCCCAGGCGCTGGCGATCGAACGGGTCGTGAGCCTGGCGCCGTCGCTTTCTGAAATCGTGGTCGAACTGGGCGCCGCCGATCTGTTGGTGGGCGTGCTGGACGGCGGCGAGCGCCCGGCGGCGTTGGCGCAAGTGCCGTCGGTGGGGCATTACGGCCAGTTGGACATGGAGCGCCTGCTCAGCCTCAAGCCCGACCTGATCCTGCTCTGGCCCGGCAGTGTCGGCCCCGCCCAGCGTGAGCAGTTGCAGCGCCTGAATATCCCGGTGTACGTCGCCGAACCTCATAGCCTTGAACAACTCACCACTCAGGTCCAGGCCATCGCCGAGCAATTGGATCGCCCTGAGGCCGGACGGCAACTGGCCGCGCAATTGCGCCAACGCCTGGCCGAACTGCGCCAGCGCTATCAGCGTGCCGAGCCGCTGCGGGTGTTTTACCAAGTCTGGAATCAGCCGCTGTACACCGTGGGCGGTGGGCAGATCATCAGCGATGCGCTGACGGTGTGCGGTGCACGCAATGTGTTCGATGACCTCAAGCTGCCTGCGCCGCAGGTCAATATCGAGTCGGTGCTGCAGCGTAATCCCGAGATGATCCTGGTGGGTGATCAGGCTCAGCAGGAGGCCTGGAAGGTTTGGCCGACGATGGCGGCGCGGGTGCGGTTAGTGCCGGACAAAGGCCTGGAGAGGCCCAGTGGGCAGATGTTGGAGGCGGTGGGGCGGTTGTGTCAGGTGATTGCGCCGAACCTGTGATACCGCCGCCGCAGGCACCTCAGATCTCAGGCGTCCACGTCACCCCAAACATCCACACCCGACCCTCTTCGCGATAATCCTGATTGTTTAAAAAGCCCGGGTCGTTATAGCTGTAACGCGCCCGCGCATAGGACCTGTCCAGCAGGTTATCGACCTTCAACGACAGCGCCACTTGCCGATTCAACGCCCAACTGCTGCGCAACCCAAGCAAGGCATAGCCGCCCAGGCGGTGAGTGTTGTCTTCATCGTCATAGCTGCTGCTGATGGCCTGCCAGCTGGCGCCCAGCCCCAGCGTGTCGAATTGCCGATCCAGATCCAGGTTCAACGTCCGCCGCGCCCGGCGGGCCAACGTGTGGCCGCTGTCGCGGTCGCGTGGGTCGATGAGCGACAACCCAAGGTTGCCTTGCCAGCCAAACAGCTCCTGCTTGAGTGCGGCCTCAAAGCCGTTGATACGCGCCGACGCCACGTTCTGCGGCTTGCCGGAGCGGTCGAGGATGATCGCATCGCTCAAGTCGGTGCGGTACAGCGAGGCTTCAAGGCGCGTGCTGTCGCTCAGTTGACTGCGCCATTGCAACTCGTAGCTCTTGGAGGTTTCGGGCTGCAGGTCGGGGTTGCTGTACTGCGTGTCGGGGTAGTACAGGTCGTTGAAGGTCGGCGCGCGGAAGCCTTCGCTGTAGGTCAGCAGCAGGTCGTTGTCCGGGTTGACCGGCACTGTCACGGTGCCGCTCCAGCTGTTCTGCCCGCCGAACTGCTGGTTTTGGTCGCGCCGTAGCCCCAGTTCGGTGGAAAACCACTCGCCATGGAAGCGATGCTGTACGAAGGCGGCGCGGTTCCAGCGACTGTTTTCGGTGAAGGTGGTGGAGCCGTGGATGCGATCTTCGTACCAGTCGCCGCCAAGTATCAGGCTGTTCTGGTCATTCAGCGTCAGGTCGTTCTGCCAGTTGACCGAATCGCGGTAGGTGTTGAACACGCTGAAGTCATCGCTGAGGGTGTCGCGCTTGGTATCGCGGTTCTCGCTATGGCCCAGCTCCAGGCGCGATTGCCAGTGCTCGTTGAGCGTGGCATCGACATAGCCGCTGGCGCTGCTCACGGCGTAGTCGGTGTAGGGCTTTTGCCCAACTGTTTGCCCGGTGGCGAGGTCGTAGCGGCCGAAGCTGTTGTCGTATTCCGATTTGCCACGGTTATCCAACAGGTTGAAACCCGCCTCCAGCGCATCGCTGAAGGAATGGCTGAGGTTCAGGCTGAGGGACTGGTTGCGGTAGGCATCATGGTCGCCATCGCTGGGGAATGAGGTGTGCGTCGAGTTGATCCCGGCGGTGTCATCCAGGCTCGCCCCCAGGTTGAAACGCGTTTGTTCGTCGCCGCCGGAGAGGCCGAGGCTGCGCTCCCAGGTCTGATGGCTGCCAAACCCGAGTTTCAAGCGCGGCTGTACGCCTGGCTCGGCGTTGCGCCGGGTAAACACCTGGATCACCCCGCCAATCGCATCGCTGCCATAGATCACCGAGCGTGAGCCGCGCAGCACTTCCACCCGTTCGATCTGGTCGACATTGAGGTATTGCAGGCCGCTGTCGCCGGAGGTGGTATTGGCGATGCGCTGGCCGTCCACCAGCACCAGGCTTTGCGCGGATTTGGTGCCACGCATATAAATCCCCGGCAGGCTGCCACGGCCACCGCTGGGCGCGACTTGTACACCGGGCACGCGGCTGAGGAGGTCGGTGAGGCGGGTAGGCTGCAGGCGGTCGATGTCGTCGCGGGTGAACACCGTGTTGGCGGCGCTGCTGTCGTTGCGGGCCTGCACCTGGCGGTTGGCGCTGATGACGACGTTGGGGAGTTTCAGCGCGTCGTCGCGGGTGTCGGCCAGCAGGTCCGGGGCGCAGAGAAGCAGCAAGGGCAGAGCAAGGCGAAGGCGATTCATCGGCTGTCCGTAGCTTCAGACGTGATACATAAACCATGTGGGAGAGGGCAAGCCCCTCCCACCTGTTGAGCCGGTTTCTACAGCGCCAGCAGTGTCATGCGTTCGCGTACTGAGGTTTCAATGCCCGCTTCATCCAACCCACACTCCGCCAGCATCTGCGCCGGCTTGGCGTGTTCGACATACACATCCGGCAAGCCCAGGTGCAGCACGGACTTGAGGATATTCTCCCGCGCCAGGAACTCGCTGACCGCCGCACCCGCGCCGCCCATGATGGCGTTTTCTTCGACGGTCACCAGCAGTTCATGGCTGCCGGCGATCTCGCGCACCAAGGCCTCATCCAGGGGTTTGACGAAGCGCATGTCGACCACGGTGGCGTCGATCTTCTCGGCCACCTTCAGTGCTTCGGCCAATTGCACGCCGAACACCAGGAACGCGGTCTTGCTGCCTTGGCGACGCACGATGCCCTTGCCGATCTCGATAGGCTCCAGGTCCTTCTCGATCACGGCATTCGGGCCATTGCCACGCGGGTAGCGCACGGCGGCGGGGCCGTTGTACAAGTGGCCGGTGCTGAGCATCTTGCGCAGTTCGTTCTCGTCGCTCGGCGTCATCACCAGCATGCCGGGGATGCAGCGCAGGTAGGACAGGTCGAAGCTGCCGGCGTGAGTCGGGCCGTCTTCGCCCACCAGGCCGGCGCGGTCGATGGCGAACAGTACGTCGAGGTTCTGCACCGCGACGTCATGCACCAACTGGTCGTAACCGCGTTGCAGGAACGTCGAGTAGATCGCCACCACCGGCTTGGCGCCTTCACAGGCCATGCCGGCGGCGAAGGTCACCGCGTGCTGCTCGGCAATCGCGACGTCGAAGTAGCGCAGCGGGAAACGCTCGCTGAACGCCACCAGGTCGGAGCCTTCCTTCATCGCCGGGGTAATGCCTACCAGGCGTGGGTCGGCAGCGGCCATGTCACACAGCCATTCGCCGAACACACCGGAGTACTTCGGCCCGCTGGCCTTTTTCGGCGCAGCGGCGGGAGCGTTCAGTGGGTCGAGCTTGGTGATTGCGTGGTAACCAATCGGGTCGACCTCCGCCGGGGCGAAGCCTTTGCCTTTTTTGGTGACGATATGCAGGAATTGCGGGCCCTTGAGGTCACGCATGTTGCGCAGCGTGGCGATCAGGGTGGGCAAGTCATGGCCGTCGATCGGGCCGATGTAGTTCCAACCCAACTCTTCGAACAGGGTGCCCGGGACCAGCATGCCCTTGGCATATTCTTCGGTGCGCCGGGCAATTTCCCATGCGCCTGGCAGACGCGAGAGCACCTTCTTACTGCCTTCACGCATGCTTGCATACGTGCGGCTGGAGAGGATTTTTGCCAGGTAATTGGACAGGCCGCCGACATTGCGCGAGATCGACATGTCGTTGTCGTTGAGGATCACCAGCATGTTGGCGTCCACTTCCGGCGCATGGTTCAGCGCTTCGAAGGCCATACCGGCGGTCAGCGCGCCGTCACCAATCACGGCAATCGCCTTGCGATCGCTGCCCTGCAGGCGGGCGGCAATCGCCATGCCCAGCGCTGCACTGATGGAGGTACTGGAGTGGCCGACGCCAAAGGTGTCGTATTCGCTCTCGGCGCGGCGTGGGAAGGCGGCAATGCCGTCCTTCTGGCGCAGGGTGCCCATTTGCTCGCGGCGGCCCGTGAGGATTTTGTGCGGATACGCCTGATGGCCCACGTCCCACACCAGCCGGTCATCCGGGGTGTCGAACACGTAATGCAGGGCGATGGTCAGCTCGATGACGCCCAGGCCGGCACCAAAATGCCCACCGGTCTGGCCGACCGTGTAGAGCAATTCCAGGCGCAACTCATCGGCCAGGGTTTCCAGCTCGGCTTCACCCAGTCGACGCAGGCCGACCGGCGTGACAGCACGGTCAAGCAGGGGCGTGGACGGGCGCTTGCGGGGAATCTCTTGAAACGTCGTGGGCATCAGGCGAATCGTTATAGGTATAGAAGAGGCGGCAGTTTACCTCAAGCATCGCAAACTGCCCACGCAGAGCGCCGAACTTGGCCGATATGCGGCCGTAAAGGCCGCGCGTGTCAGTGGCGGCGTTCGACGATATACCGCGCCAGGTCACGCAGTGGCTCGGCCGCCGCGTCGAATGGTCGCAGGGCGTCCAGGGCCTGGTCACGCAGCTCCAGGGCATAGGCTTTGGCCGCAGCAAGCCCGAGCAGCGCAGGGTAAGTCGGTTTGTCCCGTGCGATATCGGCGCCCTGGCGTTTGCCCAGGGTTGCGGTGTCACTTTCTACGTCAAGAATGTCGTCCTGCACCTGGAACGCCAGGCCGATGGCCAGCGCGTAGGTCTTCAGCGCCGCCAATTGAGGCGCTTCAGCACGCCCGCTGGCCAGCGCGCCCAAGTGCACGGCGGCTTCGATCAAGGCGCCGGTCTTGTGGCGGTGCATGTGTTCGAGGGCTTGCTGGTCCAGCTTGAGGCTGACCGAACCCATGTCGATCGCCTGCCCGCCCACCATGCCTGCCGGGCCCGCAGCGTGTGCGAGTGCGGTCACCATGCGCAGGCGGAGCTCGGCATTGACGCTGCTCAGCGCCGGGTCCAGCAACGCGCTGAACGCCAGGCTCTGCAAACCGTCACCGGCCAGGATCGCATACGCTTCATCGAAGGCTTTGTGGGTGGTGGGCTGGCCGCGCCGCAAATCGTCGTCGTCCATCGCCGGCAAATCGTCATGCACCAGGGAGTAGGCGTGAATCAGCTCGACCGCGCAGGCCGCGCCGTTCGCCTGTTCGGCCGGCGCACCGAGTGCTTCACAGGCCGCATACGCCAGCAACGGGCGCACACGCTTGCCGCCATTCATCACGCTGTAGCGCATGGCCTCATAGAGGCGCTTCATTTCCGGGCTTGGCGCAACAAACAAGGGTTCCAATGCCGCATTGACCCGGGCTTGGCTACTGGCCTGATACGCGTCGATCATTCGGGCTGTTCCGCATCGAAAGGTTCTTCGGCCAACTCCCCGTCACGTTCCAGCAGTACTTGCACCTTCTGCTCCGCCTGCGCGAGCGCGCTCTGGCAGTCACGGGTCAGGCCGATGCCTTGCTCAAACGCGGTCAACGAGTCTTCCAGCGACAACTCACCGTTCTCCAGACGCTCGACCAGGGTTTGCAGGTCGGCGAGGGATTGTTCGAAATCGAGTGCAACTTTTTTGCGGGCCATGGCGGCTATTCCGGTAGACGGTAAACCGGCGCGACACTAGCAGACATGGGGATTCTGGGCAAATGAGTGGGGGTGTCACCTGTTCGCTGTATTGACTTGATACCGCGTGCTGCGGCCGCCTCCGGGGAGTCGAACCAGGCAGTTCTTTTCCAGCAAATCAGCCAGATGCCGCGTCGCCGTGGCCTTGGACACCTTTGCCACTGCTTGGTACTGCGCCGCGCTGACACCGTGCTCAAAACCCTTTTCACCGCCATCGAGCAGGCGGTTGAGCACCTTGATCTGTTCGGCAGACAACGCGAGGTCGCGGTGCTGCTGCCAGAACCGGCTTTTGTCCAATACCCGGTCAATCCGCACCATGGCTTGCTGCAGGCTGCGCAGCAGGGTCTTGAGGAACCATTCCAGCCAGTCGGTAATATCCAGCGTGGCTTTTTGGCTGGACTCCAACGCTTTGTAATAGCCTGTGCGGTCCTCAAGAATGCTGGCCGACATGGCGTAAAAGCGGATGGCCTGGTGTTCGCCCTGGGCCAACGCCAAGTCGGTGATGGTGCGTGTCAGTCGACCATTACCGTCATCGAACGGGTGTAGCGTGACAAACCAGAAATGCGCCACGCCGGCGCGGACCAGCGGGTCCAGTTCCGGTTGATTCCGGCTGGTTTCGAACCACTCGAGGAAGTCTTCCAGCGCTTGCTCCAGGCCTTTGCGCGGCGGTGCCTCGAAGTGCACCATCGGCCGATCAAGCCGCCCCGACACCACCTGCATCGGCTCATCGCCACGCAATGCTCCAACATTCAGTGCACGTGCGGCATAACCCGCTTCCGGTGCTGGAAACAGCCAATGATGCCAGTTCAAAAGACGGGCGAGGGTAAAGGGCTGGGCGTATTGCTCGGTGGCGTCCATCATAAGATCGGCCAAGCCTTCACTGCGACGGCTGACGCTGGCGTCCTTCAACGGCTCCAGGCCCAGGCGCCGTGCCAGTGATGAGCGCACCGAGCCCACATTCAACTGTTCCCCCTCGATGGCCGAAGAGGTCAGGATGTTTTGCAGCAACGCATCCAGCTCGTTGTGCGCGTTAACCGCCTGGCTGACGGTGCCGAGCATGCCCAGCAGCTTGCCTTGCGCTTGCCCGCACTCACGTAGCAAGGCCGCCAAGCGTCCTGGTTGCCAATGGAAGTGCGGCCAGTCGGGGTGTTGCCAGATCCAGAACGGGTGGTCCATGGGAGGTACCTGGTTGCGTGAGCCGAATAAAAACGTTATTCGGCTCATGTAGTGAGCCGATTGTGCCTCCTATTCGGCTCATCGTCCACTCAGGCAGATGTTGTGGCCGGTTGAGCGCAGCGGCCTCCTGCATCCTTTAGCTGGGCTTCGAACGCAAGCAATCCTGCCTGCGTCTTTTGCAGTGCTGCAATCTGAGTGGCCAATTCGTGTTTCTTCTCGGCGATTGCCTGGTCCGCCCGCTCCCAGGGCAATACATCGCCTACGTGGCCTGCAAGAATCTCCTGCAACTCCTTGAGCTTGAACCCCAATTGCTGCGCGCACTTGATAAACATCAGCAGCTCAACGCTTTGCTCCGAATACACCCGGTATTGACCCTGGCGCTGCGGCGGCGGCAACAGGCCGATCGCCTCATAGTGACGAATCGCCTTGATGGTGGTGCCCGCCAACTGCGCGGCTTTGCCGATGTACATGAAAACTCCCTTTTTCAAATAGTCCGCCGGCCTGCTTCAGCCACTTCGCCCGATGCGCCGGTGTAGACCCCAGTATCGGCCCGAACATCAAGGTCTTGATTGGCTTGATGCCGCAAAACGCCAGCGTAGTCGCACGCATCTGGTGAATGCCCGGCATGCGATAGACCCAGCGGTAATACCACGGGGGCGTGTCCAGGGTCACTAACAAGTGCGCGGTGCGTCCTTGCAGCAGTTTGTCAGGGAATGCCTTGCCCGCTCGGTATTTGAAGGCAAAACCGGGTAGGAAGATGCGGTCGAGGAAACCCTTCATCAACGCCGGGATACCGCCCCACCAGATCGGAAAAACAAATACCAGATGAGTCGCCCAGAGGATGTCGGACTGGGCGCTGAGCAAATCGGGCTCCAAGGCTTGAATGTCGCTGTAGCCGTTGTGAAGCACCGGGTCGAAAACGAGTTCACCCAGGCGTAGCACACGTACCTCATGGCCGGCGTTTTTCGCCGATTGGGTGTAGGTGTCTGCGAGGGCCGAACAGAAACTGGTGCTAGAGGGGTGGCCGAGGATGAGCAGGGTGCGATGAGCCACGGAGAGTGTCCTGGAAAAAAAGAGGCTCAGGGTAGGGGCTGCCGTATAGGGGAGAGTCAAGATTTGACGCCGAGAGGGGACGATTTTTAATCGCCAGTAGGACGATTCCGAGTCCTTCGCAAGCGCCTTCCTGATGCGGGCTCCAGCGCTTGTGAGAGCAAAATCCCCTGGCTAGGCTTCCTCCCGTTGCTAATACGAGAGTGAGCCAGGCATGAAAGAGCGATCGATTGGCGTGACCACGGCCCCCGAGGGTTACCACGATTGGCTGGTCGATCTCAAAAGTCGCATTCATACCGCTCAGCAGCGCGCTACGCTGGCGGTAAACCGCGAGTTGGTGCTGCTTTACTGGCAGATCGGCAACGATATCCTGACCCGCCAGGCGAAGCAGGGCTGGGGCGCCAAGGTCATTGAGCGCCTTGCGCAGGATCTGCGGGCCGCCTTCCCGGAGATGAGGGGGTTTTCACCGCGTAATCTCAAGTACATGCGCGCTTTTGCGGAGGCTTGGCCAGATGTGGAGTTTGTGCAACAAGCTGCTGCACAATTGCCCTGGGGGCATAATTTAGTCCTGCTGGACAAACTCCCCGGTCCCGAAACCCGCCGCTGGTATACCTCCCAGGCAATCAAGCACAACTGGTCGCGCAATGTGCTGGTCATCCAGATTGAGGCCCGCCTGCTGGAGCGCAGCGGCAATGGCGTGAGCAATTTTGAGAGCCATCTGCCCAAGCCTCAATCCGATCTGGCGCGCGAGTCCCTCAAAGATCCTTATCGCTTTGATTTTCTCAGCCTGACTGCGGATGCGCATGAGCGTGATATCGAGAGCGCCTTGATCAAGCACGTCACCGATTTTCTGTTGGAGCTGGGTGCGGGCTTTGCCTTTGTGTCGTTGCCGGCAGAACTGCAAACCAGCCTGCCTACTATTGAACAGATCGAGCGTGAGTTGGCCGGTGACGGTGCTCCCGTTCAAGAGAAAGAGTCACCCATCCAGGCTGGGAACGAATAATCGCTCAGTGCTTCTAAGCAACGGCTTCATTCACACCGTTTACCGCCGGAGCGCCCAAAAAACACAACCAACCCTCGAAGGCTGCCTGACTGAGGCACGGAAATAAGGTTCTCTTCATTTACCTTGCTGCGCCGTGCTTCGCCGAGCATCATTCTTTTCCCTGGACCCGACCGCGACGTATGCAGATGCCTCATCTTCCTGCCCCGCTCCCCGCCAACGAGCAGGAGCGCCTCTGGTCCCTGGAATCTCTGGGCATCCTAGACAGCGCGCCTGAACCTGGTTTTGATGACATTGTGTTGCTGGCAACCAACCTGTGCGACGTACCGATTGCGTTGGTATCGCTGGTGGACAAGGAGCGCCAGTGGTTCAAGGCTTGTATCGGCCTCGACGTTCGTGAGACGCACCGCGACCTGGCGTTTTGCGCGCACGCCATCCTGTCTCCCGATGAGGTGCTGGTGGTCGAGGACGCCGCCCTGGACGCGCGTTTCGAACACAGCGCGCTGGTGTTGGGGCCGCCGTATATCCGCTTTTACGCGGGCGCACCGATTCGCGATGATCGTGGTTTTGCACTGGGCACGGTCTGTGTCATCGATACCCGGGCCCGCACGCTGACGGTCGCGCAACACAATGCCTTGTTGGCGCTGGCCCGGCAAACCGCCTCGTTGCTGCAACTGCGTCTGCTCAGTGAACAGCGGGAATTGCGTGCCCGGCACCTCGAACACGAACTTGCTCAAGCGCAGGCGCTGGGGCGCCAGGCCGAACAGTTCATGCACCATGCCAAGCGGGTTTCCTCGCTTGGCATGGTGGCGGCCAGCATCGCCCACGACTTCAACAACCTCCTGCAAGCGTTGAGTGCCAGCTTGCAGATGGTGCGATTGCGCGCGCGCCGCCCGGACGACGTCGAGCGCTTCAGCGATGCCGGCCTGCAAGCGGTGGATCAAGGCCGTTTGCTGGTCAATCACCTGCTGACCAGCGTGCGTCACGACAGCCCCAACTTGATGTGCATCGACGTCAATGAGCGCCTTGAAAGCATGCGTGACGTGTTGCTGCGGACGGTTTCGGACGGGGTCGAGCTCTCCCTCGACCTGGCGGCTGCCGGCACCGGTGTGTTGTGCGAAGAGGCACAATTGAGCGCCGCGGTGATCAACCTGCTGGCCAACGCCCGCGATGCCCTGGGCGGCAATGGCCGCGTGAATATCCGCTCACGGCTGGTCAGCGTCGAGCAGGACGAAGCGCTGGCTGCGGGTAATTACCTGCTGCTCAGCATCACCGACAACGGCCCCGGTATGCACGAGGAACTGGCTGCCCAGGTCTTCGAGCCGTTCTTCACCACAAAATGCGCGGGCAAAGGCACCGGCCTTGGGTTGTCCCAGGTATTGGAGTTCGCCCAACGCGCGGGAGGCACGGTCAAAGTGCAAACCGCCCCAGGCGCCGGCACCACGATGAACCTCTATCTGCGGGCCCTTGGCCGTATCGACGCCAACCTGCCCGTCGGCTGAAACGCCGAAAGCCTGCTTTTAAGGGCAGGCTTTCGGTATGCAGCGGTTTACGTCAGTCCTTGCGCGCTGTCAGCGCAGAGTAACCATTCATCAAGTTGCGATAGTTGGGAATACGTTGCGACAACAGATTCCCCAGGCCTTCGATATCGTTGCGCCAGTCGCCCTGCAACTCACACGCTACCGAAAACCAGTTCATCAACTGCGCTCCGGCTTGCGTCATCCGGCTCCACGCCGCCTGCTGCACCGTGGTGTTGAAGGTGCCCGACGCATCGGTCACCACAAACACGTCAAACCCCTCCGCCAGCGCCGACAACGTCGGGAACGCTACGCACACATCCGTGACCACACCGGCAATGATGATCTGCTTACGGCCGGTGGCCTTGATCGCCTTGACGAAGTCTTCGTTGTCCCACGCATTGATCTGACCAGGGCGCGCGATGTACGGCGCATCCGGGAACATCTCTTTCAGCTCCGGTACCAGCGGGCCGTTGGGGCCTTGCTCGAAGCTGGTGGTGAGGATCGTCGGCAGGTTGAAGAACTTGGCCAGGTCGGCCAGGGCGAGCACGTTGTTCTTGAACTCGTTGGGCGAGAAGTCCTGGACCAGGGAGATCAGGCCGGTTTGGTGGTCGACCAGCAGAACGATGGCGTCGTCTTTGTTCAAGCGGTTGTAGGTTGCAGTGCTCATGGTTGAATCCTTTTTGTTTAAGTAGGGAAGGGCGTTGCGTTCAACATGGGCATAGATTAATGGGTGGGTGGCGAGGGATAAATCGGGTGAAATAGGTAATACAGTCAACTCATAGGAGACAATGCTTGCATGGCCAGCAGTACCGATCCCTTTCATTTGCAGGACGTTTCCTAGAGAATCCCAGCCGCTTGCGCCAGCAAAATCCCGCGACTAGGCTGCGGTTTGTCACTGCCTATTCAGTGATCGGGTTTAGTCGCCCGGATTCGATTGGCGCATAAGCACCCCATGAGCCAGGCACTCTTTCGCCTGCATCTTATGGTGGCTGTGCGCAGGGCACCTCTGGGTGCGCCGGGGTTCCAATCGACCGGTCGACTAACCTGCGTACAGCTGCCGCCTTTTGTTTAGTCGCGGGAAGTGGCAGCTCCAAATTATCGATTGGAGTGTTGCTATGGATAATGTTGTTTCGGATTCGCCGTCATCGGCAGCGACCAACCCATTTACCGTCAATGAAGAGCTGAGCTTCGAGGATGCCTGGGTGCGTGTAGCGGAGTTGCTGCAGTGTGCGGTCGCTACGTCCCAGGTGCTTGGGCAACAGCTGGCTGCGCCGCAGAGGGCAGTGATGCATTTGGTGGAGATGGCGAAGATGGTGGCGGATCGGGCTGTGGAGTGTATGCAGCCTAAGTAAGACAACTTCGCCTGTTCAGCCTTCAACGTTCAGGCGATTCAATCTTTAAGTACAGCTCAGGCGTATAGCCTGAAGTCGTTGCTGTCGCGAATCAGTAGCTGCATCAGCTTGGGATGAATGAAGAGCTTTTCCTTGCCGATCTGAACCTCTTCTAAAACGCCAATAAAGACCAATTCTTTGAGGTAGCGAGAGGCGGCCTGGCGTTGAGCGATCTGCTTGTCGACGACGTTGCTGATGCGGCAGTAGGGCTGTTCAAAAATCACATCCACTAATTCGCGGGAATAGGTTTTTGGCAGGCGCTCACGGACAAACTGGCTGGTGTGCTCGGATAGGCTGCGAATGGCCGCAATTTTGGCGGTGGTCCATCGAGCGGTTTCTTCCACGGCGGTGAGCATGTACAGCAGCCAGGGCTCCCAGGCTTGTTCGCGCGTGACATCAAGTAGTAGTCGGTAGTAATCGGCTCTATGCGCAATGATGAAATGACTCAGGTAGAGAATCGGCAGATTCAACAGTCCTTCCTGAATCAAATACAGGGTATTGAGCACCCGCCCAGTACGGCCATTGCCGTCGGTGAACGGGTGAATGGCTTCGAACTGGTAGTGCCCCACGGCCATTCGTACCAGAGGATCGAGGTCGGTCTCGTTGTGTAGAAAACGTTCCCAGTTGGCTAGCAAGTCGCGTAAGCGATCTTCACCCTCTGGGGGGGTATAGATGATTTCGCCGGTACGATCATTGGCCAATTGGACGCCAGGGACTCGGCGGATGTCCATGTTAACGCCCTTGAGCGTACGACAGATCTCTACGGCCGTACCGGTGGATAGTGGTCGCTCAGCCAACGATTGGTAGCCGTTATGCAGAGCTTTGCGGTAACGCAACGCCTCTTTGGTCGCCGGGTCTGCATGGTTGGCGCCATCCTGAGCGTGCTGGAAGAGCAAGTCCGTAGTGGTGACGATGCTTTCGATCTCAGAACTGTCCTTGGCCTCCAGCAACGGGATGGTGTTTATCAGCATCGTTTGGTTAGGGATCAGCTCGGCCGCTTGTTTCAATTCGGCCAAGGCTGCACGGGCTTCAATGCAGCGTTTGAGTACTGCCCGGGTTTCCAGCTCAGTTGTCGGCGGCAATGGCGGAAGCTGGTTGTAGGGTTTATCGGCCTGCCAAGGAAAATGGGATTGAGTCATCGGGGCGTGCGCTCACTAGGTCGTCCAATTAACGGCTAGGCCGCTCTCGTGAGCGCCTTTCTCATGTCGTCAGTGTAAGCATGTGAGCAGAACGTGTCGCTGTTTTTGTATTTTTGCGACATGTTTCCTGCTCGTGTCGCTGGTAACGACATGTTGAATATCGACCAGCCTGCAACCGACACCCAGGGTATGAACCAAGCTGCGGTTACACTGATTCAGTTGGATCTCAACGCTAAGTTTGTCCAGTGGATCAGCCTTGAGTGGTGTGGGCATCCAATTCGATGCCGGCTTGGCTTGCCAGGCGGTCGTGGTAGTGAGTTGCTCAACTAACTAATAATAAATATTGCAGGCATTAAAAAGCCGGCTTGTGGCCGGCTTCTCGGGGACTGCTTCAGCTTGTTTTTGACAAGCCTCACCAGCCTTCAAATCGCTCAGCCCACATCGCGTCTGGCTGAATAGTAGGGGCATCCGCGGGAACTCCTCCGCTTCGCCGAGCAGGGTGGATAGCCTCAAGCCACCCCCTGCCAAATGTGCGGCGCATGATACCCACATTCATTTCAAATGCCCACCTCCGGATCCGATTTAGAGCCTTCCCAGCCGATTAAATGCTCATCCAGCGGCACGGGTGGGCGACGGTTGTTCAGTGTGGACCACCAGAATACCCAGCCCAGGATCTCGACGTTCTGCTCAAAACGTTGCTCATGAGTCAGGTACTCGTCGGGATGCTCGCCAGCATTGTGGCTGCGCATGCGCAAGCCGCCACCGGGTCGGTTGTAGAGGTATTTGATGCGCAGCATGCCGTCGTGCTCTACCGCGTAAATCTCGCCGTCGATGATTTGGGTGCGGCCTCGGTCGATGGCGAGGGTGGCGCCTTGTTGGATGATGTCGATCATGCTGTTGTCGACCATGTAGGCGCCCAGGGCGCGGTCGGGGTTTACGGTGAGGGTCTGGAGGGTGTGCAGGGAGACGCGGATGCGCTCAGTTGAGGTGAATGAAGGGTGGAGGTCGATCTCCACGTCGATTTTTTCCGGGAGACAGGCGGGGCCTGTGAGGTATTTGCCGCTTCCTTCGCGGGTGGTGGGCAGTCCTTTTCGGGTGTCCGGGCCTTCCAGCAGGAAGTTGGCCGGTGGGTGTTTGGGGCCTTCGCCGGTGCGCAGCCAACGGCTGGAGATGCACAGCAGTTCTGCGATCTCGTTGAGTCGACCCATGGGTACACCGCGCTTGAACCAGTTGTTCACGTGTTGAGGCGTGACACCACGGTTTTTGGCGAAGTCGGAGGCGGAAAGATGAACTTCCCGCAGTAGCGCTTTTAAACGATCACCTGATGTATTCATAAACGCAGAGTTTACTGGCCGGGAATACAGATCAAATAAACCATGCGTTGAGTTGCGGTTGTAGGTCTTTGCTTAGTTGTAGCTTGATACTTCGGATTTTGAATGAAGTTAAACAGTGTTTATAAAACATTGAACTTGTCGTTTAGCGTTTCCCACAAAAAAGCCCCGAATGATCGGGGCTTTTTCAATTGCCGAAGCAATGAGGAACCGGTATCAGCCTTTGTAGGCAGCAACCGACTTCAGGATCTCGGCGCGGGCGGCGTCTGCGTTGCCCCAACCGTCGATCTTCACCCATTTGCCTTTTTCGAGGTCTTTGTAGTTCTCGAAGAAGTGCTTGATCTGTTCCAGCAGCAGTGGCGGCAGGTCGGTGTATTCCTTCACGTCGACGTACAGCTGGGACAGCTTGTCGTGAGGGACCGCGATCACTTTGGCATCGCCGCCGCCGTCGTCGGTCATGTTCAGGATGCCGACTGGGCGTGCGCGGATAACCGAGCCTGGAGTAACCGGATAAGGGGTTACGACCAGCACGTCGAGGGGGTCACCGTCGTCAGCCAGGGTGTTAGGGATAAAACCGTAGTTGGCCGGGTAGAACATCGGGGTGGCCATGAAACGGTCAACGAACAGGCAGTCGCTGTCTTTGTCGATTTCGTATTTGATCGGCGCGTGGTTGGCCGGAATCTCGATGGCGACGTAGATGTCGTTCGGCAGGTCTTTGCCAGCCGGAATCTTGCTGTAGCTCATTGGGCGTTGCCCCCGTTAGTTGGCCAAGAAACTTGGCCGGATTGGCCTAAAAGTGGCGGCGATTATAGGCACATTCCGCCGCCGATGCCATGCGCCAGACGTCGTACGGTCATTCGCCCTGCGACTGATAACGCGGGTCGTCGGCTTGCAGTCGAGTAAGGCGGGCCAGGGGATCCTGGCGATAAAAGCGGCTCAGTTGGGCGTACACCTGTGGATAACAACTGACCAGTAAATCCGGGGCGCTGAAAAAATACTCGCTGGTGACGGCAAAGAATTCCGCCGGGTTTTCAGCGGCGTAGGGGTCAATCTCAGTTTCAGCGTCCGGGTTGTCGTCCAACTGGCGATTGAGGTCGTCGTAGGCGCTTTGCATCACGCTGGCCCATTCCTGCACGCGCATGTCGTTGTGCAGCGGCGGCAGGCCGTTGGCGTCGCCGTTGAGCATGTCGAGCTTGTGCGCCAGTTCGTGGATGACCAAGTTGTAGCCTTCCCAGTTGCCGCTGGCGAGCACGCCGGGCCAGGCGAGGATCACCGGGCCTTGTTGCCAGGCTTCGCCGCTGTGTTCGCCGTCCCATTCGTGCTCGATGCCGCTGCTGTCGCGATGGCGCTGGGGGCTGACGAAGTCGTCGGGGTACAGCACGATTTCGTGAAAGCCCTGGTACCAGTCAAGGTCGCCGAGGTTCATCAGCGGCAGTTGCGCCTGGGCGGCGAGCAGCAGGCGTTGTTCCTGGTGCAGCTCAACGCCGGGCAGGGCGGTCAGGTGCTTTTCGGCGAGGAACACCACGCAGGCTTCGCGCAGCCACTGGTCCTGCTCGGGGCTGATGCCGTCAAGGAAGGTCAGGTGGTGGCGCACCCGTTGCCAGGTGTCCTCGGCAATCGGGTGCTTGGCCAGCAAGCGCCGGCGACGCCAGGCGCTGAGGGACCACATCGCAGGTTACTGCGGCTTGGCTTCGGAGGACGCGCGGCCAAAACGGCTGCGGAACACGCCAATAATCATCGGCACCAGCGACAGCAGGATGATGAACACTACCAGCAACGACAGGTTTTTCTTGATAAACGGTACGTTGCCGAAGAAGTAGCCCAGGGTCACCAGGCCGCCGACCCACAGAATGGTGCCGAGCACGCTGAACCCGAAGAACCGCGCGTAGGGCATTTTCGCGATACCGGCAACGAACGGTGCAAAGGTGCGCAGGATCGGCAGGAAGCGCGCCAACGTCACGGTTTTGCCGCCGTGCTTGTCGTAGAAATCGTGGGTTTTTTGCAGGTAGTCGCGACGGAAGATTTTCGAGTTCGGGTTGTTGAACAAGCGTTCGCCCAGCGTTCGCCCGATCACGTAGTTGGTACTGTCGCCCAGGATCGCCGCCAGCATCAACAAGCCGCCGAGCAGGACCGGGTCCATGCCGCCACCTGCCGCCACGGCGCCGGCGATGAACAGCAACGAATCACCCGGCAGGAACGGCATGACCACCAGGCCGGTTTCGCAAAAGATGACCAGAAACAGAATGGCGTAGATCCACGGACCGTAATTGGTTACCAGCAGGTCGAGGTACACATCGAGATGCAGGATAAGGTCGAGCGGGTTGAAATCCATGGATGGCACCTGTGTGAATGGCCCGGCTCAGCAGGCCTGTGCGGAAGCTCGGGTAATAAGGCTACAAGTGTATGCCGCATTTCTTACAACCCTGAAAGGTCCGCATTATACGGATTGAGTCGTGAAAAGCGTGTTGGTTTTGTAGCGGGGGATGTCGTGGTACTCGGGCTTGCAAGCGCTGCAGGGCTAAATGTGGGAGGGGGCTGTCCCCCGATGAGGCAGTGCCAGTTACAAATTGGCTGACTGACACACTGCTATCGGGGGCAAGCCCCCTCCCACATGAGATTTGAGGTGTTTGGGCTGCCGCGATCAATCCTCACTGATCGGCAGCGTGTAGTTCTTGAATTCAGTGTCTTCGCGAAACCCGATCGACTCATAGGTTTTCTGCGCCACTTCGTTGTCACTGCTGGTCGACACCCGCAGCCGCACCGCGTGGGTTTCCTTGGCCATCTTCTTCGCCGTGCGCATCAGGTTATCCGCCACCAGTTGCCGGCGAGCATCCTCCGCCACATAGATGTCATTGAGGATCCACACCCGCTTGAGCGACAACGACGAAAAGCTTGGGTACAGCTGGCAAAAGCCCAGCAACTTCTTGTCGTCATCATCGGCCAGGGCCAGGTAAATCACCGACTCCTTGCGGCGCAGGCGTTTTTCCAGAAAGCCCCGCGATGAGTCCGGGAAGGGCAAGGCGCCGTAGAACTCACGGTATTTGACGAACAGCGGGGTCAACAGGTCCAGGTGTTCCAGGGTCGCTTGAGTAATCCGCATGCCAGGCCTCAACTTCCAAATGGGGTATGACCACACGAGCGGCCGTGACTCGATGCTGCCTAAAGGCACGAAAAAGCGCAATCGTGCCGCAATCAGTCATCCGGTGAACTGAGCAGGAAATTGCCTTTCATCAGGTCAGGATCATCGGATTCGAGGGTCTGGACCTGCGCCTCGTCCTTGAGATTGACCCCCGACAGTTGCCGCCGACACGCCTCTCGCATCAAGTAAAGCAGGCGGTGGGCCGCCATGCCGTAGCTCAAGCCTTCCAGGCGTACGTTGGAGATGCAATTGCGATAGGCATCCGTAAGGCCGACCTTGGGGTTGTAGGTGAAATACAGTCCCAGGCTGTCCGGCGAACTGAGCCCAGGCCGCTCGCCGATCAGGATCACCACCATCTTGGCACCGAGCAATTGCCCGATTTCATCCGCCACTGCCACGCGGCCTTGTTCCACCAGGATCACCGGTGACAAGGACCACCCTTCAGCGTGGGTTTGTTCCTCCATGCGCGTCAGAAACGGCAAGGTATGTTTATGCACGGCCAGTGCCGATAAACCATCGGCCACGACCACTGCCAAGTCCACGCCGCCGGGATTGGCTGAGGCGTGGTCACGCAAGGCCTGGGCCGATTCATCGCTGAGGCGCCGCCCCAGGTCCGGGCGTTGCAGGTAGCTGTGCCGGTCGGCAGCAGCGCTGTGCAGCAGCAGGCTGTCGCGGCCGCGTTCGGCCAATTGGCTGCTGAGGCCTGCATGGTCGAAAGGTAAATGCACCGCGTCCCGCGCCTGAGCGTGGGCGAACTGAAAATCCAGCTGCGCGTTGGTGGGGATACTGGTGCCGGTGCGGCCCAGGGCGATACGGGCTGGCGTCAGGCGGCGCAGTTCCAGCCAGGGGTTATCAGGCAGGTCGAGTTGCACAGGCGGCTCCTTCATCCCAATTGCGCCAAGGCTTGGCGAAACGCCGGTGGCAGGCTGTTGCCGAAGTGCACCTTGCCGTCGGCTTGCGTGAAGATGCCCATTTTCGCCAACCACTGCTCAAACTCCGGCGCCGGCTTCAACCCCAAGGTCTGGCGGGCGTACAAGGCGTCGTGGAACGAGGTGGTCTGGTAGTTGAGCATGATGTCGTCGGAGCCGGGAATGCCCATGATGAAGTTGATCCCGGCCACGCCCAGCAGGGTCAGCAGGGTGTCCATGTCATCCTGGTCGGCTTCGGCGTGGTTGGTGTAACAGATGTCGCAGCCCATCGGCACGCCGAGCAGCTTGCCGCAGAAGTGGTCTTCAAGGCCGGCGCGGATGATTTGCTTGCCGTTGTACAGGTACTCCGGCCCGATAAAGCCCACCACGGTGTTCACCAGGAACGGCTTGAAGTGCCGGGCCACCGCATAGGCGCGGGTTTCGCAGGTTTGCTGGTCGACACCAAAGTGCGCATTGGCCGACAAGGCGCTGCCCTGGCCGGTCTCGAAATACATCAGGTTCTGGCCCAACGTGCCGCGATTGAGGCTCAGACCCGCTTCGTAACCCTCCTGCAGCACGCTCAGGCTGATGCCGAAACTGGCGTTGGCCGCCTCCGTGCCGGCAATCGACTGGAACACCAGGTCCAGCGGCACGCCACGGTTGATCGCTTCGATGGACGTGGTGACGTGGGTGAGTACACAGGCCTGGGTCGGGATTTCGTAGCGTTGGATGATCGCGTCGAGCATTTCCAGCATGGCGCAGATCGAGGCGATGCTGTCGGTGGCCGGGTTGATGCCGATCATGGCGTCGCCGTTGCCATACAGCAGGCCGTCGAGAATGCTCGCGGCGATGCCTGCCGGTTCGTCCGTCGGGTGGTTGGGCTGCAGGCGTGTGGATAAACGACCGCGTAGGCCCAGGGTGCCGCGAAATTGCGTGACCACGCGGATCTTCTGCGCCACCAACACCAGGTCCTGGACGCGCATGATCTTCGACACGGCGGCGGCCATTTCCGGTGTCAGCCCTGGCGCCAAGGCGCGTAGGGCGTGTTCATCGGCCGCGTCGCTGAGCAGCCAGTCGCGCAGGCCGCCGACGGTCAGGTGGCTGACGGCGGCAAATGCCTGTTTATCGTGGGTGTCGATGATCAGGCGGGTGACTTCATCGCTTTCATAGGGGATCAGCACTTCTTGCAGAAAGTGTTTCAGCGGGATATTCGCCAACGCCATCTGCGCCGCCACCCGCTCACCGTCGTTCTGTGCGGCCACGCCGGCGAGAAAGTCTCCGGAACGCGCGGGGCTGGCCTTGGCCATCACGTCCTTGAGGCTGTCGAAGCGGTAGGTTTGAGCACCCACCGCGTGGGAAAAGCTTGCCATACAGTGTCTCCTTGATGGCGCGGGCCCACTGTGAGAATGGCACCCGCGTCGAGGTTTACGGCATCTAGTGCAGGGCGGCCTCTGCGGCCTGGATCGCCGCGAATTCCTCTTCGGGCGTACCCGCTACCAAGTGATGCCGGCTGTAGAAAGCAAAGTAAGCAATTAATACTCCATAGATGATCGCGGCGCCAATCACCACGCGCGGATCCACCAGAAAGCCCGCCACTACGGCCACACAGGCCAGCACCAGCGCAACGCCTGAGGTGAAAATACCGCCCGGCGTGCGGTACGGGCGATCCATTTTGGGGCGACGGATGCGCAAGGTGATGTGCGCGGCCATCATCAGCACATAGGAAATGGTCGCGCCGAACACCGCTACCAGAATCAGCAGATCACCCTGGCCGGTCAGCGACAGGCCAAAGCCGATGATGCCGGGGATCACCAGGGCCAGCACGGGTGCCTTGCTTTTATTGGTCTGGGACAGTTTGCGCGACAGGTAGCCGGCGCGGGACAGGGCGAAGATCTGCCGCGAATAGGCGTAGATGATCGAGAAAAAGCTCGCGATCAGCCCTGCCAGGCCGACCAGGTTGACGAAGCTGCCCATCCAGGTCGAGCCGCCGTAGGCCAAGGCCAGCGCTTCTACCAGTGGGTTGCCGGACTTGACCAGCGCATAAGTGCCGGCGCCCCCTGGAGCAATCACCAGGATCAGCAGGGCAAAACTGGTCAGCACCACAATGGCGCCGATCAAGCCGCGCGGCAGGTCGCGCTTCGGGTTCTTGGTCTCTTCAGCGGCCAGGGGTACACCCTCTACCGCCAGGAAAAACCAGATGGCATACGGAATCGCCGCCCACACACCCACGTAGCCGAAGGGCAGGAAAGTGCTGGCGCCCTTGGCCTCGCTCACCGGGATATCCAGCAGGTTGGCGACGTTGAAGTGCGGCACCATGGCGACCAGGAATACCCCCAGCGCAATCGCAGCAACGGCCGTAATCACAAACATCAGCTTCAAGGCTTCGCCGACACCGAAGATGTGGATGCCGATAAAAATGATGTAGAACGCCAGGTAAATCATCCAGCCGCCGATGCCGAACAGCGATTCGCAATAGGCGCCGATAAACACCGCGATGGCGGCGGGGGCGATGGCGTATTCGATCAGGATGGCCGTGCCGGTGAGGAACCCGCCCCAGGGGCCGAAGGCGCTGCGGGCAAAGCCGTAGCCACCGCCGGCGGTGGGGATCATGGACGACAGTTCGGCGAGGGAAAAACACATGCACAGGTACATGGTGGCCATCAGCAAGGTGGCCAGGAACATGCCGCCCCAGCCACCTTGGGCCAGGCCGAAGTTCCAACCGGCGTAGTCACCGGAGATCACGTAGGCAACGCCAAGGCCGACTAACAGCACCCAGCCGGCGGCGCCTTTTTTCAATTCGCGTTGTTGGAAGTATTGGGAGTCGACTTTTTCAAAGTCGACGGATGAACTTGTAGGTTCGCTAGGCATGGGAAAGTACCTTTCGTTGTTATTTTTTTTAGTTCGGCATCTTTGTGCCGGATGCACTTCGCAAGTACTTATGAAGATCTAAAACGGTGGGAGTGGGCTTGCCCCCGATGACGGTGGATCAGTTAAAAAGTTAGGGGCTGACACACTGCAATCGGGGGCAAGCCCCCTCCCACATTTGATTGCATTTCAAATGTGGGAGGCGGGTTAGTTAAAAGAAGCCCAGTGGATTAATGTCGTAACTCACCAGCAAGTTCTTGGTCTGCTGGTAGTGATCCAACATCATCTTGTGGGTTTCACGCCCCACGCCGGACTTCTTGTAGCCACCGAATGCGGCATGCGCCGGGTACAGGTGGTAGCAGTTGGTCCACACGCGGCCCGCCTTGATCGCCCGGCCCATGCGGTAGGCGCGGTTGATGTCGCGGGTCCACACCCCGGCGCCCAGGCCGAACTCGGTGTCGTTGGCAATGGCCAGGGCTTCGGCTTCGTCCTTGAAGGTGGTGATGCTCACCACCGGGCCGAAGATTTCTTCCTGGAACACGCGCATTTCATTGGTGCCCTTGAGCAGGGTCGGCTGGATGTAATAGCCGCCGGCCATATCGCCGGTGAGCTTCTCGACCTTGCCGCCGGTCAGCAGTTGCGCGCCTTCGCCCTTGGCGATTTCCAGGTAGGACAGGATCTTGTCGAACTGCTGCTCGGACGCCTGGGCGCCGACCATGGTGTCGGTGTCGAGCGGGTCGCCACGTTTGATCGACTCGATCTTCTTCATCACCACTTTCATGAAGTCGTCGTAGATCGACTCTTCCACCAGTGCGCGGGACGGGCAGGTGCACACTTCACCTTGGTTGAAGAACGCCAGCACCAGGCCTTCGGCAGCCTTTTCGATAAACGACGGTTCGGCCTTCATGATGTCGGCAAAGAAGATGTTCGGCGACTTGCCGCCCAGCTCCACCGTCGACGGAATAATATTCTCGGCCGCCGCATGCATGATGTGCGAGCCCACTGGCGTGGAACCGGTGAAGGCAATCTTGGCGATGCGTTTGCTGGTGGCCAGGGCTTCGCCGGCTTCTCTACCGAAACCGTGCACCACGTTCAGTACGCCCGGCGGCAGCAGGTCGCCGATTAATTCCATCAGCACGTTGATGCCCAGCGGGGTTTGCTCGGCAGGCTTGAGCACCACGCAGTTACCGGCGGCCAGGGCCGGGGCAAGCTTCCATGCCGCCATCAGCAGCGGGAAGTTCCACGGGATGATCTGGCCAACCACGCCCAGTGGCTCATGGAAGTGATAGGACGCGGTGTGTTCATTGATTTCGGCGCTGGTGCCTTCCTGGGCACGGATGCAACCGGCGAAATAGCGGAAGTGGTCGGCCGCCAGCGGAATGTCGGCGTTGAGGGTTTCACGCACGGCCTTGCCGTTGTCCCAGGTTTCGGTAATGGCCAGCAGTTCGAGGTTCTGTTCGATGCGGTCGGCGATTTTCAGCAGGACCAGCGAGCGGTCCTGGGCCGAGGTCTTGCCCCAGGCGTCGGCGGCGGCATGGGCGGCGTCCAGGGCTTTGTCGATGTCTTTGGCCGTGGAGCGCGGGAATTCGGCGATGGGCTTGCCGTTGACCGGCGAGGTGTTGGTGAAGTAGTTGCCATCGACCGGCGCAACGAACTCGCCACCGATGTAGTTGCCGTACTTGGCCTTGAACGAAACGATGGCGCCTTCAGTACCGGGGTGTGCGTAACGCATGGTGGGTATCTCCTGGCTTTTATGTTTATTGGGAGCGCAGCGCAGCAAGCGCTTGATAAAGCGTAGAGCAAAGGTTGGGCCACCGCTTCGTGGGCCAGGGAAATCAAGGGCTTGGGCATTGTTGCAAGGCGTTGCTGTGGCAGGGCTGATACAGGTCATGTGACAGTTTGTGCCATATACGGTACAGCCCGTGACCAGTGGGTCGGCCCGGGATTGCATTGGTCGGATGGCTGGGGGATGCTGGGCGCTCTCACGCAGGGAGAATAATAAGAAATGCACAACGATCATTTCAGTCGCCATGCCCAGCAGGTGCTCACCGTGGCGCATGGCCGCGACCCGTCCAGCGACCCCTCCATCGCCCGCTCCTGGCTGCGTTGTCTGGAGGACTACCACCTCGACCCTGCGCAAACCATTGCCCCCACCGTGCTCGAACACGGCCGCCTGCTGGAAAGCCGCGAGCGTCTGCAACAGGTGCTGCACATCGCAGGCAGCGAGATGAACAGCCTGCATCAGCAGCTCTCGGGCGCGGGGCACGCCGTGCTGCTCACGGATGCGCGGGGCGTGATCCTCAACTGTGTCACTGCGCCGTCCGAGCGTAAGATTTTCGAGCGCGCCGGGCTGTGGCTGGGGGCGGATTGGAGCGAAGCCTGCGAAGGCACCAATGGCATCGGCACCTGCCTGGTGGAGCGCCAATCCCTGACCATCCATCGCGATGAGCACTTTCGTGGCCGGCATACCGGGCTGACGTGTTCGGCTAGCCCGGTGTTCGATCCCCACGGTGACCTGCTGGCCGTGCTGGATGTGTCGTCGGCGCGCGAAGCCGTGTCGCGCCAGAGCCAGTTTCACACCATGGCGTTGGTGAACCTGTCGGCGAAGATGATCGAGAGTTGCTACTTCCTGCGTCACTTTGAACACCACTGGTTGCTGCGTTTTCATCTGCAGGCGGAGTCGGTGGGCCTGTTCAGCGAAGGGCTGCTGGCGTTTGATGGCAACGGGCGCATTTGTGCCGTCAACCAGAGCGCGCTGAACCTGCTGGGGCAGCTGCGTGGCGGCTTGTTGGGGCAGCCGGTGGAGGCGTTTTTCGAATGCTCCCTGGACCAGTTGCTCGGGCGCGCCAGTGCCAATGCCACGGCCAGTTGGCCGCTGCGTACCCGTGATGGCCGGCCGCTGTTCGCGGCGCTGCGCGGCCAGGCGCGCAGCGTTCCCGCACCGGTCGCCAGGCCTGCCGTGGTGGAGCGGCCGCGCCTGCCCGGCATCTGCCTGGGCGATCCGGCGCTGCAACGGGACTTCAGCAAGGCGCTGCGGGTATTCGAGCGCGATGTGCCGTTGCTGATCAATGGCGAAACCGGTTCCGGTAAAGAGGCCTTCGCCAAGGCGGTGCACCAGGCCAGCCAGCGTGCCGACAAGGCATTCGTGGCGCTCAACTGCGCCGCCATCCCGGAAAGCCTGATCGAAAGCGAACTGTTCGGCTATCGCGGCGGCAGCTTTACCGGCGCGCGCAAAGAGGGCATGCAAGGCAAGTTGCAGCAGGCCGATGGCGGCACCCTGTTCCTCGATGAAATCGGCGATATGCCCCTGGCGCTGCAAACCCGTTTATTAAGGGTGCTGGAGGATCGGCTGGTGGTCCCGCTCGGCGGTGAGCCCCAGGCTGTGAACGTACGAATTATCAGCGCAACCCACCGGAATTTGCTGGATCGTGTGCAGGACGGCAGCTTCCGCGAGGACTTGTATTACCGGCTCAATGGCCTGGAAGTCGGGTTGCCCGCTTTGCGCGAGCGCAGTGATAAATCCCAGTTGCTGGACTTCCTGCTGGCGCAGGAGGCCAACGGCGAAGCGGTGGCGCTCGACCCGGCGGCGCGTATGGCGCTGTTGGCATTTGCCTGGCCGGGTAACGTGCGCCAGTTGCGCACGGTGCTGCGTACGTTGGTGGCGCTGTGTGATGAAGGGCGCGTAGCGCTTGAGGACTTGCCCGCGCAGATTCGCCAGGCCCGCCCGGTGGTCGTCGCGCAGGCCAGGCCCGCAGAGTCGCCGCTGGAAGACGCAGAGCGCCTGGCATTGCTGACCGCTTTGCAGCAACAGCGCTGGCACATGACGCACACGGCGGAGCAGTTGGGCGTCAGCCGCAACACGCTGTATAGAAAGCTGCGCAGGCACGGCATTGCACGCCATGCCCTCAGCTAAAGGGTGCGATTTTCGCCCCCCTGCGCTAACCTGCCTCGATGTTTTACGAGGTCGACTATGCACATTCATATTCTCGGTATTTGCGGCACGTTCATGGGCTCGATGGCGGTACTGGCCAAAGAGCTGGGCCATCACGTCACCGGCTCCGACGCCAACGTTTACCCGCCCATGAGCACGCAACTCGAGGCTCAGGGCATTGCGTTGACCCAAGGCTACGACCCCGCGCAATTCAACCCGGTGCCGGACCTGGTGGTGATCGGCAACGCCATGTCGCGTGGCAACCCGGCGGTCGAGTACGTACTCAATAAAGGTTTGCCTTATGTGTCTGGCCCGCAATGGCTGGCCGACCATGTGTTGCAAGGCCGGTGGGTGCTGGCGGTTGCCGGCACCCACGGCAAGACCACCACCAGCAGCATGCTGGCCTGGGTGCTGGAGCACGCGGGCATGAGCCCGGGTTTCCTGATCGGCGGTGTGCCGCAGAACTTCTCGGTCTCCGCGCGTTTGGGTGATACGCCGTTCTTCGTGATCGAGGCAGACGAATACGACAGCGCCTTCTTCGACAAGCGCTCCAAGTTCGTTCACTACCGCCCGCGCACGGCGATCCTGAACAACCTGGAATTCGATCACGCCGATATCTTCCCCGATCTGCCGGCCATCGAGCGGCAGTTCCACCATTTGGTGCGCACTATTCCAAGCGAAGGCCTGGTGATCCACCCGACCACCGAGCCCGCCTTGCAGCGTGTGATCGAGATGGGCTGCTGGACCCCGGTGCAGACCACCGGGGCGGGCGGGCAGTGGCAGGTCAAGCTGCTCAGCGAAGACGGTTCCAAGTTTGAAGTGCTGTTCGACGGCGAAGCCCAGGGCATTGTCGATTGGGACATGACCGGCCAGCACAACGTCGCCAATGCCTTGGTGACCCTGGCGGCTGCGCGGCATGTGGGCGTGGTGCCGTCCATGGGCATTGCCGCCTTGAGCGCATTCAAGAGCGTAAAGCGGCGTATGGAAAAAGTCGCCGACGTGAATGGGATTACCATCTACGACGACTTTGCCCACCACCCGACGGCCATTGCTACCACATTGGATGGCCTGCGCAAGCGTGTCGGTGATGCGCCGATCATTGCGATCATCGAACCGCGCTCCAACTCCATGAAACTCGGCGCGCACCGCGATGGTTTGCCCGAAAGCGTCAACGATGCCGACGAGGCGGTGTGGTATGCCCCCGCCAACCTCGGCTGGGACCTGCCGGGCATCGCCGCCCTGTGCACCGTGCCCTCCACCGTCTGCGATAGCATCGAGGGCATCATTGAGCACGTTCGGCAGCAGGCCAAACCCGGTACCCACGTGGTGGTCATGAGCAACGGCGGCTTCGGCGGCCTGCACGGCAAGTTGGCCGAGGCGCTGAAATGAGCGGGCCGGAACGTGTCACCCTGGCGATGACCGGTGCATCGGGCGCGCCCTATGGCCTGCGGCTGTTGGATTGCCTGGTGCGCGAAGAGCGCGAAGTACACTTCCTCATCTCCAAGGCCGCGCAATTGGTCATGGCCACTGAGACCGACGTGGCGTTGCCGCCCAAAGTGCAGATGATGCAGGCCTTCCTCACTGAGTACACCGGTGCGGCGGCGGGGCAGATCAAGGTCTACGGCAAAGAGGACTGGATGTCGCCCGTGGCCTCCGGCTCGGGTGCCCCGGCGGCGATGGTGGTGGTGCCATGTTCCACGGGCACCTTGTCGGCGATTGCCACCGGTGCCTGCAACAACCTGATCGAGCGCGCGGCCGACGTCACCTTGAAGGAGCGCCGCCAGTTGATCCTGGTGCCGCGTGAAGCGCCGTATTCGAGTATTCACCTGGAGCACATGCTCAAATTGTCGAACATGGGCGTGACGATTCTGCCGGCCTCGCCCGGTTTCTATCACCAGCCGCAGACCATCGATGACCTGGTGGACTTTGTAGTGGCGCGTATTCTCAACCTGCTGAACATCCCCCAGGATATGCTGCCGCGTTGGGGTGAACACCATTTGAGCAGCGATGAATAAGGCCCTGCTGATCTTGCTGGCGTTGCAACTCACGGGCTGCGCCACTGCGCGCACCTTGGATGCCGCGCAGCCAAACGCGCCAGTGGTGTATGCCGGCACGCGGTTGGATTTGTATGCAATGAACGGTGGTTGCTGCGCCAAGGATCGGTTTGGTGCTGAGGCGCCGACTTATCCGGGTGTGGACCTGCCGGCGAGTGCGTTGCTCGATACCTTGTTGTTGCCGCTGTCGGTGTTGACGGTGCTGGGCGTTGGATTCAACGCCACAGGCGGCCTATAGGGCCCATCTTTGTAGTGAGCGGGCTTGCCCCGCGCTGGGCTGCGAAGCGGCCCCAATAAATACACCGCCGAACTTCAGGTAAACACCATTCGCCTGGTTTGGGGCCGCTTCGCAGCCCAGCGCGGGGCAAGCCCGCTCACTACAGGGAGATTTTCAGCCTTTGAACAGGCTTGCCCGGTCACCGCAACATTACTTACCTAGCTTGCGCAACTCATCCGATTCCACCACCCGCACCCCATCCTGCTCTTCCAGCGCCAGGCGCCACATGGCTCGCGCCAGTTCGCACACTTCGATGCCGTGGTACTTGCCCGGAATCAACCGCGACAACGGCCCGGCCAATTGTTCGGCCAAGCGCGGCTCCAACCGCTCCCCCAGCAGCAACGACGGCCGCACGATGGTCAGTTGTGGCCAGTCCTGGGTCTTCAGCGCCTGTTCCATTTCCCCTTTGACCCGGTTATAGAACACCGAGGATTTCGGGTCGGCGCCGATCGCGCTGATCACGATCAGGTGCCGCGCGCCCATTTCCCGCGCACGCTTGGCGAACGCCACGACCATGTCCAGGTCGACGGCGCGGAAGGCGGCTTCGGAGCCTGCCTGTTTGATCGTGGTGCCGAGGCAGCAGAAGGCGATGTCCACCCGGCCACTCAGTTGCGGCAGAAACACGGCCGGGTCGCCCACCGGGTTTTCCAGGCGCGGGTGTTCGGCCAATGGTTTGCGGCTGGGTGCGAGCACGCGGGTGACGGTGGGTTCGTTGAGCAGGCGGTCAAGCAGGTGTTCGCCGGTAAGGCCGGAAGCTCCGGCGAGCAAGATATGCTGAGGCGTCAGGTACATGGTGTTTCCCCCTTGTTACACAGTTCAGCTTAGTTGCCTTTGGCTTCCTTGCTATTCATTGAGACGCTTTCGAGCGCTTTTCGTGCCTGCTGTTTGCGTAATAATTGCCAGTGGGCGATGACGCCCTTGGGGGCCCAGATCTGCGGTTCGGAGGCTTCGAAGTTGTCCGCCTGTTCGCGTTCGGCCACCTGCAGTTGTGCCAGCTTGAAGGCTTGCTGCAAGTCGTCGGTCTGGTTGAAGGCTTGGGCGAAGAGGGCATCGCCAAAGTAGGTGAAGTCAGCTTCCTCGGAACACCCGAAGGACACCCGGTCGGCCCGCGAGGCGGTCATGATCAGGGTGCGTTCATCTTTCAGCGCCGGGATGAACCCGCCGGAGTAGCAGGCCGAAATCACCACGATTTTGTCGCGGTTCTTCAACGGTGCCAGTACGGCGGCCAACTCATCGGCAGGCAAATCGGCCAGCTCCATGCGCGGTTGGTCCAGCACCAGTTCGTGTTCGTGGGTGCCGTGGCTGGTCATGTAGATAAATACCAGGTCTTCCGGGCCGGTGCGCTCGGCCAGGGTTTGCACGGCGCGACGCAGGCTTTCGCGCGTGGCCAAGGGGCGGTCGGCGATGTGGTCGCGGTGATTGACCAGGCGAATCTGCCCACGCGCGCCGAACCGGGTGGCGAGCAGGTTACTGACGTAGTCGGCCTCGCGCAGGAACACGCTTTGTTTACCGTCGCCGGCCACGGCCAGGGTATAGAGCTCTACGGCGGGGGCGGAGGCGGGCACGGCGGCAAGGGCCGCATCCAGAAGGTGGCCCTGGGCTAGTACGCCGATTTCCAGAGGGTCGGGCAACAGTTTTCCGTCGGCATCGCGCACGCGCATGCCATTGACCCAGGTGCCGGCGTGTACGGTGCCGTCAGTAAGGACAAGGGTGCCTTTGCCTTGATAGCTGTCGCTGTCGAAACCACCGATATAGAAACTGCCGTCGGACAGGTTCAGGCGGCCCTCACCGGTAAAGCGCCAATCGCTGAACTGGCCGACATAGTGGCTGCCGTCGACGCCGATCAATTCGCCTTTGCCGCTGAGCGCGCCCTCCTTGAACTGGCCGATCCACACGTCGCCGTCGGCGTTCTCATAGCGGCCCTTGCCGTTGAGCTGGTTCTGTTTGAACTGGCCGACATAGATATCGCCGTCGGCACTGTTGAACGTACCGTTGCCTTCCAGTTGGCCATCGACGAAATGGCCGCTGAACTGGTTGCCGCTGTCATCGTTGCGCTGGCCTTCGCCATTCGGTTTGCCGTGGGCGAACTGGCCTTGATACTGACTGCCGTCAGCCAGTTCCAGACGACCGAGGCCCGAATACTGGTCGTCCTTGAATTCGCCGCGATAGGTCATTTGCCCCTCTTTGAGGGTGCCTTCGCCGTTGCGCCGGCCATTCTTGAAGCCGCCCACATAGTGGCTGCCCGCGGTGGTCAGGCTGCCCTGGCCATCGAACAAACCCTGCTGGAACTGGCCTTTATAGACTTCGCCATTGCTGCCATGCCACTCGCCCTGGCCGTGCCATTGGCCTTTGTCGAACTGGCCGGCGTACCAACTGCCGTTGGGGTAGTCCACGCGCCCCTGGCCTTGCAGCAAGCCATTGACCACATCGCCCCGGTAGCGTCCGCCGTCGGGCAGGCGCGCATCGGGCGGCAACAGCGATTCGCCATCTCCGCAAGCGGTGAGCAACAGGGCAAGGGCGAGGGGAGCGAGTGGGCGCATAGCGGGATCCGGATAATTGAGCGCCGAGTATGCCGCAGCTGCGAGTTACATACATAAATTTACATACACTGTGGTGAGGTTTTATCCCTCACCACAGGGAAGGCTTACACGAAGCAGAGCGACAACGACTCAGCAATGTAAGCCGGTTTTTCCTGCCCTTCGATTTCCAGGGTGGCGGTGGCCTTGAACAGCCATTGGCCAGGCTTTTTCTCGGTGACGTCGGTGAGGGTCACGTTCAGGCGCACCTTGGAGTTGACCTTCACCGGCTGGATAAAGCGCACACTGTCCAGACCGTAGTTGACCGCCATCTTCAGGCCTTCAGGCATGATCAGGATGTCTTCCATCAACTTGGGCATCAGCGACAGCGACAGGAAACCGTGGGCGATGGTGCTGCCAAACGGAGTCTGCGCGGCCTTGACCGGGTCGACATGGATGAACTGGTGGTCGCCCGTGGCCTCGGCGAACAGGTTGATGCGCGCCTGGTCGATGGTGAGCCACTCGGAACGTCCCAGTTCCTTGCCGACATAGTCTTTGAGCTGCGCTACGGGTACATAGGGCATTGCGTCTCTCCTTGGTTCATCATGCGGTGCACAACGTCGGGGTTTTATGGGTTACAGAGAACCAATGTAGATCATCATGGCCAATCAGCCCGGTCAACCCACCATGCTTTTGGCGAATGCCGGTGCATAGGGCGGGCGTGCTTATAATGCGGGCGAGTCTTGAGGGGGAAGAACGGATGCTGTTACGTGGCCTGACCTGGCTGGTGCTGTTTCAACTGATCGGCACCGCAATCAACCATTTGCTGTTGCCGGTGCTGCCGGGCCCGATCATCGGGTTGCTGCTGATGTTGGGCTTTCTGGTCTGGCGAGGTGAAGTCGGCGAGCCATTGAGCCTGGCGGCCAGCAGCCTGTTGCGGTACCTGCCGTTACTGCTGGTGCCGCCGGCGGTGGGGGTCATGGTGTATGCCAAGGACATCGCCGCTGATTTCTGGGCCATCGTCGGCGCGCTGGTGCTGTCGCTGGTGATCGCCATGGGCTTTGTCGGCGTGCTGATGCAACAGATGGTCAAGCGCAAGGAGAAGGATCAATGACCTTCGACTGGCAGGGCGCGTGGACGGCGGTGATCCACCATCCGTTGTTTGGCATCGGCATCACCCTCGGCGCTTATCAAGTGGTACTCGCAGGTTTCGAGAAAACCCGCTGGATCTTCCTGCAGCCGGTGCTGGTGTCCATGCTGCTGGTGATCGGCGTGTTGCTGACCTGTGGCCTGAGCTACGCCGAGTACCGCAAGAGCACCGAAATCATGGGCATCCTGCTGGGCCCGGCGACGGTGGCCCTGGCCGTACCGCTTTATTTGAACCTGCGGCGCATCCGCCAATTGTTCTGGCCGATTTTTACTACGCTGGTGGTAGGCGGTGTGCTGGCTACCGGGCTCTGTGTCGTGCTGGGTAGGTGGTTTGGCGCCGAACACATGATGTTGATGACCATGGCGCCTAAGTCGGTGACCTCGCCGATTGCCATGCTGGTGGCCGAGCAGATCGGGGGCGTGGCGGCGCTGGCGGCGGTGTTTGTGCTGATCACCGGGGTGGTGGGTGCGATGATCGGCCCGGCGTATTTGTCACGGTTGGGCGTGCACAGCCCGGAAGCGCGCGGCATGGCGCTGGGCATGACCGCCCATGCTGTCGGCACCTCGGTGGCCTTGCAGGAAAGCGAAGAGTGCGGCGCCTTTGCAGCGCTGGCCATGAGTCTGATGGGCGTGGCCACGGCAGTGTTCCTGCCGCTGGCCGTGTCGGTGATCGTTTAAACCGGGTTTAAGGAAACCTTTATGAGTCTGGCGCTGTTCCCGCTCAATACCGTGCTGTTCCCTGGCTGCACCCTCGACCTGCAATTGTTCGAGGCGCGCTACTTGGACATGATCAGCCGCTGCATGAAAAAAGGCGAAAGCTTCGGCGTGGTGTGCATCCTCGACGGTAAGGAGGTAGGCATGGCCCCGGACGGCTACGCGCTGATCGGCTGTGAAGCGCTGATTCGCGACTTCAAGCAGCAGGACAACGGCCTGCTGGGCATTCGCGTGGAAGGCGGTCGCCGGTTCCGGGTACGTGACGCCGGCGTGCAGAAGGACCAATTGCTGGTGGCCGACGTGCAATGGCTCGAAGACCTGCCGGACCAGCCGCTGGAAGAAGAGGATGCCGACTTGCTGGCGCTGCTGCAGGCATTGGCCGAGCACCCGATGGTGGCCTCGCTGGACATGGACGCCCGCGCCGAAGGGCAGCAAGCCTTGGGCAACCAGCTGGCGTATCTGCTGCCCTTCACCGAGGCCGACAAGATCGACCTGCTGCAACTCGACGACCCGCAGCAGCGGCTGGACGCGATCCAGATGTTACTGGATGAGTTGCAGGGTGAGCTGTTCAACTGACTTCGGAAATATCCGGCGTTGTTATCAGACGTTCCTTCGTTGTCCCGTGCGCGGGGCCTGAAATAGTCTCCGATCACACACTCAGGGTCAGGGGATGAACATGATTCGGCTAGCGCACTCGGAGCAGGCGGTCTGGGACGGGTTTCTCATCAGCGTGACCGCGCAACTGATCCAGCAAGATGCAAACCGCGGCCCGGAGTACATCGCCGAGCGCGCGGCGGAAATTGCCGATGAGATGTTGCTAGAGCGGCGTGAACGCTGCGTTGAGCGCCGAGCCGCCTCCGTCGATTGGATCGGCCCGGCCAAGGGTCAGTAGGCATATCGGAGCAGGGCGTGAGGGGTGCCGGTGAGCGCGATGAAGCTCAGCACCGCGATCAGCGCCGGTAACAGCAGCCACCAGGTCTTTTGCGACATGGCCGGCAGCGGGCTTCGATACTCGCTGGCGCCCAGGCTGAATGCACACACCGTCATCGCCAGCAGCGTGCCGGCCAGGATGTCGGTGGGCCAATGGGCGCCGAGGTAGACCCGCGACAGCGCAATGAACGCCGCGGGAATGCAGCCCAGCAGCATCCAGGTCAGGCGCAGCCGGATGGGTTGTCCACGACCGGCCAATACCGCCAACGCCAGGAAAAACGCGAACGCGCCGGACGCATGGCCGCTGGGCATGCTGAAACTGGTCAGTGGGTCTGTAAGGATTTCCGGGCGGCCACGGGCGAAAAACAGCTTGGTTCCCGTATTGATGACAGCAGACCCGGCCAACGTGGCGCCGACGAACACAGCATGACGCCATTGCCGCGCCAGTAACAGCAGGCCGGTGAACACGGCGCTGGCGAAAAACATTTTCTTGAACTCACCCAGTTGGGTGATCCGCACCATGACTTCGTCGAGCCACGGGCTACGATGCTCCTGCACGAGGGCGCTCAGGCCCTGGTCAAAGTTGTCCAGCGAGTGATAGCCGATAAACACGGCGATCAACAACGTCAGGCTGGCGCAGCCGACCCACAAGGTGGCGCGACGATGGCCGCGCAAGCTGCTGTTCAGGCTGAGCCCAATCAACACAGCAAGGCACGCAGCCACCACCGCCGCCTCGGGCCAGAAACCTTCGGGCAACGGCAGGCGGAAGGCGGCACCAGTCGCCCAGCCCGGCAGCAGATAGGCGACCGACCAGCCCGCGGCGGCCACAATGCTCACCACCGCGAAGCGCGGAAACGGCATGTCGCACATCCCGGCCACCATCGGCAGCATGGGGCGCAGCGGGCCGATGAAGCGTCCGACCAGCAGGCTGGCGATGCCGTATTTGTGGAAGTAGGTTTCAGCGCCGTTCATCCATTCGGGGTGATGGCGAAGGCCGGGCAGGCGCCGGATGTTCTGATGGAAATGTCGACCCAGGTAATAGGAAATCCCGTCCCCGAGTAGCCCCCCCAGGAAGCCCACCAGCAGGGTTTCGCTCAATGACAGCGCGCCGCTGCCGGCCAGCGCCGCAATCGCAAACAATAAAACCGTGCCCGGCACGATCAGCCCGGCAATGGCCAGGCACTCCACACAGGCGACGATAAACACCGCGACCGCCAGCCATTCGGGGTTCAGGGTCAGCCAGCCGGTAATGCTATCGAGCCATTGGCCCATACAACGTCACTCCCTCTATGTAATACATAACTTGATCTGCTGTGTTGCAGCCGTCTAGATCCATTCAAATCAAAACGTAGTCGCGGCCTTCGACCTGGCCCCGGCGCAGCGGGTTCCGTGTGCAATATGGCGCATAGCCTGCATCGACGAAGCGGTACATCAGGTGTTCATCGCGGCCGCTGGGGATGCCCAGGCGGGTGGTTTGTATGATCTGCGTCGGGGTCTGGCCCACGTCTTCAACGTAGAGCAACGCCTGATCGAAGCGCTTGGCGTCCCACATCGGTACCTTCAACCCCAGGGCTTTGCACAGCAGTGTCTGGCCGGCGCACAGCTTTTGCGCGGCGCGCGGGCTGCCATCGGCGTTCGGGTTGTTCAGCAGCATCTGCGCCAGGCTGGCCGGGCCGGACACGTCGTCGACCCATGGATACGCTGATTTGATCAGCACGGCATTGCCCGGCCCATGGGCGCTGAAGTTCAGGGAGTCGCCGCCACGGGCGTAGTACATGTAGATATGGCCACCATCCAGAAACAAAGCCTTACGTTTTTCTGTGTAGCCCAATGAAGCGTGACTGCCTTTTTCGGCCACGTAATACGCTTCGGTTTCAATAATTCGCGCCGAAAGCCAGATTTCGCCGACACGATGGCGTATGACTTTTCCGAGCAATGCTTGCGCGAGGATTTGCGCGTCCCGGTCGAAGAAGCGGTCGGGCAGGGCGCTGGCGGGGCGTTGGGGCGATGAGCTGGGCATGGCGGTCAGGGGTAAATACGGCTAAATGTGACCGAATCATAACAACTCCCACCTTAATTACCGCTGAACCCCAGGTTTTTACAGTTCATTTCGACCATCCGCCCCTCACCGCTGTCAGTCGGGCGGCGTCACAGCTATAATCTGCCGCTTTCCTCTTTGCCAAGACTCCCTGACCATGACTGAGTCCGTTCTTGACTACATGACCCGCCTGGGTCGCGCTGCCCGTCAGGCCTCGCGGTTGATCGCCCGTGCGAGCACCGCGCAGAAGAACCGTGCCTTGCTGGCCGCCGCCGACGCTCTGGATGCTTCGCGCTCCGAGCTCACCGCCGCCAATGAACAGGACCTGGCCAACGGCCGCGCCAATGGCCTGGAGCCGGCCTTGCTGGACCGCCTGGCGCTGACCCCGGCACGCATCGACGACATGATCGAAGGCCTGCGTCAGGTGGCCAAGCTGCCTGACCCCATCGGTGAAATCCGCGACATGCGTTACCTGCCGTCCGGCATCCAGGTCGGCAAGATGCGCGTGCCCCTGGGCGTGATCGGCATCATTTACGAGTCGCGTCCGAACGTGACCATCGACGCCGCGAGCCTGTGCCTCAAGTCCGGTAACGCCACCATCCTGCGTGGCGGTTCCGAGGCGATCAATTCCAATCGTGCCATCGCTGCCTGCATTCAACAGGGCCTGGCCGTGGCCGAGTTGCCCGCCGAAGTGGTGCAAGTGGTTGAGACCACCGACCGCGCCGCCGTGGGGGCGCTGATCACCATGCCGGAATTCGTCGACGTGATTGTGCCGCGCGGTGGCAAGAGCCTGATCGAACGCGTCAGCCGTGATGCCAAGGTGCCGGTCATCAAGCACCTGGACGGTGTATGCCACGTGTTCATCGACATCGCCGCCGATATCGACAAGGCGATCCGCATCGCCGACAACGCCAAGACCCACCGCTACGCCCCGTGCAATACCATGGAAACCCTGCTGGTGCACGTCGGCATTGCCGATCGCGTGCTGCCGCCGCTGGCTGCCATCTACCGCGACAAGGGCGTGGAACTGCGGGGTTGCGAGCGCACCCGAGCGCTGCTGGGGGCGGACGTGATCGAGGCGACCGAGCTGGACTGGTACACCGAATACACGGCACCGATCCTGTCGATCAAGATTGTCGACGACCTGGACGAGGCCATCGAACACATCAACACCTATGGCTCCAAGCACACTGACGCCATCGTTTCCGAGCATTTCAGCGATGCGCGGCGCTTCCTCAACGAAGTGGATTCCGCTTCGGTGATGATCAACGCCTCCACGCGTTTTGCCGACGGCTTCGAGTATGGCCTGGGCGCGGAGATCGGTATTTCCACCGACAAGCTCCATGCGCGCGGCCCGGTTGGCCTGGAAGGCCTGACCAGCGAGAAGTACGTGGTGTTCGGCGACGGTCATGTGCGCACTTGATGGCTAAACGCATCGGGCTGCTCGGCGGTACCTTCGACCCCGTGCACATCGGCCATTTGCGCAGTGCCCTGGAAGTCGCGGATGCCCTCGCGCTGGATGAGTTGCGCGTGATGCCCAACGCCCGGCCGCCCCATCGCGATACACCGCAGGTGTCGCCGCAGCAGCGCCTGGAAATGGTGCGGTTGGCGGTGCAGGGCATCGCGCCGCTGGTGGTGGACGACCGCGAGCTCAAGCGCGATAAACCGTCCTACACTGTTGACACCCTGGAGCTGATGCGCGCCGAGTTGGCCGCGGATGACCAGTTGTTTCTGCTTTTGGGCTGGGACGCATTTTGCGGCCTGCCCTCTTGGCATCGCTGGGAGGAACTCCTCCAGCATTGCCACATCCTGGTTTTGCAACGCCCGGATGCCGACAGCGAACCGCCGGATGCCTTGCGCAACCTGCTGGCCGCGCGGTCGGTAAGTGACCCCTTGGCCCTGACCGGGCCGAACGGGAATATTGCATTCGTCTGGCAGACCCCGCTTGCGGTGTCCGCCACCCAGATCCGTCAACTGCTGGCCAGCGGGAAGTCGGTACGTTTCCTGGTGCCTGACGCGGTCCTGGCCTACATCGATGCGCACGGGCTTTACCGTGCGTCGAACTGAAAAGGCGCGCTTGAACGTACGTACAGTCGTACAGCGAGCGCCCGAACATACGAGCAAAACGAGTTTTATATGACGAACAAAGACGTAAGCAAAGTTAAGCGCAAAGGCACCTTCAAAAGCGCCCCGCTGCCGGTTGAAGCCCATGTTGGCCCTGAGCTGGCTGGCGAAGAGCTGGTAAAAGTCGCCGTGGCGGCCCTGGAAGACGTGAAGGCCCAGGACATCCAGGTGCTGGACGTGCGCGACAAGCAGAGCATCACCGACTACATGATCATCGCCACCGGTACCTCGAACCGCCAGATCGGCGCGATGCTCGACAAGGTCCGCGAAGCCGTCAAAGCCCAAGGCGTGAAGCCGCTGGGTGAAGAAGGCAAGGGCGACAGCGACTGGGTGCTGCTGGACATGGACGACGTGATCGTTCACATGATGACTTCCAACGCTCGCCAGTTCTATGACCTGGAGCGTCTATGGAAAGGCGCCGAGCAGAGCCGTGCCGCCGATGGCAAGCACCACAGCCCGGAAGTGGGCCACGCGCACTTCGACAAGCTCAACAAAGACCAGGAATAAGGAACGGCTGTGCGCCTGCGTCTGATCGCTGTCGGTTCACGCATGCCCAAGTGGGTGGAAGAAGGCTGGCACGAGTATGCCAAGCGTCTGCCCGCTGAGCTTTCGCTTGAACTGGTGGAAATACCGCTCAATACCCGGGGCAAGAATGCCGACGTGGCGCGCTTCATCCGTCAGGAAGGCGAAGCCATGCTGGCCAAGGTCGGCCCTAACGAGCGCATCGTCACCCTTGAAGTGCACGGCAAGCCCTGGAGCACCGAGCAACTGGCGGTGGAGCTGGATCGCTGGCGCCTGGATTCGCGTACGGTCAACTTCATGGTCGGCGGCCCCGAAGGGCTGGCGCCGGAAGTCTGTGCGCGGGCGGACCAGCGTTGGTCGCTGTCGGCGCTGACGCTGCCGCACCCGTTGGTAAGGATCCTGATCGGTGAACAGCTGTATCGCGCCTGGACAGTTCTGTCCGGGCACCCTTACCACAAATAATCTGCGCCCCTCCCGATGACCCAACCGATCCGCATCAAGGACCACGAGAAAGACGCACGTCTGGTACGCGCTCGGGTCGTGTTCGGTGCTTTTTTGGTGGTGGGGTTGATCGGGGTGTTGATTGCGCGCCTGTATTTCCTGCAGGTGATCCAGTACGACTATCACTCCACGCTGTCCGAAAACAACCGGGTGCATGTGCAGCCGATTCCGCCCACCCGTGGGCTGATTTTCGACCGTAATGGCGTGGTGGTCGCGGATAACCGGCCCAGCTTCAGCCTGAGCATGACCCGCGAGCGTTCCGGCGACTGGGCGCAGGTCCTCGACGTGATCGTCGAGGTGCTGCAACTGACGCCGGAAGACCGGTTGATCTTCGAGAAACGCATGAAGCAGGGGCGCCGACCTTTCGAGCCGGTGCCCATCCTGTTTGAGCTGACCGAAGAGCAGATCGCGCGGATCGCGGTAAACCAGTTCCGTCTGCCGGGCGTGGAAGTGGTGGCGCAGTTGGTGCGGCATTACCCGCAAGGGCCGCACTTTGCCCACTCCGTCGGCTACATGGGGCGGATCAACGAGAAAGAGCTGAAAACCCTCGACCCGGTCAATTACAGCGGCACCCACCACATCGGCAAAACCGGCATCGAGCGTTTCTACGAGCCCGAGCTGCACGGCCAGGTGGGTTACGAGGAAGTCGAGACCAACGCCCGCGGCCGCGTGCTGCGGGTGCTCAAGCGTACCGACCCGGTACCGGGCAAGGACATCGTGTTGAGCCTGGACATCAAGCTGCAGGAAGCGGCCGAGATGGCGTTGGGCGGGCGACGGGGTGCGGTGGTCGCGCTGGACCCGAAGACCGGCGAAGTGCTGGCGATGGTCAGCCAGCCAAGCTTTGACCCCAACCTGTTTGTCACGGGCATCAGCTTCAAGGCTTACGCCGAGTTGCGCGATTCCATCGACCGCCCGTTGTTCAACCGCGTGCTGCGCGGCCTGTATCCGCCGGGGTCGACGATCAAACCGGCCGTGGCAATTGCGGGGTTGGACGCAGGGGTGGTCACGGCCTCCAGCCGCGTGTTCGACCCGGGCTACTACATGCTGCCCAACTACGATCACAAATACCGTAACTGGAACCGCACCGGTGACGGCTATGTCGATTTGGACACCGCGATCATGCGCTCCAACGACACCTATTTTTACGACCTGGCCCATAAGCTGGGTATCGACCGTTTGTCCGCCTACATGGGTAAGTTCGGCCTCGGCCAGAAAGTCTCCCTGGACATGTTCGAAGAATCCCCAGGCCTGATGCCGTCGCGGGAGTGGAAGCGCGCGACCCGTCGCCAAGCCTGGTTCCCTGGCGAAACGCTGATCCTCGGCATCGGCCAGGGCTATATGCAGGCAACACCGTTGCAGCTGGCCCAGGCTACCGCGCTGGTGGCCAACAAAGGCATCTGGAACCGCCCGCACCTGGCCAGGACCATCGAAGGCGAAAAGCCTTTGGATGAAAACCCGATCCCGGACATCGTGCTGCGCGACCCGTCCGACTGGACCAAGGTCAACCACGGCATGCAGCAAGTCATGCACGGCGCCCGTGGTACCGCGCGCAAGGCGGCGATCGGCGCGCAATACCGTATCGCCGGCAAGAGCGGTACCGCCCAGGTAGTGGCAATCAAGCAGGGCGAAAAATACGACCGCTCCAAGGTCCAGGAACGTCACCGCGACCATGCCCTGTTCGTCGGTTTTGCGCCGGCGGACGACCCGAAGATCGTGGTGGCGGTGATGGTCGAGAACGGCGAGTCCGGTTCCGGCGTCGCCGCGCCCGTGGTGCGCCAAGTGATGGACGCCTGGCTGTTGGCCGACGACGGCAGGCTCAAGCCCGAATATGGCGGCCCCCCTTCAAGCACCGAGGTTACGGCCAGTGAAGAGTAATTTTGACCGCATCCTCTCCAGTGAGGACGTGATGCGTCGCCGCGCGACGTTGCTGCAGCGCATGCACATTGACGGCCCGTTGCTGATCCTGCTGCTGACCCTGGCGGCCGGCAGTCTGTTCGTGTTGTATTCGGCCAGTGGTAAGAACTGGGACCTGCTGATCAAGCAAGCGTCGTCGTTCGGCCTGGGCTTGTTGTCGATGGTAGTGATCGCCCAGCTGGAGCCGCGCTTCATGGCGCGCTGGGTGCCGCTCGGTTATGTAGCGGGCGTGTTACTGCTGGTGGTCGTGGACGTAATGGGCCACAACGCCATGGGCGCGACCCGCTGGATCAACATTCCGGGGGTGATTCGCTTCCAACCGTCGGAATTCATGAAGATTCTGATGCCGGCGACCATCGCCTGGTACTTGTCCAAACGCACCTTGCCACCGCAGCTCAAGCACGTGGGGATCAGCCTGATCCTGATCGGCGTGCCGTTTATCCTCATCGTGCGCCAGCCGGACCTCGGTACCTCGCTGCTGATCCTGGCCGGCGGTGCGTTCGTGCTGTTCATGGGCGGCCTGCGCTGGCGCTGGATCCTCAGCGTGCTGGCCGCCGCCGTGCCCGTGGCCGTGGCCATGTGGTTCTTCTTTATGCACGACTACCAGAAGCAGCGGATCCTGACCTTCCTCGACCCCGAAAGCGACCCGCTGGGCACCGGCTGGAACATCATCCAGTCGAAGGCGGCCATCGGTTCCGGCGGCGTATTTGGTAAAGGTTGGTTACTGGGCACCCAGTCGCACCTGGACTTTTTGCCCGAGAGCCACACCGACTTCATTATTGCGGTATTGGGCGAAGAGTTCGGCCTGGTAGGCATTTGCGCGCTGTTGCTGATCTATTTGCTGCTGATCGGTCGCGGCCTGGTGATCACTGCGCAGGCGCAGACGCTGTTCGGCAAATTGCTGGCCGGCGCGCTGACCATGACGTTTTTTGTTTACGTTTTCGTCAACATCGGTATGGTCAGTGGCCTGCTGCCGGTGGTGGGGGTGCCGTTGCCGTTCATTAGCTACGGCGGAACTTCGCTGGTGACATTGCTGTCAGCGTTTGGGGTTTTGATGTCGATTCATACGCATCGCAAATGGATCGCACAGGTTTGAATAAGGTGAAGATGTCAATGCAAGTAATGCGCGGCTGGGCGACTCGGCATGCGTCCTGGATGGGCCTGATTGGGCTGCTGGGCGCAACGCAAGAGGCGCAGGCCGGTGACTACGATGGTTCACCCCAGGTCGCCGAGTTCGTCGGTGAAATGACCCGCGACTATGGTTTTGCCGGTGAACAGCTGATGGGCGTGTTCCGCGAAGCCCAGAAAAAGCAGGCGATCCTTGATGCCATTTCCCGCCCTGCCGAACGTGTGAAGCAGTGGAAGGAATACCGTCCGATGTTCCTGACCGACGCCCGCGTGGCGCGTGGCGTTGACTTCTGGCGCCAGCACGAAGCGGTATTGGCGCGCGCCGAACAGGAATACGGTGTGCCGGCCCAAGTGATCGTTGCGATCATCGGCATTGAAACCTTTTATGGGCGCAATACCGGCAGTTACCGGGTGATCGACGCTTTGTCGACCCTGGGCTTCGATTACCCGCCCCGCGCCGACTTCTTCCGCAAGGAGCTGCGCGAATTCCTGCTGCTGGCCCGCGAAGAACAGGTCGACCCACTTACCCTCAAAGGCTCCTACGCCGGTGCGATGGGCTTGCCGCAGTTCATGCCGAGCAGCTTTCGCGCCTATGCCGTGGACTTTGACGGTGACGGGCACATCAATATCTGGAGCAATCCCGACGACGCCATCGGCAGCGTGGCCAGCTACTTCAAGCGCCACGGCTGGGTCGGCGGCGAACCGGTGGTGATTCGCGCCGATGTCTCCGGCGATCGCGCCGATGAAGGGCTTACCCAGGGCATCGAGCCGGCCAAGACGGTCGGGGAGTTGCGGGCGTTGGGCTGGTCGAGTCAGAATGCGCTGCCTGATGATATGCCAGTGACCGCGTTCCGCCTCGACGGCGAAAACGGCCCGGAATACTGGATGGGCCTGAAGAATTTTTACGCAATCACGCGTTATAACCGCAGTGTGATGTACGCCATGGCCGTGCATCAGCTGTCAGACATGCTGGTCCAAGCACGGGGCAACAAGTAATGCGGGCATCGCCGTTCAAACAACCGCTCAAGCTGGTGGCGTTCGCCGCGTTGTCCTTGCTGGTCGTCAGTTGTTCCACCACCAACAGCCGCGCGCCGGCGCAAAAGTCCGGCGGCGCAGTCGTCCGTGCCCAGCCGGGCCTGGACATCAACCGCGCACACAAAGACGGCGCGCCGTGGTGGGACGTCGACGTGTCGAAGATCCCGGATGCCACGCCAACCCTGCACACCGGCCCGTACAAGGCCAACCCCTATACCGTGCTGGGTAAGAGCTACTTCCCGTTGCAGGACTCCAAGACTTACGTCCAGTCGGGTACGGCATCCTGGTACGGCACCAAGTTTCATGGCCAGAACACCGCCAACGGCGAAGTGTATGACCTGTACGGCATGAGCGCGGCCCACAAGACCTTGCCGCTGCCCAGCTATGTACGGGTGACCAACCTGGACAACAACCGCACGGTGATCCTGCGCGTCAACGACCGTGGGCCGTTCTATTCGGACCGCATCATCGACTTGTCCTACGCCGCCGCGAAGAAACTCGGTTACGCCGAAACCGGTACCGCGCGCGTCAAGGTCGAAGGTATCGACCCCGCGCAGTATTGGGCCCAGCGCGGCAAACCGGCGCCGTTGATGCTTAACGAACCGCAAACCCAGCAGCCGCAAGTGACCGACTCAACCGGCAAGATCGAGCAGTGGACGCCGCCACCGGCACAGCATGCGCCTGACACGGTGGTCGTACCCCATGCCGCGCCGGGCGCTTCGATGGCTGGCGGGCAATACCTGCAGGTCGGCGCTTTCGCCAACCCGGATGCGGCAGAACTGTTAAGGTCCAAGCTCAGCGGTATGGTCAACGCACCGGTCTTCATCAGCTCCATCGTGCGTAATCAACAGACGTTGCACCGTGTGCGAATGGGCCCGATAGGCTCGCCGAGCGAAGTCGCCCAAGTACAGAACAGCGTGCGCATGGCCAACCTGGGGCAACCCAGCGTGGTCACTGCCGAATAATAAAAGATTGATGGTTCAAGCCCGTGCGCGGGCCTGGGCCCAGGTTGTTGGCTCGTTGAACAATAAAAACCCGGGGGCAAGGGGTGAGCGGGCAACCGAACACGTGACAGTCTGGAAGCGGGCTGTCTGAATAAGTTTTGCCCGCGAGGGCAAGTTTCCATAAGCAATTTCGAGAGACGGATGAACATCACCACCTTAGCCAAACGCACGTGCCTGCTTATCTCGCTGATCATCACCCCGGCCGCCTGGGCGGTTGAAATGGTGCCGGCTTCACCGCAACTGGCTGCCAAGTCCTGGGTCCTCATGGACGCTGCCAGTGGCAACGTGCTGGTCGAGAGCAACGGTGACCAGCGCCTGCCGCCGGCCAGCCTGACCAAACTGATGACGGCCTACATCGCGACCCTGGAAATCCGTCGCGGCCAGATCGGCGAGAACGACCCGGTCACCGTCAGCGAAAACGCCTGGCGTACCGGCGGTTCGCGGATGTTCATCAAGGTGGGTTCGCAGGTCACTGTGAGCGACCTGCTGCACGGCATCATCATCCAGTCCGGTAACGACGCCAGCGTCGCCCTGGCCGAGCACATCGCCGGCAGCGAAGACGCGTTCGCCGACATGATGAACAAAACCGTGGCCGACCTGGGCATGACCAACAGCCACTTCATGAACCCGACCGGTCTGCCGAACCCAGAGCACTACTCGTCGGCTCACGACATGGCCATCCTGGCGCGCGCGATCATCCGCGTCGACCCGGTGCACTACGCGATCTACTCCCAGAAGGAATTCTTCTGGAACAACATCAAGCAGCCTAACCGCAACCTGTTGCTGTGGCGCGACAAGACCGTCGATGGCCTGAAAACCGGCCACACCGACGAAGCCGGCTACTGCATGGTGTCGTCCGCTGTACGTGACGGCCAACGTCTGATCGCGGTGGTCTTCGGTACTAACAGCGAGCAGGCCCGTGCGGCCGAGACGCAAAAACTGCTGACCTACGGTTTCCGTTTCTTCGAAACCCAGACCTTCTATCAGAAGGGTGCTGAGCTGGCGACCGCGCCAGTGTGGAAAGGCGCTACCTCCCAAGTCAAAGCCGGCCTGGCTGAAGACCTGACCCTGACCATGCCTAAAGGCCAGCTGAAAAAGCTCGCAGCCAGCATGACCATGAACCCGCAGTTGGTTGCCCCAATCGCCAAGGGTGATGTGATCGGTAAGGTTGAAGTGAAGCTGGACGACAAAGTGGTTCACAGTGCCGACCTGATCGCACTGGACGCCGTTGACGAAGGTGGTATCTTCCGCCGCGTCTGGGATAGCATCCGTCTATTCTTCTACAGCTTGTTCAACTGATAGTGTGCACCTGCAAAGCCCCGTGTTGATCCGACACGGGGCTTTGCCCGTCGCCACGGCTTACGCTTACGAGGCCGTTACGCCATGACCGATAAAGAAGTAAAGGCGCCAAAGATCGAATTCCCGGTGGTGGACTATCCCATCAAGGTGATCAGCGATACCGGTGTCGGCCGTAAAGACCTGATCCTCGAGATCGTGCGTAAACACGCGACGATCAACGATCAGCGCGTGGATGAGCGCTCCAGCTCTACCGGCAAATACACCACGATTCAGTTGCACATCGTTGCGACTGATCAAGACCAGCTCTACAACATCAACAGCGAACTGCGGGCCACCGGCTTCGTGCACATGGTGTTGTGATGTCTCACGTCCTGGGCTTTCGCGAGCTCGGCCGGATGGACTATGAGCCCGTCTGGCACGCCATGCAGCGGTTCACGAATGAACGCGGCACGTCGGCTGAAGATGAAATCTGGCTGGTGGAACACCCGCCGGTCTTCACCCAGGGCCAGGCCGGCAAGGCCGAGCATCTGTTGCTGCCGGGTGATATTCCGGTGGTGCAGGTCGACCGAGGGGGTCAAGTGACTTACCATGGGCCCGGTCAACTGGTGGCTTACCTGCTGCTGGACGTGCGCAAGCTTGGGTTTGGCGTGCGTGACCTGGTGAGCCGCATGGAGGCTTGCCTCATCGAGTTGTTGGCCAGTTACGGCGTGACCGCCGCGGCCAAGCCCGATGCGCCCGGTGTGTACGTGGACGGCGCGAAAATCGCTTCCCTGGGGCTGCGTATTCGCCACGGTTGTTCCTTTCATGGCCTGGCGCTGAATGTGGACATGGACCTGGCACCGTTCCGGCGGATCAACCCGTGTGGCTATGCCGGGTTGGCGATGACGCAACTGAGCGACCACGCCACACCGATTAAATTTGCCGAGGTTAGTGCCCGGCTGCGTGCGCAGCTCGTCAAACACCTCGACTATGCTGAGCAGACGACCCTTACGGGCGGAATCGACTGATTATGACTACTGATGCAGTGCAAACCATGATCCCGACGCTGGACATCACCGAGCGTCCGGCCCCGGCCCCGCGTGCCAAGGTGGAAGCCGGCGTCAAGCTGCGTGGCGCCGAGAAGGTTGCACGCATCCCGGTGAAGATCATTCCGACCACCGAACTGCCGAAGAAGCCTGACTGGATCCGAGTGCGCATCCCGGTTTCGCCGGAAGTCGACCGTATCAAGGCGCTGCTGCGCAAACACAAGCTGCACAGCGTGTGCGAAGAAGCCTCCTGCCCGAACCTGGGCGAATGCTTCTCCGGCGGCACCGCCACCTTCATGATCATGGGTGACATCTGCACCCGTCGTTGCCCGTTCTGCGACGTCGGCCACGGCCGTCCGAAGCCACTGGACGTCAACGAGCCGGAAAGCCTGGCTATCGCCATCGCCGACCTGAAACTCAAGTACGTGGTGATCACCTCCGTCGACCGCGACGACCTGCGTGACGGCGGTGCCCAGCACTTTGCCGACTGCATCCGCGAAATCCGCAAGCTGTCGCCGAACGTGATGCTTGAAACCCTGGTGCCGGACTACCGTGGCCGTATGGACGTAGCGCTGGAAATCACCGCCGCCGAGCCGCCGGATGTGTTCAACCACAACCTGGAAACCGTGCCACGCCTGTACAAGGCAGCGCGCCCGGGTTCGGACTACCAGTGGTCGCTGACCCTGCTGCAGAAATTCAAGCAGATGATGCCGCACATTCCGACCAAATCCGGCCTGATGCTGGGCCTTGGCGAGACCGACGAAGAAGTGATCGAAGTCATGAAGCGCATGCGCGAACACGACATTGACATGCTGACCCTGGGCCAGTACCTGCAACCGTCGCGCAGTCACTTGCCGGTGCAGCGTTTCGTGCACCCGGACACCTTCGCCTGGTTCGCCGAGGAAGGTTACAAGATGGGCTTCAAGAACGTCGCGTCGGGCCCGCTGGTACGTTCCTCGTACCATGCGGACGAGCAGGCCAAGCTGGTCAAGGCGAGCCTGGTTTCGTAAGCCGCACCGCTGCCTCAATGTGAGAGGGGGCTTGCTGTGGTGGGAGGGCGTGCTGTGGTGAGCGGGCTTGCCCCGCGCTGGGCTGCGAAGCAGCCCCACCTGATCTTAAGTAAACTCGCCCCCCTCCCACATTTTGTTTGGCGTTATTTCAGGAAGAACTGCGGATGACTGCTGCCGTACCTGCATTGCGTGCCGAAGGCACCATCGCCTTGATCGCCCCCGCTGGCCCCGCCACGCTGGACGTTGAAAAGGCCGGCCAATGGATGCGTACCCGTGGCTACGACCTGCGAATCTTCCCCGGCGTCTATGAACGCGACGGCTACCTTGCTGGCAGCGATGCCGTGCGCCTGCGTGACCTGCATGCCGCCTTCGCCGACCCTGAAATCGATGCCATCTTCTGTCTGCGCGGCGGCTACGGCACCCCGCGTCTGCTCGATAGCTTGGACTTTGACCTGCTGCGCGCCAACCCCAAGCCATTCGTAGGTTATAGCGACATCACCGCGCTGCACCTGGCAATCAGCCGTTACGCGGGCTTCGTGACCTTCCACGGCCCGATGCTCAATGCCGATCTGTTGGGCGACAAGCAACCCCCCACGGAGTCGTCACTGTTCAGCCTGTTGCGCGGTCAGTTGGGCGCCGGCAGCGAGTTGGTGCACCCGGTGGCCTACCCGTTGACCACGATCGAGCCTGGCATCGCCTGCGGGCGCTTGCTGGGTGGCAACCTGTCGATGATCGCGGCGGTCATGGGCACGCCTTACGAAATCGACGCAGGAGGCATCATCCTGTTTATTGAAGACGTCAACGAGCCGATCTACCGCATCGACCGGCTGCTGACGCATCTGCGTCTGGCGGGCAAGCTGGCACACGTTGCGGGTGTGCTGGTGGGGGATGTGGCGGGTGTGGACAAGGCTGCGCTGGAGCGGCTGCTCAAGCAGACCTTTGCGCCGTTATGCATTCCGGTATTGTCAGGCTGGCGCAGTGGGCATTGTGATCCGAACCTGACGTTGCCGATGGGCGCGTTGGTGAGGTTGGATGCGGGGGAGCAGCGGGTGGTGTTGGAGCAGGATGTGGTGTTCAGAGCCTGAAGCTGTTGTCGTCTGCAAAACGCTATCGGGAGCAAGCCCCCTCCCACATTTGACCGCACTCCAAAGGATGTACGCGGCCCAAATGTGGGAGGGGGCTTGCTCCCGATAGCATTAGTCGCCCTAGGCAGATCTAGCGGTTTTGCAGTGACTCGAGCAACTTCACCGTCGGATACCCATCCGCCGGCCAGCCCAGCGCTTGCTGCGCTGCACGAATCGCCTTGCGCGTGTTGGCGCCGATAATCCCGTCCGGGTTGCCTGCGTCATAGCCGTTGGCACTCAGCGCCGTCTGCAAGTCGATACGCTGTGAGCGGCTCAGTGGCAGCTCATCCTTCGGCCAATCGCCGCGAATCACACCCCCGCCACCGAAACGCTCCGACAGCAGTCCCACCGCCAGTGCGTAGGACGACGAGTTGTTGTACTTGAGGATTGCGCGGAAGTTATCCAGCACCAGGAACGCCGGGCCACGATAACCCGCCGGCAACAGCAAGGCGGCGGACAGTTGGTCGACGTTGGGCGGCATGCTGGCGCCTGGCGGCAGCTGGATGCCCAGCTTCAGCCATTCAGCCACCGTCTTGCGGGTGCCGCCATCGGCCAGGGCGTAATCGAAGTTCGTCGGCAGCTGTTTCACTTCCATGCCCCACGGCTGGCCTTTCTGCCAGCCGGAGCTTTGCAGGTAGTGCGCGGTGGAGGCGAGGGCATCGGCCGGGCTGTTCCAGATATCGCGGCGACCGTCGCCATCGAAGTCCACGGCGTGGGTGTTGTAGGTGGTGGGGATAAATTGCGTCTGGCCCATGGCCCCGGCCCAGGAGCCTTTCATCTGGTCGGCCTGGATATCGCCGTGCTGGATGATCTGCAGCGCTGCCAGCAACTGCGCTTGTGCAAACGCGGGGCGACGGCCTTCGTAGGCCAGGGTCGCCAGGGAGCGGATCACCGAGTTATTGCCCTGGAACTGGCCGAAATTGCTTTCCATGCCCCACACCGACACCAGCGCCTGGCGGTCGACGCCATAACGTTGCTCGATGCTTTGCAGGATGTCGGCGTACTTGATCAGCAATGCCTGGCCATTACGCACGCGCACGGGAGACAGGGCGCCGTCGAGGTATTCCCATACCGGGCGGGAAAATTCCGGCTGGCTGCGGTCGGCGCGGATCACCGCCATGTCAGGGGTGACGTTGGCGAAGGCATTGTCGAACACGGCGGCGGTGATGCCGGCCTGCAGGGCTTGCACACGAAAGGCCGCCTGCCATTCGGCAAAGGTCTGGGTCGGTTGGATATCGAGGTTATCCACAGCCAGCGGGGCCACGACAGCGGGCGCTACCACGGGTGCGGTCTGGAGCTTGGGCAGCGGTTGAGCGTCGGCGGCGGTGGGTTTCTCGGCGCAGGCGACAAGCAGAATGAGGCTGGAGGCAGCGATCAGTTGGCGCAGGTGCCAACGACGGGAAAGACTAGAGGGCATGCACAGGTCCAGGGATTACAAATCAGGTGCAGACCTTATCATGCCAGAGGGGCGCTTGCCTTCAGGCAGCCAGAAAGTAAGAAGCCTCCCAGCTATTAGACTGGAAGGCTTCGCGGCGGTAGCTGCCTTTGCCCTTGCCGGCGCGTTCCTGACGGCTGCGGAACAGTGGCTGGGCGATGATGGATTTGGCCTTGTTGGGGCCATGCTTGGATGGCTTTTTGCTCATGGTTACTTCTCTCTTGGAGGGGGGAAACGGTGCGAATCATCTGCCGAAGTTGCTTGCCTGTAAAGCCCAGCACATTTGTGGAAATGTAAATGCAATCAAAATGTGGGAGGGGGCTTGCCCCCGATGAGGGAGTGTCAGTAATACATCTTTGACTGATACACCGCTATCGGGGGCAAGCCCCCTCCCACAGTGGATTTTCAGTGATTTGAGAGAGGGGTTATTCGGCAGGAAGGGTCAGGCGCTGGCCAGCCATCAACAGCGACAAACGGCTCAGGCTCATCCATGGCGAACCGGCCGCCTGGCCCTTGATCTGCGCATCAATGCGTTGCGCCTCAAGCAAAAGCTGCGCCCAGCGTTGCGCCGAATGCCGTTGCAGGGCTTTGCTCATCAAGGGTTTGCGCTTGTCCCACACCGGCGGCTTGGCCTGGCTGAAGGCTTTGTCCAGCGGCGTGCCCTGGCTGTATTGCAGGGCGATGTTGGCCAGCACCCGCAACTCCCGGGCCAGGGCCCAGAGAATCACCGGTGGCTCGACGCCTTCACCGCGCAGGCCTTCCAGCATGCGCAGGGCGTGGGCGGGTTCGCCATTGAGGATCGCGTCCACCAGTCCGAACACATCAAAGCGTGCGCTATCCGCGACGGCGCCTTGGACGGTCTCGACGGTAATCTGCCCGTCTTCGGCCATCAGCTTGAGCTTTTCGATTTCCTGGGCGGCGGCAAGCAAGTTGCCTTCGACTCGGGCGGCGATCAGTTCCACTGCGTCCTGGGTGGCCGACAGCCCTGACTGAGACAGGCGTTGGCGAATCCACTGCGGCAACTGGTTGCTGTCCACTGGCCATATCTGGATGAACTGGGTTTGCGCCCCTTCCACCAGGGCCTTGCCCCATTTGGTTTTCTGCGCGCTGCCGTCAAGCTTGGGCAGGCTGATCAGCAAGACCGTGTCTTCGGCAGGCCGTGAGCAGTATTCAATGAAGGCGGCCGCGCCCTTGTCACCCGGCTTGCCCGACGGCAAGCGCAGTTCCAGCAGGCGTTTTTCGGCAAACAGCGACATGCTCGCGCCAGCTTGCAGCAACGTGCCCCAGTCGAAACTGGCGTCGGCGCTGAATACCTGGCGTTCATCGAAACCTTGCTGGCGCGCGGCGGTGCGAATCGCGTCGGCGGCTTCCTGGCACAGCAGCGGGTCATCACCGCTGACGATGTAGACAGGCGCGAGGCCACCTTGCAGGTGTTTGGCGAGTTGGGCGGGGGCGAGTTTCATAGGCAGGGCGAACGGGGCGTTTGAAGCGCCCCGTCTGGCTTACTCGACAGGTACTTCAACAGGCGATTGTTTCGGCGTGTTGTTTTCATACTCTTGCGCGGCTTTCAGTGCGTCGGCATCCGCCTTGGCCTTGTCGTCAGCGCGTTGCTGCAGGGTCTCGAGTTGTTCCGGGGTGATCATCGACAGGCGCAGGACCATGCGCTGTACCAGCTCACGACGCATTTCCTTGCGCACCTGGATGATTTCGGAATCCGAACCCACGAGGTTGTTGCCGTCGTGGCTGACGATTTTCTGCACTTGGATGTTGTCAGCCATCAAGGGCAGGTGGTCGCGGCCCTGGATTTCAAAGTTGAGCTGGGTGCTCAGTTCGATATCGGACGCACGCCCGGCGCTGGCGTAGCTCAGGTTGCGCTGGGTTTCTTTTTCATTGGCCAGGAACAACTTGTAGGTCGCGCCGGTGTAGACGTGAACGCCGCTGTTTTCCAGGACCTGACGCAGCTGCGTGACTGTCTGGCTGTAGGCGTCGCGGGCGCTGACGTCCAATTCCTTGATCGTCAGGTCAGTGGTGCCGGTGCCGCGCAGCTGGAAGCCGCAAGCGCTCAACAGCACGGCAAGGCCCATCACCAGCAAATTGCGTTTGATCATTTTGTTGCTCCCCTTGAAACCATGTGGGCCTTATCGAGGCCCTGAAGGCTTTGTTCGGCGCAGGGCTCAAGCCCCGCGCCCGATCCGATTAGCTAGCGACGATATTGACCAGTTTGCCAGGCACGACGATCACTTTGCGGATCGTCAGGCCTTCGGTAAAGCGCAGCACGTTTTCGTTGACGCGGGCAGCCGCCTCGACGTCTTCGCGGCTGGCGGTGGCCGGCATATCGATCTGGCCGCGCAGTTTGCCGTTGACCTGGATCACCAGTTGCAGCGTGTCCTGTACCAGGGCGCTGTCATCCTGCACCGGCCAGCGCGCATCAATGACGGCGTCGCTGTGGCCCAGACGGTTCCACAGGTCGTGGCTGATGTGCGGCGTGATCGGGGCCAGCAGCAGGGTGACCGTTTCCAGGCCTTCCTGCACCAGCGCACGATCCTGTTCAGTGGCTTGTGGCGCTTTTTCCAGCACGTTCATCAGCGTCATCACTTGGGCGATGGCGGTGTTGAATTTGTGGTTCTGGCCCACGTCCTGGCTGGCTTGCTTGATGGCCAGGTGGATGCTGCGGCGAATGAGTTTCTGCTCGTCGCTCAAGGCGGCCACGTCCAGTTTGCCTGGCAGGCCCTGGCTGATGTGGGCGTGCGCCAGGCGCCAGACGCGCTTGAGGAAGCGGTGCGAGCCTTCGACGCCGGAGTCGGACCATTCGGCGCTCATGTCGGGCGGCGAGGCGAACATCATGAACAGGCGGCAGGTGTCGGCGCCGAACTGATCGATCATCGACTGTGGGTCGACGCCGTTGTTCTTCGACTTGGCCATCTTCTCGGTGCCGCCGATTTCCACTGGCAGGCCGTCGGCGATCAGTTTGGCGCTGATGACCTTGGCTTTGCTGTCGCGCTCGAGCTCGACGTCGGCCGGGTTGAACCAGGTGTACGCACCATTGGCTTCACGACGATAGTACGTCTCGGCGACTACCATGCCCTGGGTCAGCAGGTTCTTGAACGGCTCATTGGAACTCACCAGGCCTTCGTCGCGCATCAGCTTGTGGAAGAAACGCGCGTACAGCAGGTGAAGGATGGCGTGTTCGATACCGCCAATGTACTGGTCCACCGGCAACCAATGGTCGGCCGCGGATTTTTCCACCAGGCCACCTTCATAGTGCGGCGAGGCGTAGCGGGCGTAGTACCACGAGGACTCGACGAAGGTGTCCATGGTGTCGGTTTCACGCTTGGCAGGCTGGCCGCATTTCGGGCAGCTGCATTCGTAGAACTCGGGCATGCGTGCCAGTGGCGAGCCAGCGCCGTCCGGCACCACGTCTTCCGGCAGGACGACCGGCAATTGGTCTTCCGGTACTGGCACGTCGCCACAGCTTTCGCAGTGGATGATCGGGATCGGGCAGCCCCAGTAGCGCTGGCGGCTGATGCCCCAGTCACGCAGACGGAACTGGGTGCGCGAGGCGCCCAGGTTTTTCTTGATCAGTGCGACTTCGATGGCGTCGAAGGCGCCCTGGAAGTCCAGGCCGTCAAACTCGCCGGAATTGATCAGCTCACCGTGCTCGCCGTAGGCGTCTTGCCACGGGGCCGGGTTGGTGTCGCCCGCGCTGGTGCGCACCACGGATTTGATCGGCAGGCTGTACTTAGTGGCGAATTCGAAATCGCGCTCGTCGTGGGCCGGCACAGCCATGACTGCGCCATCGCCATAGTGCATCAGCACGTAGTTGGCGACCCAGACCGGCAGCTTTTCACCGGTGAGTGGGTGCTCGACGAACAGCCCGGTCGGCAGGCCTTTTTTCTCCTGGGTGGCGACGTCGGCTTCGGCCACGCTGCCGCCTTTGCATTCGGCGATGAACGCTTGCAGCTCAGGGTTGTTCTGGGCGGCCTGGGTGGCCAGCGGGTGTTCGGCGGCCACGGCGACGTAGGTCGCGCCCATCAGGGTATCCGGACGGGTGGTGAAGACTTTGAGTGCGCCCGCTTCGCCGATCGAGTCGACGTTGTACGGGAACTGCACTTCCATGCCCTTGGACTTGCCGATCCAGTTGCGTTGCATGGTCTTGACCTGTTCGGGCCAGCCCGGCAGGTCGTCGAGGCTCGACAAGAGTTCATCCGCGTAGGCGGTGATCTTGAAGTAGTACATCGGGATTTCGCGCTTTTCGATCAGCGCGCCGGAACGCCAGCCGCGCCCGTCGATCACTTGCTCGTTGGCCAGGACGGTCTGGTCGATCGGGTCCCAGTTCACGGTGCCGCTTTTTTTGTAGATCACGCCTTTTTCGAACAGGCGAGTGAACAGCCATTGTTCCCAGCGGTAGTAGTCCGGCTTGCAGGTGGTCACTTCGCGTGACCAATCCACCGCCAGGCCCAGGCTGCGCAGCTGGTTCTTCATGTAGGCGATGTTTTCGTAGGTCCACTTGGCGGGGGCCACGTTGTTTTTCATCGCGGCGTTTTCCGCCGGCATGCCGAAGGCATCCCAACCCATGGGTTGCAGGACGTTCTTGCCTTGCATGCGCTGGTAGCGCGAAATCACGTCACCGATGGTGTAGTTGCGCACGTGCCCCATGTGCAGCTTGCCGCTGGGGTAAGGGAACATCGATAGGCAATAGAATGTCTCCTTGCCTGGCTGTTCACTGACTTCAAAGGACTTCTGCTCGTCCCAGAAGGATTGGGCGGCATTTTCTATTTCACGGGGCTGGTAGTGTTCGTGCATGGCTACTTTTGAACTGAATAGGGGTGGCCTAATCCTCTTCGGTGCATGGCTTGGGTTGATCGACACCAAAAAGCGGCGCGTCCGTGCCCAAACCCTGCGGGAAGTGGAGTTACAGGAAGCGCCGTAGCATACATGACCCCACTCTATCGAGGGAAACCCTGATTGCGCAGGCAGGGCCGTCTGTCGCGGCGCCAGGCAGGTACAGCCACGGGGGCTACGCTGTTTATTGGGGAGTGAGTCATATCTTCAATGAGGTGAGGGGATGGTTGAATCGCAGCGAATCGTATCGAAACCGGATATCTACGAAGGACTGATTGACCGATTGGGTCGTGCATTGGATGCAGCGAGGACGGCGGGCCGATTGCGTGATGAACGGCCTGTCGAGTTGGAACTGCGCGGCTTGAGCCGTGCGGAGCTGGAACTGATCAAGGCTTATCTGGAACGCAATGGGCGCAGCGCGCCTCCCTGGGTGGCAACCCCGCCCATCAAGGAGCCTACGCATTCAGCCAAGGTGGTGTGGCTCAAGGACTTGTCGGCCGGTCGTGGCCCGGAAAAGCTCCGGTCCGCCCGCTACAAGTAATTCACTGCCCCCCTGAACGGCATCACCGCCATTTCACTGTAAAGATTGTCGCTAAACCCCGTTACACCTTAGGCTTCGGGCATCTATGGAGATGCCCGATGCCTATTCGTTATTTCATCAAACAACTGCTGCTGCCGCCCGGCATTTTCTTGCTGCTGCTGGCGCTTGCCTGGTGGTTTCGTCGCAGCCGCCCGCGCTTGGCGGCTGGCTGCTTCGCCCTGGGTTTGGGGGGCATGTGGCTGATCAGCCTGCCGGTGGCGGTGGAATGGGGCGCACGGGCGCTGGAAAGCGAGCCGCCGTTGGCCCGTGAGGACTGGTCGACCCTGGCCCAGCGCGCCGATGCCATTGTGGTCTTGGGCTCGGGGCGTGAACGCGGTGATCCGGCCTGGGGCACCGACCAGCCCACGGGTATCGGCCTGGAGCGCCAGCGTTATGCCGCACGATTGGCCAAGGCGTCCGGGCTGCCGGTGCTGACCACCGGCGGCCTGCATTACGGCACGCCGCCCAGTGAGGCGGCGTTGATGGCGGTGTCGATGCAGGATGACTTTGGCGTGACGGTGCGCTGGAAAGAAGAGCGCAGCCGTACGACCTGGGAAAATGCGCAGATGAGCGCCGAGATCCTGCTGCCCGAGGGTATCAAGCGCGTGGTGGTCGTTACTCAAGCCTGGCATATGCCGCGTTCGGTGTGGAGCTTTGAGAAGGCCGGCTTTACCGTGGTGCCGGCACCCGTGGGTTTCCTGGGCGTGGACAACGCCAGGCCGCTGGGCGGGTGGATGCCGGAGTTCAAGTCGGTGTGGCAGAGCGGGCAGTTGATCAATGAAGCGGTGGGGCAGATAGGCTACCGGTTGTTTTACCGATAACACCGCAAATCCAAATGTGGGAGGGGGCTTGCTCCCGATCGCGTGTATCAGTATCGGATGTACCGACTGACATTTCGCTATCGGGAGCAAGCCCCCTCCCACATTAGTAGGTTTTGATTCTGTCAGACGGTTTTGGCCATCCGGCCCGCCAGCAATGCCCAGCCAAACAACCCCAGGCACACGATGATCAACGGCCATGAACGCCATTGCAGGTACGGCGTGAGGTTGTGCATTGGCACGACTTCTCCGTAGAGGATGCCGCGCTCGAATTGCGGGATTTGCGCGGTGATCTGCCCAAAAGGGTTGATCAGGCCGGTCACGCCGTTGTTGGTGGCACGGATCATCCAGCGTCCGGCTTCCAGCGCACGCATCTGCGCCATTTGCAGGTGCTGCAGGGGACCGATCGAGCGGCCGAACCAGGTGTCGTTGCTGATGGTCAGCAGCAAATCGCTCTGGGCTGACAGCCCGGCAGCGAATTCCGGGTACACCACTTCGTAGCAAATGAACGGCGCAATCTGATAGCCCTTGGCCTGGAGCATCGCCTGGTCGGACGGGCCGCGCGCGAAGTCCGACATCGGCAGGTCGAAGAAGGCAATCAGGCCGCGCAGCATGTCTTGCAGCGGCACGTATTCACCAAAGGGCACCAGCTTCTGTTTCAGGTAGGTACCGTCGCCTTCGCCGACCACGGTGATGCCGTTGAAGTAGCGCTTCTGGTGGTGCACTTCCTGGCGGATCGGTACGCCGGTGATCAGCGCGGTGTGCCGGTCGGCGGCGAACTTGCCCATCATGCCCAGGTAGCCCTCGACGGACTCCTTGAGCACCGGCACCGCCGTTTCCGGCCACACCAGCAAATCGACACGCTTGGAACTGAAGCTCATGTCGCGGTACAGCGCGAGCTGCGCGTTGAGCTGCTCCGGGTCCCATTTCATGCTTTGTTCGACATTGCCCTGAATGGCCGCCACGCTCAGCGGCGCGCCAGACGGGCTGGTCCAGGCGTGATGCTTGAGTGCCAAGCCGATCGCCCAGGGCGCTACCAGCAACACCAGGCCTGCGCCAATAAACGCGTTGCGCTTAGTGGCCAACAGGCGCGGCAGGTTGCACAGCAGGGCAGCCGTCAGTGCGAGGGCAAAGGAAATCAGCCACATGCCGCCCACGGGCGCCAGGCCAGTGAGTGGGCCGTCGAGTTGGCTGTAACCGGAGTACAGCCACGGGAAACCGGTGAGGAACCAGCCGCGAAATGCTTCCTGGCCGACCCACAACGCGGCAAACGTCAGCGCATCCGCCAACGGCGCCTCATTGCGGCGCAACCAGCGCGCCCACAGCCAGGCGGGCAGGGCGAAGAACCAGGCAATCGCGGCGGTAAACAGCAGCATCAAGAAGCCAGCCAGCAGCACCGAAGCGCCGCCGAAGTGATGGATGCTGTAGTAGATCCAGCTGGTGCCGGCGCCAAACAGGCCGAAACCGAAGCACCAGCCACGGCCCAGCGCCTGCCGAGGGCTCAATTCACGCAGCCCTACATAGAAGAATCCGACCGCTACCAGTGCAAACGGCCACAGATCGAACGGCGCCAGCGCCAGGGTCGTGATAGCACCGGCCACCACGGCCAGCACATTACCGGGCCAGCCGGGAGCGGTGAGACGGCGCATTTCAGTCCTTAGCGAGCAATAGGTGTCAGGCGGATCAGGTGGATACGACGGCTATCGGCATTCAGGATGCGGAAGCGATAAGCGCCGATCTCGGTGGTTTCGTTACGTTTTGGCAGATGGCCAAACGCACTCATCACCAGGCCGCCGACGGTGTCGAACTCGTCGTCGGAGAATTCGCTGTCGAAGAACTCGTTGAAGTTCTCAATCGGCGTCAATGCCTTGATCAGGAAGTCACCGCTGGGCAGTGGCTTGATGTAGCTGTCTTCTTCGACGTCGTGTTCGTCTTCGATGTCGCCGACGATCTGTTCCAGCACGTCTTCAATCGTGACCAGGCCCGCCACGCCACCGTATTCGTCGATCACAATGGCCATGTGATTGTGGTTGGCGCGAAACTCGCGCAACAGCACATTCAGGCGCTTGGACTCAGGCACGAAGGTGGCCGGACGCAGCAGGTCCTTGATGTTGAAGCTGTCGCCGTTCTCCTTGAGGATCAGCGGCAGCAGGTCCTTGGCCAGCAGGACGCCCATGACGTCGTCATGGCTTTCACCGATCACCGGGTAGCGCGAGTGCGCGGAGTCGATCACGGCCGGGAGGAATTCCCGTGGTGTCTGGGTCGCCTTGATGCTGATCATCTGCGAGCGCGGGACCATGATGTCCCGTACTTGCAGGTCAGCCACCTGGATGGCGCCTTCGACAATGGCCAGCGCTTCGCTGTCCAGCAACTTGTTTTGATGGGCCTCGCGCAGCAGCTCAAGCAGCTCCTGGCGGTTTTTCGGCTCGTGGGCAAAAGCCTGGGTCAGTTTACCCAGCCATGACTTCTGCCCGTTGCTCGATCGGTCTTCGCTCATAGCGATTACTCTGAATCCTTTATTGTTACGGTTGAGTGTTTTTAAGCGTCGTCGTCTGCATACGGGTCCGGATGACCCAATTCTGCAAGCAACGTTTGTTCCAGTGTTTCCATTTCCTCGGCTTCGTCATCGTCTATATGGTCGTAACCCAAGAGATGCAAGCAGCCGTGGATGACTAGATGAGCCCAGTGGGCCTCAAGTTCCTTGCCCTGTTCCTTCGCTTCGCGCTCCACCACCTCGACACAGATGACCAGGTCGCCCAGCAACGGGATATCCAGCAGTTCATCCGGCACGTCGGCGGGGAAGGACAGCACGTTGGTCGCGTAATCCTTCTGGCGCCAGGTGTGGTTCAGCTCGCGGCCTTCGGGCTCGTCGACCAAGCGAATGGTCAGTTCCGAGTCGGCAGTGCGCTGGCGCAGGGCCAGGGCGCACCATTCACGGAACTGTGCTTCGCTGGGGGCGGGCGCTTCGGTGGCCAGCTGCAGGTCTAGCTCAAGCATCGCGGCGCACGTCCTTGGCCGGCGCATCGTCGCGATGGTCGAAGCGCTCGTAGGCTTCGACAATACGCTGCACCAGCGGATGGCGGACCACGTCCTTGGGCATGAAGTGCGTGAAGCTGATGCCCGGTACGTCCTTGAGCACCTCGATCACCTGGGCCAGGCCCGACTTGGTGCCCTTGGGCAGGTCGACCTGGGTGACGTCGCCAGTGATCACGGCGGTAGAGCCGAAACCGATCCGGGTGAGGAACATCTTCATTTGCTCGACCGTGGTGTTCTGGCTTTCGTCGAGGATGATGAAGCTGTTGTTCAGGGTGCGCCCGCGCATGTAGGCGAGCGGGGCGATCTCGATCACCTGGCGCTCGATCAGCTTGGCCACGTATTCAAAGCCGAGCATCTCGTAGAGTGCGTCGTAGAGCGGGCGCAGGTACGGGTCGATCTTCTGGGCCAGGTCGCCGGGCAGGAAGCCGAGCTTTTCGCCCGCCTCGACCGCCGGGCGCACCAGCAGGATGCGGCGCACTTGCTCGCGCTCCAGTGCGTCGACCGCGCAGGCCACGGCCAGGTAGGTCTTGCCGGTACCGGCGGGGCCGATGCCGAAGTTGATGTCGTTGCCGAGGATTTCCTTGACGTACTTCTGCTGATTCAAGCCGCGCGGGCGAATCATGCCTTTTTTGGTACGCAGGGCCACGCTGGCTTCGGCCACAGGATTGTTGGCCAGGTCTTCCACTGCCGATTCCTGCAGGTACAGGTGCACCGTTTCCGGCGACAGTTCGCTGCCCTTGGTTTCGCGGTAGAGACGGCGCAGCAGGTTTTCTGCGGACGTGGTGTGTTGAGGTTCACCAATGAGCTCGAACTGATTGCCGCGGTTGCGGATCTCGATGCTCAGGCGTTGTTCGATCAGGCGCAGGTGCTCGTCGAACTGTCCGCACAGGTTGGCGAAACGGCGAGCCTCAAAAGGCTCGAGGAGAAAACGATGGGGTTCTACTATGGGTGCGTTCAAGGTCGCTTTTAGCCGCCCTTTGGCTGTTGAGGTGAAATAGAGAATAACGCCAGAGGCGCGGGTACGAAAGCACTTATCTAACCCTGATGCCATGCAGTTCAAATGTGGGAGGGGGCTTGCCCCCGATAGCGATGTGTCAGCAATAAATGTGTGATCTGATTCGCCGCCATCGGGGGCAAGCCCCCTCCCACATTGAGTCGGTGTTAATCAGGTCATTATTGCAACAACGACCCACGCAACGAATGGGGCTGAGCCGCATCGATGTGCACATCGGCAAACTGGCCGATCAGGGTCGGATTGTCGCAACGGAAGTTTACGATTCGGTTGTTCTCGGTACGGCCCTGCAGTTCACCCGGGTCTTTTTTCGAATAGTCGGTGACCAGGATGCGCTGGGTGGAACCGACCATTTGTCGGCTGATCTCGAAACCCTGCTGGTTCAAGCGATGTTGCAAGGCGTTGAGACGCTCTTTTTTCAGCGCTTCCGGGGTTTCATCCACAAGATCGGCCGCCGGGGTGCCGGGGCGCTGGCTGTAGACGAACGAGTAGGAAAAGTCGAAACCGACGTCTTCGATCAGCTTCATGGTCTGCTGGAAGTCTTTCTCGGTTTCACCGGGGAAGCCGACGATGAAGTCCGAGCTGATGCAGATGCCCGGCACCGCCGCGCGCAGTTTGCGCAGTTTGGATTTGTATTCCAGTGCGGTGTGGTTGCGCTTCATCGCTGACAAAATGCGGTCCGAACCCGACTGCACCGGCAAGTGCAGGTGCTTGACCAGTTCCGGCACTTCGGCGTGGGCCTGGATGAGGCTGTCGGAGAACTCCAGCGGGTGCGAGGTGGTGTAGCGAATCCGCTCGATACCGTCCACCGCTGCGACCACGCGGATCAGCTCCGCCAAGTCGGCCAGGCGGCCGTCCTGGGTCAGGCCGCGATAGCCGTTGACGTTCTGGCCCAGCAGGGTCACTTCGCGCACGCCGTTTTCGGCCAGGTGGATGATTTCCGACAGCACGTCGTCAAATGGCCGGCTGACTTCCTCGCCACGGGTGTAGGGCACCACGCAGAACGTGCAGTACTTGCTGCAGCCTTCCATTACCGACACATAGGCGCTCGGCCCGTCGATACGCGGCTCGGGCAAGTGGTCGAACTTTTCGATTTCCGGGAACGAGACGTCAACCTGTGGCAGCTTGGTGATACGGGCGGCGTCGATCATTTCCGGCAGTCGGTGCAGGGTCTGCGGGCCGAAGACCACGTCGACATAGGGCGCGCGGTCGCGGATCGCGGCGCCTTCCTGGCTGGCCACGCAACCGCCGACGGCGATCACCATGTCCGGGTTGGCCAGCTTCAATTCGCGCCAGCGGCCCAGCTGCGAGTACACACGGTCCTGGGCCCGCTCGCGGATCGAGCAGGTATTGAGCAGGATCACGTCGGCATCTTCGGCGCGGGCGGTGACTTCCAGGGCCTGGTGTTCACCCAGCAAGTCGACCATGCGCGAGCTGTCGTACTCGTTCATCTGGCAACCGTGGGTTTCGATGTAAAGCTTCTTGGCCATGGGAATCGTCAACTGGTGGTAAAGAACCGCGCATTATAGGGGTCATGCCCATCGGTTCCTAGCGCTGTGCATCGGGTGCCATGCTATAGTTCGCGCCCTCTTTTATATCCCCCATGTGTTCCTCGCCCACCATGACCAAACGTGAAGCTCCAATCTATAAGGTGATTTTCCTCAACCAGGGCCAGGTGTTCGAAATGTACGCCAAGCAGATCTATCAGAGCGATCTGTGGGGTTTCCTGGAGGTGGAAGAATTCGTCTTTGGCGAGCGCACTCAATTGGTCGTCGACCCGGGCGAGGAGAAGCTCAAGGCTCAGTTTGAAGGTGTGGTGCGCAGTTTTGTGCCGATGCATTCGATTGTGCGCATCGATGAAGTCGAGCGCCTGGGCACGCCGAAGATCAGCGAGGCGCGGGGCACCAGCAATGTGATGCCGTTTCCGATGCCGATGCCTGAGAAATAAGTCTTTTGTGGCGAGGGAGCTTGCTCCCGCTGGGGCGCGAAGCGGCCCCAATGCCATACAGGTGTGTCATATAGAAGTCAGTGAAGGGGGACTGGGGCCGCGTCGCAGCCCAGCGGGAGCAAGCTCCCTCGCCACAAGGGCAGGGTCTAGGGCAGGGGGGAGAAGGGCGATCGCCCATCCGCGCTCTGCAGTTCCTGCAGGTAATTACGGAAAATCTGGCCGAGTACCTGGGTCGCCACTTCGAGTTCATCGCGCTGCATGTGCTCGGCCACTTCGTCGGCCGTATCCAGCGCATCTTCCGCACCGTTGACCGCCGCCATTTTCAGCACGATATACGCTTGGACGTTATTGGCCGGTACGCCTTCGCCTTTGAAGAACATGTTACCCAGTTCGAATTGCGCCTGCGCATGGCCCTGCAACGACGCTTTCTCGAAGTAGCTCAAGGCTTTGTTGAGGTCGCGTGCAGGGTTTTTGCTGTCGTGGAAGTACTCGCCCAACTCGTATTGCGCTTGCGCATCCCCGCCGTCAGCCTGTTTCTGGCACGCGCTCAGGGATTCGGCCTGGCTGTCTGGCTGGGTATTGAGGGTGCAGCGACCCATCGCTGGGATTAACAACGAGTTGCCGCCTGCTTGTGCATGTGCCAGCAGCGGCTGAAGGAGCAACAGGCAGCCCAGAACCAGGGTGCGGCCGGTGCGTTTCATGGGAATCGACTTACCTCTGACGGGGCACGCGGACCCTCGGGGGATCCAATAAGCGCGCATTATGAAATAAGCAGGCCTCTGCTTACAAAGTCTTTACTCGTTTTTCTGCTGGTTGGGCAAGTTATCTGCCGGATTGCAGGTAATTTCTCGAAAAAACTCGGAAAGCTCTGTAGGCAAAGTAGCAAATCAGACACCGTTTGGGCGGTGTCTGATTTTTGCGGCCAATTATTTCAGTGCAGCGAAGGCGCGTTCAGCGGCGTCGAGGGTCAGTTTCAGCTCGGCGTCGCCATGGGCGATTGAGGTGAAGCCAGCCTCGAAGGCGCTCGGCGCCAGGTACACGCCGCCTTCCAGCATCAGGTGGAAGAAGCGTTTGAACAGGTCGGCGTCGCTGCCCATCACGTCATCAAAGGTGACGATGTCGTCGGCACCGCTGAAGTACAGGCCGAACATACCGCCCGCCTGGGTGGTAACAAATGGGATACCGGCGGCATCGGCGCGCTGTTGCAGGCCGTCGAGCAAGCGCGTGGTGTAGTCGGTCAGCTCGGCGTGGAAGCCTGGACGGCTGATCAGGCGCAGGGTGGTCAGGCCGGCGGCCATCGCCAGCGGGTTACCGGACAAGGTGCCGGCCTGGTACACCGGGCCCAGCGGCGCGATGTGCTGCATGATCTCGCGTTTACCGCCGAAGCAGCCCACCGGCATACCGCCGCCGATGATCTTGCCGAAGGTGCTCAGGTCCGGCGTGACGCCGTAGTGAGCCTGGGCACCGCCGAGGGCGACACGGAAACCGGTCATCACTTCGTCGAAAATCAGCACCACGCCGTGCTTGTCGCACTGCTCGCGCAGGCCTTCGAGGAAACCCGGCGCCGGCGGTACGCAGTTCATATTGCCGGCCACTGGCTCAACGATGATGCACGCCACGTCCTGGCCCACTTCATTGAGCATCTGCTCGACGGCGGCGATGTCGTTGAACGGCAGGGTCAGGGTGTGTTTGGCAAACTCCGCCGGGACACCGGCCGAGCTCGGCACGCCCTGGGTCAGCAGGCCGGAGCCGGCTTTCACCAACAGGCTGTCGGAGTGACCGTGGTAGCAGCCTTCGAACTTGATGATGCTGTCGCGGCCGGTGAAACCACGGGCCAGGCGGATCGCGCTCATGGTGGCTTCGGTGCCGGAGCTGACCATGCGCACCATTTCCATCGACGGCACGATGGCGCACACCAAGTCCGCCATTTCGGTTTCCATGGCGGTCGGCGCGCCGTACGACAGGCCGTGTTCCAGCTGCTTGCGCACCGCGTCCAGCACGTCCGGGTGGCTGTGGCCGAGGATCATCGGGCCCCAGGAGCCGACGTAGTCGACGTAGCGTTTGTCATCTTCGTCGGTGACGTAGGCGCCTTCGGCATGCTTGAAGAACAGTGGCGTGCCGCCGACGCTTTTGAACGCACGCACGGGGGAGTTCACACCGCCGGGGATGTGTTTCTGAGCATTGGCAAACAGCGTTTCGGAACGGGACATGAGGGGGCTCTCTAAACTGAAATTTTAAGCAGATCGTTGAACGCGCGAGCACGGCGCGTGACTTCCTGCGTACTGTCGGCGCCAAACAGGCCGTGCACCACCGCCAGCAGGTCGGCGCCGTGCGCCACCAGCGGTTCGGCGTTCTCCAGGGTGATGCCGCCGATTACGCAGATCGGCAGCTGCACGCGCGCACGGGCTTGGGCCAGCATCTCGACCGTGGCGGCCGGAGCGCCGGGCTTGGTGTTGGAATTGAAGAAGCGGCCGAAGGCGACGTAGCTGGCGCCTTCCTTGGCGGCCTGTTCGGCCAGTTCGATCTGGCTGTGGCAGGTCGAGCCGATGATGGCCTTGGAGCCCAGCAGTGCGCGGGCCGGGGTCAGTGGGCCGTCGGTCTGGCCCAGGTGCACGCCGACGCCTAGGCGCGCGGCCAGTTCAGCGTCGTCGTTGATGATCAGTTGGGTCTTGTAGCGCGAGCACAGCTCCCGCAGCTTTTCGGCTTCGCGCAGGCGGCGGGCTTCGTCGCTGCTTTTGTCGCGGTACTGCAGCAGGGTCACGCCACCGTCCAACGCCGCTTCGACGTAGGCGAGGAATTTGCCGGCCAACAGTTGGCTGTCGGTAATGGCGTAAAGGCCACGTAGTTTCATCAGGCAGGCCTCGTGCTTTTAAGAGCAGAAATCCAGCGGCAACCGGCGCGGTACAAACTGGCCCTGGCCGAGTTGTTCAGCGTCACGCAGTGTGCGCCAAGTGTAGTTGAGTGCCGATTGCACGGCGCTGACCAAGCCTTCACCGTGGGCAATCCGACCGGCCAATGCACTGGCCAACGTGCAGCCCGAACCATGATAGCTGCCGGGCAGGCGCTGGCAGGTAAAGGTCTGGCGCGTGCCGTCGCGGCTGTATAAGCGGTTGTGCACTTCGTGCTCGTCCCCGTGGCCGCCGGTGATCAACAGGTGCTTGATATACGGCAACAGCTTCTCGGCGCATTCGTCCGCGGTGCCTTCAGGCAGTTCAGCGAGGATGCGCGCTTCGGGCAGGTTCGGCGTGGCGATCAGCGACAGCGGCAACAGCCGCTCGCGCATCGCATAGCCGACTTCGTCCTTGCCCAGGCTGCCGCCGCCGCCGGCACGCAGCACCGGGTCGCACACCACTGGCAGGTGTGGATGCGCCTGCAGCAGCTCGACCACGGTGTCGACCATCGCGGTGGAGCCGAGCATGCCCAGCTTGACCGCCGCCACGTCCGAGTCGCTGAGCACGGCATTGGCCTGGGCCAGTACCCACTCGCGGTCGAGCACGCGGAAATCGCTGACATTGACGGTGTTCTGCACGGTCAGGGCGGTGACGGCCGGGGCCGCATGGCAACCCTGGGCGAGCAGGGCTTCGATATCTGCCTGCAAGCCGGCGCCACCACTGGGATCATGGCCGGAGAGACAGAGGACAACAGGGCGAGAGCTGTAGATATTCATGGTGCGCGAGCTTACCACCAAACGCTTTTGGCGGGGCCGTCTGGCGATGGTTGAATTTTGTCCGGATTACCGCGCTTTTTTGGCACGGTGCTGGCCGTTAAAACCGTCTGGGACGCTTGTTCTAGAGCCTTTCAAAAAATTATTTCAATGGTGTCCAATAGCCTTTAATGGCTATGCTAGAGTGGATCCAAACGACTAACTGTATGACCGGTGTACGTCATCTCAAAAGGAATGGGGGGCTTTTTGACATAACCGGACAGGCCACGCTGGGGCTCTATGCGCTATTTGCTGATTTTATTGTTGTGCGGGCTGCCGATGCTCGCCAGCGCCATCGAGTTCAACCAGGACACGCGAAGCCTGCCGCTGGGCCGAGCCATGCAAGTGCTCGAAGACCCGACCGACGCCCTCACGATTGCCGACGTCAGCGCGCCTTCCGCCGCCACGCAGTTCAAACCCCACGATAAAGACACGCTGAACGCCGGCTACTCGCGCTCGGTGTTCTGGCTGAAGGTCAATCTGCATTACCTGGCCCAAAACCCCGACGTGCAACGCACCTGGTTGCTGGAGCTGGCGTACCCGCCGCTCGACCACCTCGACCTCTACCTGCCCGACAGCACCGGCACCTACCGCCTGGCCGGGCGCACGGGGGATGCGCTGCCGTTTTCCGCCCGTGAGATTCGCCAGAACAACTACCTGTTCAAGGTCGACTTCACGCCGGGCGAGACAAAAACCGTCTACCTGCGCCTGCAAAGCGAGGGTTCGATCCAGGCGCCATTGACGCTCTGGTCCAGCACGGCCTACCTGGAACAACAGCCGCTGCGCCTGTATGTGTTGGGCCTGATCTATGGCGTGTTGCTGGGGATGCTGGTCTACAACCTGTTCATCTACCTCAGCGTGCGCGACACCAGCTACCTTTATTACATCTTGTATATCGCTTCGTTCGGCATGTATCAGCTGTCGGTGAATGGCGCGGCGGTGGAGTATTTCTGGCCGAACAACCCCTGGTGGGCGAATGCCGCGACGCCGTTCCTGATCGGTGCGGCAGCGCTCTTCGGCAGCCTGTTTGCGCGCAGCTTTTTGCACACCGCCCAGCACAGCCGCTGGATCAACCGTCTACTGCTGGCGCTGGTGGCGGGTGGTGGCGTAGTGATGCTGTTGTCGTTGATGACCAGCTACGCGCTGGCGCTGCGCCTGGCCACCGGTTTGGCATTGGTGTTTACCGTGACCATCTTTGTCGCCGCCATCAAGGCCTGGTATTGCGGCCAGCGGGTGGCGCGCTATTTCATCATTGCCTGGTCGGCGTTCCTGCTGGGTGGGGTGGTGAATACCCTGATGGTGCTGGGCTACCTGCCCAATGTGTTCCTGACCATGTACGCCAGCCAGATCGGCTCCGCCATTGAAGTGGCGCTGTTGTCCCTGGCCTTGGCCGACCGCATCAACGCCATGCGCGAACAACAGGCGCAGATCCTCTTCGATGCCAGCCAGAAGCTCGAGGTGCTCAACGCGCAACTGGCCCGCAGCAACCGGCTCAAGGATGAATTCCTCGCCACCCTGACCCACGAACTGCGCACCCCCATGAACGGTGTGATTGGCTCCCTTGAGCTGATGCAAACCGTGCCCCTGGACGCGGACCTGGCGCAGTACCAGCAAACCGCCGCCGGTTCGGCGCGGGACATGATGCGCATGGTCAACGGCATTCTCACCCTGACCGAATTGCAGGCCGGACGCCTGAATGCCCAGCCCCAGGTGTTCAGCCTGCGCGGTACGCTCGACACCTTGCGCCAGCAGTTCAGCGCCAGCGCCCAGAGCAAAGGCCTGGCGTTTTCCATCGACGTGGCGGACGAACTGCCGGACCGTGTGCTGGGTGACGCCGACAAACTGCTGCAGTGCCTCGATTGCCTGCTCGATAACGCGTTCAAGTTCACCCACGAAGGCTCGGTTCGCCTGCGGGTGGTCGGCGTGCCCCACAGTGACGGTGGCTTGCGCCTGAGCTTTATCGTCACCGACACCGGTATTGGCTTCGCTTTCCTCGACGAGGCCACGCTGTATCAGCGTTTCTTCCAGCTCGATGGTTCCACCACCCGCGAATACGGTGGCCTGGGTATCGGCCTGGCCATTTGTCGGCAGCTGATCGAGTTGCTGGGGGGGCGCCTCACTCATCATTCCGAACCGAGCAAAGGCAGTCGCTTCCAGCTGGAAATGGAAGTCAGCCCGCTACCGGCCGAATCCAGCCCCGTCCCGGATAAGCAGCGCGCCCCGCAGGACTGCTCGGTGCTGCTGGTGGATGACAACAGCGTGGGCCAACTGGTGGTACGCGGCATGCTGCTCAAGCTCGGCTATCGGGTGAAAACCGTAGACAGTGGGCCGAATGCACTGGCGGCCTTGCAGGGTGGGAATTTCGACGCGGTGTTGTTGGACCTTCCCGAAGGTGGCTTCTCATTGTGCTGTCAGATCCGTGCACTGCCTGGTTGCGGCGAGTTGCCGGTAATCGCCTTGAGTACCTCACTGATTGTGTCGGAGCGCGAGCACTGCCATGGCATCGGCGTCTCCGAACGCCTCGCCAAACCCGTACGTTTCGAGGCCTTGCAGGCGGTGTTGGCGCGGCGGTTACTGGGCACGGTAGAGGGCGAAAGCGCCGGACATTCGGCGGGTATGCCACTGTTTTAAGGCGTATGACGGTGCTTAACTGAAATTCAGGCCTCAAATAAACGTGGCCTTTTCCAGGAGGCCCGTCATGAACCTGCATCAGTTCGCCGAAACCCACGACGTCACCAACCAGCCCCCGTCCCTGGACGGCACCAACCTGTACCGCATCGATTTGCCCCTGCAGGAATGGTCGCGCCGCTTTGGCGCCGGCTGGGCACACGCGCGCATTGATGCGTACGGTGCGTTGGCCGGCGGGCCGCTGATGGAGGCCGGATTCCTGGCGAACCAGAACAAACCGGTGTTCAGCAGCCACGACCGTTATGGCCATCGCATCGACCTGGTGGAGTTTCACCCGGCTTACCACGAGCTGATGCGCACGGCCGTCGAGCACGGCCTGCCGTCGCTGCCGTGGGCTCATCCGCAGTCCGGCGCCCATGTAGCCCGCGCCGCCATGACCTACCTGCACAGCCAGGCCGAAGCGGGCACCGGCTGCCCGCTGACCATGACCTTCGCCTGCGTGCCGGCCCTGCGCCTGCAACCTGACCTTGCCAAGACCTGGCTGCCGAAGATTCTCAGCACCGACTATGACCCGCGCAACGTCGGCATCGCCCATAAGGCCGGTGCCACCATCGGAATGGCCATGACCGAGAAACAAGGCGGTACCGACGTGCGCGCCAACACCACCCGCGCTTACCCCGTAGGCGCGGGCGGCCCCGGCCAGGCGTATGAACTGGTGGGCCACAAGTGGTTCTGCTCGGCACCGATGTGCGATGCCTTCCTGACGCTGGCCCAGACCGACAAGGGCCTCACCTGTTTCCTGCTGCCCCGGCACCGCCCGGATGACACGCGCAACGAGTTCTATATCCAGCGCCTGAAAAACAAGCTCGGCAACTGCTCCAATGCCTCCAGCGAAGTGGAGTTCCGTGGCGCCCTGGCCTGGATGATCGGCGAGGAAGGTCGTGGCGTGCCGACCATCATCGAGATGGTCGCCATGACCCGCTTTGATTGCATGGTCGGCTCCAGCGCCCTGATGCGCCAGGCGCTGACCCAGGCCAGCCATCATTGTGCCCATCGTTCCGTGGGTGGCCGCGTGCTCAGCGAGCAACCGCTGATGCAGAACGTGCTGGCCGACCTGGCGCTGGAAAGCGAAGCCGCACTGGCCTTGAGCCTGCGCATGGGCCGGGCGCTGGATCACCTGGGTGATGAGCAGGAAGCCAAGTTTTCCCGTCTGGTGACAGCGGTGGGCAAGTATTGGATCTGCAAGCGCGCCCCGGCGATGATCAACGAAGCCGCCGAGTGCATGGGCGGTGCCGGGTATGTCGAGGACAGCATCCTGCCGCGTCTGTACCGTGAGGCGCCGGTGAATTCGACGTGGGAAGGTTCCGGCAATGTGCAGTGCCTGGACGTGCTGCGGGCGTTGTCGAAAGAGCCGGGTGTGTTGGAGGCGCTGTTTGTGGAGTTGGGGGATGGGCATGGCGACCGGCTGTTGGCGCGGCATATCGAACAGCTGAAGTCGGCGTTCATGGACACCCAGGACATCCAATACCGCGCGCGGCAGCTCACCGAGGACATTGCCGTGGCGTTGCAGGCCAAGTTGCTGCTCGAGGCGGGGATTGCGGCGGTGAGTGATGGGTTTATCGCCAGTCGGTTGGGCGAGTCGTCCGGCCGGGTGTATGGCACGTTGCCGCGAGGCGTTGACGTCGACGCCATCGTCGCTCGCTCAAGCCCGCATTCATCTATGTAAACGCGGTCAAAATGTGGGAGGGGGCTTGCCCCCGATAGCGGTTTGTCAGCGACAGAGGTGTTGGCTGACCGTCAGCTATCGGGGGCAAGCCCCCTCCCACATTTACTGCATTCCAACTCTGGTGTTTCGGTGCGGCCGGGATACAGGCAAGATAAAGGCCTGCAAGTCAGAACACAGGATGCTTACCGTGACCGAAGCTTTTGTTGTCGTTCAAACCGCCGAAGAGGCCGTCGATCGGCTGGCGGCTCTGCATGAGCGTGCTACCGGCGCGCTCAATCAAGCCCTCAAGCAATACCTCAAAGACCGCGTCGAGCCCGACGCCGCACAACGTGCGCTGTTTCGCTACCCGGAACTGCGCCTGACCTACCACTGCCACGGCGAAGTCCCTCAGACCACCCGCGCCTATGCCAAGGTCCAATTGCCGGGGACCTACAGCGTCACCGTCACCCATCCTGCAGCGTTTCGTAAGTACCTGCTGGAACAACTGGTGCCGCTGATGCACGACTTCACCGTGACGGTGGAAGTCGGCGTCAGCCAGCAGAACATCCCGTACCCGTACGTGGTGGAGCAGGGCGACGAACTGGCCGGCTCCGGCGTGACCGCTGCGACCCTGGCGCGCGTGTTCCCCAGCACCGACCTGTCGGCCGCCACCGATGGCATCGCCGATGGCCTCTACGATTGGGAAAACACCGACCCGCTGCCGCTGGCGCTGTTCGATGCTGCCCGCGTGGATTTCTCGTTGCGTCGCCTGGTGCATTACACCGGCAGTGACTGGCGCCATGTACAGCCGTGGATCCTGCTGACCAACTACCACCGTTATGTCGACCAGTTCATCCTGCATGGCCTGGAGCAACTGCGCAGCGACCCGCGCTTTATCCGCATGGTGCTGCCGGGCAACGTGGTGATCGACAAGTCCATGGACCACGGCGAAGCGTCGGCGATTGCCGCAGGCGTGGTGTGGCACCGTTACCAGATGCCGGCCTATCACCTGCAAGCCACTGATGGCCACGGTGTGACCCTGGTGAATATCGGCGTCGGCCCGTCCAACGCCAAGAACATCACCGACCACCTGGCGGTGCTGCGCCCGCATTGCTGGCTGATGATCGGCCACTGCGGCGGACTGCGCCAATCCCAGACCATCGGCGATTACGTACTGGCCCACGCCTACATGCGCCGCGACGGGATTCTCGACCGGGTGGTGCCGCCGAATATCCCGATCCCGGCCTTGGCCGAAGTGCAGATGGCCTTGCAGCAAGCGGCGGCCAATGTCACTGGCGAAAAAGGCGAAGAGCTGAAAAAACGCCTGCGCACCGGCACCGTGTTGACCTACGACGACCGTAACTGGGAACTGCGCTGGGCCCAGGAGCGCCCGCTGATCAACCTGTCCCGCGCCGTCGCCGTGGACATGGAAAGCGGCACCATCGCGGCCCAGGGTTATCGCCTGCGGGTGCCGTACGGCACGTTGCTGTGTGTGTCGGACAAACCGCTGCACAGCGAAATCAAGCTGCCGGGTTCGGCTAACGCGTTCTATGAACGTGCGGTGAGCCAGCACTTGAAGATCGGCATTGAGGCCGTGGATTTGCTGCGTACCGAACTTAACTCGCTGCACTCGCGCAAACTGCGCAGCTTCGACGAACCGCCGTTCCGCTAAGCGGTTGGGATGGTTATTTAACGGTCAGGCCACTAGCATTGTCGGTCCTGACCGTTAGATGTTCCTTTGCCATGTCCCGTCCTTCCCGTCCCGATTCACGCCGCCCTGGTGTGAAACCCCCGTATTCCGCTGCGCGGCGTGTCGCCAAGGCACCACCGGCCGAGCCGAAGTTGATCCTGTTCAATAAGCCGTTCGATGTGCTGACCCAGTTCAGCGACGAAGGCGGGCGCGCGACCCTCAAGGATTTTATCGACATCCCCGGTATCTACCCGGCGGGCCGCCTGGACCGTGACAGCGAAGGCCTGTTGCTGCTGACCAATGACGGCCAGTTGCAAGCGCGGATTGCCGACCCCAAGCACAAACTGGCGAAAACCTACTGGGTGCAAGTGGAAGGCGAGCCCACCGAAGAGCAGCTGCAACGCTTGCGCGACGGCGTAGCGCTCAACGACGGCAAGACCTTGCCCGCCGAAGCGCGGCTATTGGAAGAACCGGCGTTATGGCCACGTAACCCGCCCGTGCGCTTTCGCAAAAGCGTGCCGACCCATTGGTTGGAATTGGTGATTCGTGAAGGACGTAACCGCCAGGTGCGGCGTATGACGGCGGCCGTGGGCCTGCCCACTTTACGCCTGGTGCGTGTACGAATTGGCGATTGGACAATCGATGGCCTGGATCAGGGCCAATGGAAAGAAGTGCCGGCGCGCTTATAAAGCGCCGGACTCGATCAGGCCGATCACCACGCTCTTGATGATGAACGCGGCCACGCCCAGGCCCAGTACGAAGAACAGGATGAACGAGCCAAAGCGCCCAGCCTTGGACTTCTTCGCCAGGTCCCAAACGATAAAGCCCATAAAAATGATCAAGATCGTGACCAGGCCGGTCATCATCCATTCTTCGAAGAGGGCGGGGTCGATGTTGTTCATGGGGTATTTTTCCGACAGGGCAGGCGGGAAGTATACGGCAGCGTTACCGACGCAACATTGACCTGGATCGAAGTGCAATCCAAATGTGGGAGGGGGCTTGCCCCCGATAGCGGTGGGTCAGTTGATAAATAACTGACTGACACTCAGCCATCGGGGGCAAGCCCCCTCCCACATTTGACCTTCACCGATCTTAAGTGCGCAGGTGGGTCAGGGGCAGTTCGGTGCTGTTCAATACCTGATTGAGCACAAAGCTGGAACGCACGCTGGTCACGCCTTCAATGCGGGTCAAATGCCCCAGCAGCAGTTTCTGGTAGTGATCCATGTCCGGCACCACCACTTTCAACTGATAGTCAGCATCCATCCCCGTCACCAAACTGCACTCCAGCACCTGCGGCAGGGTGCGGATCGCTGCTTCAAAATTCTCGAAGCGCTCGGGGGTGTGGCGGTCCATGCCGATCAGCACGTAAGCCGTCAGGCTCAGCCCGAGCATCTTGCGGTCGAGCAAGGCGACCTGACGGGAGATGTAGCCGTCGTCCTCCAACTGCTTGACCCGGCGCGAGCACGGCGACGGCGACAAGCCGATGCGTTCGGCCAACTCTTGGTTGGAGATCCTCGCGTCGCGCTGCAATTCCGCCAAAATACTCAGGTCGTATCGGTCAAGCTTGCTCATTGGGATGGCCTTTGTCGTAACTATTGCGGTGAATTATCCATGAAGGGTTAAAAATTGCGCAAGCACTGTTTATTGACGCAATCTTCGCAATCATCTGTCGGGCGCAGGCGGGTATCTTTATCAACAGAATCACCGCCTGGACAACAGTCCACAGCAGCTCGCCCAATCAGGCCTGCTGCGGCCGCCACCCCAGCAGGGTTGAGCCGGCCTCCAGGCTGCACACTGTCCACAAGACGGCGTGAGGTGAGCCAACGTCAAAAGCGTTGAGCCAGGACGAAGTTCTCAAGGGGTGGCCGACGGGTCACCCCTTTTCTTTTGCCTGCTGATAACCTGTGCGAGAACCGGGCCTGGCTTTTCCAGTCTCATGGACAGGCCCTAATCCGCAGTGAGGAATAGCATGAAGCGCATCTGGCGTTTGGCAGGTGTAGGTTTGCTGATGGTCACCGTTGGCGCCCAGGCAGTCGCCGACGAGCGTGACAACGCACCGCGCGGTGACGGCGGTGGTCAGCATGAAAGAGGACCGGAGGGCGGTCGGCCTGGTGGAAATGAACAGCCGCGTCCGCAGAACAACCCACCGCGCCCGCAAAATGCCCCGCAACGGCCGGAAAACACTCAGGCACGGCCCGAAAACAATCAGCCGCGCCCACAGAATCAGCATTTTGATCGCGGTGGCCAGAACGGTGGTGGCCAATGGCAGGGGCGCCCCCAAGGCAATGAGCAGGGGCGACCGGTGCAACCGCCGCAACCGCAACCGGCGAATAACCTGCCGATCCAGAGTCGCCCCGACACCGTGCGCCAGACCCAGGAACCCCGCCAGGGTTATTACCGCGACATCCCTCGACGCAATGATGGCAACCCGCACTGGGAAGCCGGTGGCCCAGGCTCTCGCCCCGGTGACAACCGCTGGCCAGGCCGCCCCGACGGGCACGGCAATGGCTGGGGCCCAGGCCCCCAACATCGCCCCGGCTACGTGGTCGACCGCTTCCCCGATCACAATTACCGCGTGCCTTACCGTGGCCAGGATTACTTCTACTCCGGCGGCTACTGGTACCGCCCGCAAGGCCCACGTTATGTGGTGGTGACACCACCGTATGGCATCCGCGTGCATTCCCTGCCGGACTATGCGCGTGAAGTGTGGATAGGCAGTGCGCTGTTCTTCCTCGCCGCGGGCTCTTACTACACCTACGAAAGCAGCTCCCAGCAGTACGTGGTGGTGCAACCGCCGACCGCCGTGCCGTCGCCGCAGCCTACGCCGCAAGGTAATGGCTATGACGTGGTGGCGTATCCCGCCAACGGCCAGTCACCGGCCCAGGTGCAGCAGGACGGTTATGACTGTTATCGCTGGGCGGTGCAGCAAAGTGGTTTCGACCCGCAGCAAGTGACCTACGCCCCCGACCCGGCGGTGGTGCAAACCTACCGCCAGGCCCAGGGCAACTGCCTGAGCAGTCGTGGTTATCAGGTGCAGTACTAGGTTTTATTGCCCGTGACCACTTCCCGCGGGTCGGCGTGCACCAGCACTTCGGCGCGCGGGTAGGCTTTGTGAATGGCATCGGCAGCCTGGTCGCTGATGCCATGGGCCACTGACAGCGTCAATTCTCCCGGCAGTTCCAGGTGCAGTTGCACAAACCAGTGGCTGCCGGAAATCCGCGTGCGCAAATCATGCGCACCCAACACCCCCGGTACGCCACGGGCCAGTTCCAGCATGTGCTGGCTGACGTCCGGCGGCAGCTCTTCATCCATCAGCACCGCAAAGCTTTCCCGGGCGATCTGGATCGCGCTCCACAAAATGTAGGCGGCGATGCCCAGGCCAAACCAGGCGTCGACTTGATGAAAGCCCATGCCCGCCAGCACCAGTGCCACGAGAATGCTGCCGTTGAGCATCAAGTCGGAGCGGTAGTGCAGCGAGTCCGCACGCACGGCGTTGGAGCCGGTTTCGCGGATCACCCGGTGTTGCAGCATCAACAGCGCCACCGTCAGTACCAGGGAAAAGATGATCACGCCAATGCTTAACCACGGCGCGCCCACCGGCTCTGGATGTTGCAGGCGCTCGTAGGCCTGGAACGCGATCAATACCGCACTGCCGCCGATAAACAGCGCCTGGGCCATGCCCGACAGCGACTCGGCCTTGCCATGCCCGTAACGGTGATCGTCATCGGCCGGGCGCAGGGCGTAATGCACCGCGACCAGGTTCAGCAGCGAAGTCACGCCGTCCAGCAGGGAGTCGGTCAAGCCGGCGAGCATGCTCACCGAGCCGCTGAGCCACCAGGCGATGGCCTTGGTGATAATCAGTGCACAGGCCACGCCCACCGACGCGCGGGTGGCCAGGCGCAGGAGCCTGGCGTGTTCGGGGCTGATGGTCATAGACGGTCCTTAAGCGGCGGGTTGCAGGCCCAGGCTGGCGAGCTGTTGCACGCTGCCCTTGAACTGGATCATGCGCGGGTCGTCGAGCGGCAGGGTGCGGCCGGTTTCTTTCTGGATGATGCTTTGCAGTTTGGCGTTGTCGACCTTGCCATCGGCGCCAATGGCTTCGTGGAGTTTTTGCGGGTCGACCTGGGCGGTCTTGCCCGGTTCGAAATAAATTGCGCCGGTGGCGAAGTCCACGCCAAACGCGATCAGGCCAGGGATCACATAAAACAGCAGGCCCACGGCATCGAGCACGGCAATGGTCGGGTCGATCTTGCCGTCGATCTGGCCACGGCGGTCGGGGTAGAAAATCGAGCCGCAAGCCGTCAGTTGGCTCAGCAGGGTGAAGGCGAGGACACCGCCGATGACACGGGAAGCGATACGCATGGAAACTCTCCTGAACACGGTTGATACGGGACTATATAGCAACGGTCTTATGGCAATGGCCTTGAGACCATCGTCGGCACTCGGCAGTTCGCCGTTATACTCGCCGCTCTGCTTTGGAGCCAGTATGAATTCGTTGCCGATTGATGATGTTTTACCCGCCCTGCGTGACGCCTTGGCGATTCGCCATGAGGCCGTGCTGGAAGCGCCGCCCGGCGCCGGTAAAACCACCCGTGTGCCGTTGGCGTTGTTGAATGAGCCATGGCTGGCCGGGCAGACCATCCTGATGCTCGAACCCCGTCGTCTCGCCGCCCGTGCGGCGGCCGAACGCTTGGCCAGCGAGTTGGGCGAGAAGGTCGGTGAAACCGTCGGCTATCGCATCCGCCTGGACAGCAAAGTCGGCCCCAACACCCGCATCGAAGTGGTCACCGAAGGCATCCTCACCCGCCGCCTGCAGGACGACCCGGCGCTGGACGGCGTGGGCCTGCTGATCTTCGATGAGTTCCACGAACGCAGCCTTGATGCCGACCTGGCGCTGGCCCTGAGCCTGAGCGGCCGCGAGCTGTTTCGCGATGAGCAACCGCTGAAAATCCTGCTGATGTCCGCCACCCTCGAAGGCGAACGCCTGGCCAGCCTGCTGGATGACGCGCCGATCCTGCGCAGCGAAGGGCGTATGTTCCCGGTGCAGATGCGCTGGGGGCGGCCGTACCAGCCGGGTGAATTCATCGAGCCGCGTGTGGTGCAAACGATCCTCGAAGCCCTGCATGACGAAACCGGCAGCGTGCTGGTGTTCTTGCCGGGGCAGGCGGAGATTCGCCGGGTCAACCAGCAGTTGGCCGATGCCTTGGGCGATCGCACCGATGTGCTGCTGTGCCCGTTGCATGGCGAGCTCGACCTCAACGCCCAGCGCGCGGCCATCGACCCGGCGCCCGCGGGCAAACGCAAAGTCGTGCTGGCGACCAACATCGCCGAGACCAGCCTGACCATCAACGGCGTGCGCGTGGTGATCGATGCCGGGTTGGCGCGGGTGCCGCGTTTCGACCCCGGCAGCGGCATGACCCGCCTCGACACCCAACGTATCTCCCGCGCCAGCGCCACCCAGCGCGCCGGCCGGGCAGGGCGCCTGGAACCTGGGGTGTGTTATCGCTTGTGGTCCGAGGACCAGCATGAAGGGTTGGCTGCGTACGGCAGTGCGGAAATTCTGGCGGCCGACCTGGCCGGCCTGGCGCTGCAGTTGGCGCGCTGGGGCGTCACGCCTGCGCAGTTGGTATGGCTGGATGTGCCGCCGACTGCTGCGTATGCCCAGGCTCAGGATTTGTTGCAGCGCCTCGGCGCCTTGAATGACGACACGCTCACCGCCCATGGGCAGAAGATGGCCGAGCTGCCGGCCCATCCGCGTATCGCCCATTTGTTGCTGCGCGGGCAAGATCTCGGGTTGGCGGCGACGGCATGCGACGTGGCCGCCTTGCTGGGAGAGCGCGATATCTTGCGCGGTGGCGGTGCGGATTTGCACAGTCGGCTGGCGCTTCTGTCCGGCGAGGAGCGCGCCCGCGGCAGCCAAGGCGGCGTGCAGCGGGCCAAGCAACTGGCGCGACAATATCGTGGCTACTTAAGAGGCCAGGCGGCTCAACCCGTTGCCGACCCCGATCACCCGCGCTGGCTCGGTGCCTTGCTGGCCCTGGCCTACCCGGACCGTGTCGCCCAGCAACGGCGCCCCGGTGGTGCCGAATACCGCCTGGCCAACGGCCGCGCTGCAGTGTTCGCCGAGGCTGACAGCCTGATGAAGCAACCCTGGCTGGTCATCGCCGACCTGGGCAGTCGCCAGGGCCAGCGTGAAGAACGCATCTACCTGGCGGCGGATTTTGACCCGATGCTGTTCGACACGGTGCTCGCCGAACAAGTGTGCAACGTCGACCAGTTGGACTGGGATGAACGCGAAGGCGTGCTGCGCGCCGAACGCCAACGCAAAGTCGGCGAATTGGTGCTCAGCCGTGAGCCGTTGACCGGTCTCGACGAATCCGCACGCAGCCAGGCGCTGGTCAACCTGGTGCGCCGCAAAGGCCTGGAGCTGCTGCCGTGGACGCCGGAGCTGCGCCAGTGGCAGGCCCGCGTCATGCTGCTGCGCCAGCTGGACGCCGGTAAAACCAGCGAATGGCCCGACATCAGCGACAAGGCGTTGCTCGCCAGCCTCGAGCACTGGCTGATGCCCTACCTGGGCAAAGTCTCGCGGCTGAGCCACTTCGCCAGTCTGGATATCTCCAGCTTCCTGCACAACCTGCTGCCCTGGCCGTTGCCCCAGCGCCTGGACGAACTGGCGCCGCAGCACGTGAAAGTGCCGTCGGGTTCGTCGGTGCGGCTGGACTACAGCGAGCAGCCGCCGATTCTGGCGGTGCGTTTGCAGGAATTGTTCGGGCTGGCGGATACACCCCGCATTGCCGGCGGACGCCAGGTGGTGAAGCTGCACCTGCTGTCCCCGGCGCGTCGGCCGGTGCAGGTGACGCAGGACCTGGCGAACTTCTGGCGCAGTACCTACGCCGAGGTGAAGAAGGATTTGAAGGGGCGGTACCCGAAGCACTATTGGCCGGATGATCCGTTGGTGGCTGAAGCGACCGCGCGGATAAAACCTCGCAAGTCGTAACGCCACAGGTCCAAATATGGGAGGGGGCAAGCCCCCTCCCACATGGGTTTTGCGGTGTTGGTTATGGCGCGGCGGGCAGCAGGAAGCGGGCAATCACCGGAAGATGGTTGGAAATACGCAACGTATCCTCCTGGCGCACCTTCGCCTCCACCCGCTTGATCCGCGGGCTGTAGAACAGGTAGTCCAGCGTGCGGTCGGGCCCGTCCACGCTCGGGTCGTTGGGGAAGTGGGTCAACCATTTCTCACGGTCAATCCCGCTGGATTGGCTATTACTCGGGATCATCGGGTACTTGTCCCACAGCAAATGCAGCTCGCTGTCCGGCGAATACTGCCCGCGTTTGCCGGCGTCCAGGCGCAGGAATTGCCCCAGGGGCAGCAGGTTGAAATCGCCACCGATCAGCCAGGGCGTGCCACGGCCTTCGAATTTATCCAGCAGCTTGACCGTGGTTTTTACTTGTTCCTGCACCGCACTGCGCCCAGGGCTATCACCGTCCAGGCGGGTATTGAGCACGGCCAGTTGGCCACCGTCGCTCAGCGGCAGGTAGGTCAACAGCAGGGCGGGCTTGGGTTGGAACTGGCGGCTGATGATATTGGCTTCGGGCGCCGGCAGTTGCAGGCGTTCGGCGTGCTCGATCTGGTAGCGGCTCAGTGTCGCCAGCTTGCGACCGACGCTGCCGAAGATATGCCAGTCGGGAACAAAGTCGGCCTTCCAGTCGAAGGCCTGGACGCTGCAGGGGTAGAGGTCGACCAGGCGCTCTTGCAGCAGGGCAAGCTGGTCCTGGTAATGGGAGGGCTTGGCGTTTTCGTCGAGTTCCTGCAGCAGCAGGATGTCGGGTTGTTCATCGCGAATCACCCGTGCCACTTCGTCGAGGCTGGCGGCCATGTCTTCCACGGTGGGACGGTCGTCCGGGCCACTGCCGTCGGCGGTGTCGTACCAGAACACGTAGTTCTTGCCGGCCAGGTATTGGACGTTCCAGGTCATGACTTTGAGCGCCTGCCCCGGCAGCAGCGTGGGCGCACGCGGTGCAACGCAGCTCACCGGCAGGGTTTCCTTCGGCTCGGGGCGCCAGGTGAGGCTGTAGATCAGGGTGGCGAGCAGGCCTGTGATGATCAACAGGCCCAGCAGGGTGATGCGCAATAAACGGGTCATCGGCTCGGCTTATAGCGTTTCAGGAGTGGCACGGAGCATATCACCGTGCGTCTGCATCGCCACCGATCAGCATGAATAAACGAAACAGCACCACGCTGGTAAACAATTGCAGGAAGCTGTGGGCGCTGTCCAGCAACAGTCCCAGCAGCGGCGCAGGCTCGGGATACGCCGCAACACTGGCGCCCTTGAGCAGCCACAAGGGGGTCATCACACACAGCAGGCACACCAGGATCATCCAGAAATGCCCACGGCTCAGGCGGAAGCTTTCCTTCATCGCTTCCAGCGCCGGCATGCCGCGCAGCACCAGCAGGTACTCGGCAAAGGCCAGCACCACCATCAGCCACAGGCCCGGCAGGAAGTACAGCGACAGCCCCAACAGGATCAGCAGCGTGCTCATGGCCGTCAGCAGGGCGAAGCGCGGCCACAGGGTGAGGGACATGGCCCATATATCTTTAGTGCGCGGCGACTCGCCCCGTGTGCGAGCATCCAGAAACAGGATCAGCGCGCCGGTGTACAGCGGGTACACCAGCAACCCCACCACCACGCTGTAGCCGGGGAACGCATCCGGGCCCACCACGTGGTTGAGCACCTGTTGCAGCAGGGCTTCGAAAATCACCAACGGCAAGCACAGCTGGACGATGGCGCCCAGGTTGCGTTGGGTGAAGCGGAAAGAGTCGCGCAATACGTCTAACGGATTCATCAAGTTCATCGCAGGCCTGAAAGCAAGGGCAACACTTTAACCGATCATCACTGGCGGTAAGCAAACGTAAACCTTGAGTAAAGACCATTGAAACAACTCGTAACACCCCCATAACTAGGACGGCGCCTGATTAAAGGCGACACCACGATTTCTACCGGCAATCTAACGAGGTCGCCATGAACAGCGAAGAGCAAACCCTGATCGATGGACTGTTTTCACGGTTGCAGCAAGCCGAAACGGACTCAGCCCCCCGCGACGCCCAGGCTGAAGCGCGGATCAAGGAGCACATGACTCGCCAACCGGCCGCTGGGTACTACATGACCCAGTCGATTTTGGTGCAGGAACACGCGCTCAAGAGTCTCGACGCGCAGAATAAACAGCAGGCGCAGCAGATCCAGCAATTGCAGGATGAGCTGCAACGGGCTAAATCAGCACAACCTGCGCCTTCGAGTGGCGGTGGGTTCTTGTCGAGCATCTTTGGCGGTGGCGGTTCCCGTGACCCGCAACCCGCCCAAAATGCGCCGACGTCCTCCGGCGGTGGCTGGCGTGAACCGGCACGGCCGTCCTTTGGCCAGCCGGCGCCGCAGCAGAATTATCAGCAGCCGCAACAGGCGCCTGCCGCAGCGCCAGTGGGCAGCGGTTTCCTCGGCGGCGCAATGAAAACCGCTGCCGGCGTGGCCGGTGGTGTGTTGCTGGCCGAAGGTATCAGCAGCCTGTTCAACCACAACTCGCAACAACCGCAAGTGGTGGAAGAAATCATCCGCGAAGAGCCGGCGCCTGCCAGTGACAACGGCAACTGGGGCAATGATGACCAGAAGTTTGCCGGTAACGACAGTTGGGGCAGCAACAACTCGGACAGCTTCGCCGACAGCGATTATTCCGACGACTCTTCCTCTTTCGGCGATGACGATTCCTTCGTCTGACGCATCTTGGCCGGGGCGCTTCGTCGCCCCGGTCTGATTTTTCCCGGCAACTCACTCGCGGCTGGCATACTGGCACCCTTTCCGGGCCCTGGCGCCTGGCTGTCATGAGGAAGTGCGGTGAAGAAAATTGCAGTGTTCGCCGATGTTCAGAACCTCTATTACACCGTCCGCCAGGCCTATGGTTGCCACTTCAACTACGCCGCTTTGTGGGCTGATATCAGCTCGCGCGGGCAGATCGTCGAGGCGTACGCGTATGCCATCGACCGTGGCGACAGCAAGCAGCAGCAATTCCAGCAGATCCTGCGCAACCTGGGCTTTACGGTAAAACTCAAGCCCTACATCCAGCGCAGCGACGGTTCGGCCAAGGGCGACTGGGACGTGGGCATCACCATCGACATCATGGACGCCGCCGACCACGTCGACGAAATCGTGCTGGCTTCCGGCGACGGTGATTTCGACATGCTGCTCGACCGCATCATCAATAAGCATGGCGTCGAAGCGGTGGCCTACGGCGTACCGGGGCTGACGGCCAACTCGCTGATACGCGCGGCCAGCCGCTACGTGCCGATCGAAGGCGCGCTGCTGCTCAAATAGTGCACGGCGGCTTAATAAACAGTTAGACGGAGTGGGAACAGGTTTGGAACGTATAGCGGTCATCGACTTTGAAACCACCGGTATTACGCCGAACAGTCATTGCCGGGCCACGGAGATCGCCGTGGTCATCCTTGAGCGTGGCCAGATCGTGGACCGCTACCAGAGCTTGATGAACGCCGGCGTGCGCGTGCCGGGCTTTATCGAACAACTCACCGGCATCAGCAACGCCATGCTGCGCAGCGCGCCACCGGCCGAGCGGGTGATGAACGAAGTCAACGAATTCGTCGGCACCACGCCACTGATGGCGCACAACGCCGCGTTCGACCAGAAATTCTGGGACTACGAACTGGGCCTGATCCGCCGCACCCGCCTGCAAAAATTCGCCTGCTCTTTGCTACTGGCCCGCCGCCTCATGCCGGCCGCGCCCAACCACAAGCTCGGCACCCTCAACGCCTACGCGCAACTGCCCCACACGGGTAAGGCTCACCGGGCGATGGCGGATGCGGAAATGGCGGCCAACCTCACCGCCCATCTGGCCCAGGAGCTGCGCCGTACGCACGGCTTGCGCGAACTGTCCCATGAGCTGCTGTGCACCTTGCAGAAAGTGCCGGCGGCGAAGATCAATGAACACCTGAAGAAGCATCGCGGGTTCTGAGCCTGCCACAATCCCCAGAACACTGACGCTCTAAATGTGGAACTCAAAATGTGGGAGGGGGCTTGCCCCCGATAGCGGTCTGTCAGCTAGAGATGTATTGGCTGACACACTGCCATCGGGGGCAAGCCCCCTCCCACATGGGTTATGCAGTGTTCATTAAGGCTGCATACACTCCAGCGCACGATCCACCACTCCCTTTGCCATCCCCACCAAATGCATCACCGCCCGCTGCTGCGCCTTCATCGCCTCATTCGATGAAGGCGCCGTCTCCACCGCGCAATGCAGCAAATCCGCCGCATGGGCGAGGGCGTCTTCGAAACTCAGGTTGTCGTTCAGGGCGAAATGAGGTGCGTCCGGGGCGCAGGCTTTGAGGTAGTAGTCGATGGCTCGGCGGTTGAGCAGGGCATCTTCGCTGAGGAAGCATGGTGGATCGGGGGTTACTTTGACCATGGTGAACACTCCTTGCTGGGAAGAAGTCGACACCCCTCGCTTGCACGCGAATGAGGGTGGCAACTGTACGTAGGTGTGCAAGACCGGGGCAAGGAGCTAAACCCAGCAGACCCGAAGGTCTCCCACGCACAGCCGCCATAACGGGCGAACGCCAAGCATCAAGCTGGGCATTAAGCTGTAGGTTGATTTGTGGATTCTGCTTGCCGTCGGACTTGCACGTCCGGTCACCGAACATTCGATGACTGAGCGAGACTAGCTACCTGATCCAACGGAAACAAGGCCGTGGGATTCTCTCGGAAACGTCCTTCAAATGAAAGAGATGGGTCTTGCTGGCCATTGAAAATTCAGCTTCTGGCGGTCCGTTTCTGAATGGGCAGTAGGCTGAATCCTGTCACTGCCTAGGACCCTTCTGTTTTTCCTCTTCATCCACCTATCAACTCTTGCTGCGACCTACCATCCCGCCTGCCATTTACGTACAGGGATTACAGACGTGCAGGAAAGCGATCTTCATACAGCAATCATGAGAAGCAAGTTTGAGCTCGATTTGAGTGGCGTTGACCTAGGTTCAACGTCAAGCATGGCGTTTCATTTGGGCAACACGATGACAAGTTGTCCGGCGATCATGGCGTTGCCAAATCCCCCAGGCGTTAGCAGCAGCGGCAGCTATCAATTACTCAGACCCGTGCATGTCGATTCTAGGGTTCCAAACACCACGGTCGAGGACCTCTGGAAATGTACTCAAGAGCACTACGGGTTGACTGCTGCAACATTTATTACCGCATCGGCGGGAATACCGATCAGCAAAATAGCCGTGGGTACTTGGGTTCACGTAGGTTCCAGCAGGACGACAAACCTGGCCAGTCTCATTGGCATGCGCTTTTTCCCTCGCACGCTGATCAGACAGCCCACAATGGCGAGGGTGGCGAAGGCAACGTTTGGTACTGTCCGGATATTTGGCATTATCGGGCGAGGCATTCCCTTCGTGGCGGCGGGGCTGGCTATCTTTGATCTAATCAGTATTAGTAAGTGTGCCTATGAGGCAAAAAATGGAAGGTAGTCCGACCAGAGCAGAGATCAGCGAAAGGGTCTTGCAGTTGTTTGTCGACATCATCGGCTTCATCGACCGAAGCCAGGTGTCGGAACAAACGGATTTTATTCACGACTTTAAGATCATTGATGACGATCTGACCTGCTTTGTCATGCAGATCAAATGGCAGTTCAATCTACACGCCACTCAGGCGGATTGGGACCACATCACCACGATAAAGCAGATTGTCGATTTGATTGTTGAGCGCTCAAATCTGCTTTGATGCAACTGACGTCATCGCAGGCAAGCCAGCTCCCACAGTTGGAATGCATTTCAAATGTGGGCGCCGGGCTTGCCCGCGATGGCGGCGGTTCAGCCACCATTTTTCCCAATGCCCTCCAACTGCCCCAACGGCACCCGTCGCTCTATCGCGCTCGACAAAATGATCGACGTCTTGCTGAACCCGAACTTCGCGATCCGGTTGATTAGATTCTCCAACTCCGGCATCGAGCCCACCGCCGCCTGCATGATCACGCACGGGTCACCGGTCACCCGATGGCATTCCGTCAGCTCAGGGATTTGCGCCAATGCGTCATAAACCTTCTGGCTCCCATGATTGGTCAGTCGCAGTTCAATCACGCACTGAATCGGCAAACCCACTTTCGATAAGTCCACCTTGGCTTGATACCCGGTGATCACGCCGCAGGCCTCCAGCTTGGCCACGCGCTCGGCCACGGCGGGGGCGGAGAGGTTTACCGTGCGGGCCAATTGCGCGTAGGACGCGCGGCCGTCTTCGAGCAGGGCGCTGAGGAGCATACGGTCGTATTTGTCCATGATAAGGCTCCAGTTGCGTGCGGCTTTCGAAAACACGGGTTATAGCGTTCATAACCATGCTTTGAAAAGTGTAACGTCGTTTTAAACAGGTTTTGTAACTTATGTTTAACGACCTGCTTTTTTAGAATAAGCCTCCTATCTCATGCCGCAGAGCTACCCAATGCCTGGCCCACGTCGCTTCCCCTTACCGTTGATCGCTGCCTTTTTTGCGTTGTATGTGATTTGGGGGTCCACCTATTTGGTGATTCGCATCGGCGTGGAGTACTGGCCGCCGCTGATGCTGGGCGGGATTCGTTTTCTGGTGGCGGGTGCGGCGATGTACGGGTTTTTGCGCTGGCGTGGAGCGCCGGCGCCGACGTGGGAGCAGTGGAAGGCGGCGGCCAAGATTGGCATTTTGCTGCTGACCTTCGGCAATGGCGCAGTGAGTGTGGCCGAGCACACTGGCGTGTCGTCCGGCGTGGCGGCACTGGCGGTGGCGACCGTACCGCTGTTCACGTTGTTGTGCGGTTATTTCTGGGGCGCGCGCAATACCCGGCTGGAATGGGCGGGCGTGATCTTGGGGATGATCGGCATCGCTATGCTCAATATGGGCAGCACGTTGCAATCGAGCCCGATGGGTGCTGCTTTGCTGCTGTTTGCTGCGGCGTCGTGGGCGTTTGGTTCGGTGTGGAGTCGGCGCCTGCCGTTGCCACCGGGAGCCATGGCCAGCGCTGCGGAAATGCTGGTGGCCGGCGTGACGCTGTTGATCGCCAGCGCGCTCACCGGCGAACGCCTGCAAGCCATGCCGCCGCTGGAAGGCTGGCTGGCCCTGGCGTACCTGGCCGTGTTCGGCTCGATCATCGCCTTCAACGCTTATATGTACCTGCTCAAGCACGTACGCCCCGCAGCGGCGACCAGTTATGCCTACGTCAACCCCGCAGTGGCGGTGTTGCTGGGGATCGTGTTTATCGGCGAGACCATCGGCCTGGAAGAAGCCTTGGCGATGTTGGTGATCATCAGCGCGGTGCTGCTGATCAGCTTGCCCCAGTGGCGAAAGCCCAAGCCGGAAATAAGGTAAACTGCGGCGCATTACGCCCTTGCGCTGAATTTTTCCTACGGTAAATACATGACTTTCGCCACCCTTGGCCTGATCGAACCCTTGCTGCGCGCCCTTGAGACGCTTGGCTACCAGACCCCGACGCCGGTGCAGGCGCAAGCCATTCCGGCGGTGCTGGCCGGTCGCGACCTGATGGCCGCGGCCCAGACCGGCACTGGCAAGACCGCCGGTTTTGCCGTGCCGCTGCTGCAACTGTTGACCACCGAAGGGCCGAAAGTCGCCGCCAACTCGGCGCGCGCGCTGATCCTGTGCCCGACCCGCGAGCTGGCCGAGCAGGTTCATGCCAGCGTCGCCGAGTACGCCCAACACCTGCCACTCACCACCTACGCGGTGTACGGCGGCGTGAGCATCAACCCGCAGATGATGAAGCTGCGCAAAGGTGTCGATATTCTGGTCGCCACGCCTGGCCGCCTGATCGACCTGTTCCGCCAGAACGCGCTGAAACTCAACCAGCTGCAAACCCTGGTGCTGGATGAAGCCGACCGCATGCTCGACCTGGGCTTCTCCGAAGAGCTGGCGAACATCTACCGCATGTTGCCGAAAAAGCGCCAGACCCTGCTATTCTCCGCGACCTTTTCCGATGAGATCCGCCTGCTGGCCGGGCAGATGCTCAACGACCCGCTGACCATCGAAGTCAGCCCGCGCAACGTCGCCGCCAACACCGTGAAGCAGTGGGTGGTGCCGGTGGACAAGAAGCGCAAGCCGGAGCTGTTTGTGCACTTGATGCGCAAAGGCCGCTGGAAGCAGGTGCTGGTGTTCGCCAAGACCCGTAACGGCGTGGATGCGCTGGTGGATAAGTTGCAAGGCCTGGGCATCAACGCCGACGGTATCCACGGCGACAAACCACAAGCCACCCGCCAACGTGCGCTGGACCGCTTCAAGTCGAGCGAAGTGCAGATCCTGGTGGCCACCGACGTGGCGGCCCGTGGCCTGGACATCGAAGATTTGCCGCTGGTGGTCAACTTCGACCTGCCGATCGTGGCCGAGGATTACATCCACCGCATCGGTCGTACCGGGCGTGCGGGCAACACCGGCGAGGCGATTTCCCTGGTGTGTGCCGATGAAGTGAACATGCTGTCGGCGATCGAGATGCTCACGCGTCAGACCCTGACCCGCAAGATGGAGCCGGACTTCGAACCGGAGCACCGTGTGCCGGACACCGACGCCAGTGGGCAGGTGGTGAAGAAGCCGAAAAAACCGAAGAAGCCTAAAACGTCGGGGGGTGGCGGTAAGCGCAACCTGGGTAAGTGGGTGGACAGCGGGGATGCGGCGCCGGTGGAGCCTTCGATCAAGCCGGTGCGCAAGGTGCCGGTGTTCAATACTGGGCCGCGTAAGAAGAAGTGATTTTTCGGCGCTGCTGATGGCCTCATCGGGGGCAAGTCGAATCGTCGCACCGCCCCTCCCACATTTGACTGTATTCACACATCAAAATGTGGGAGCTGGCTTGCCTGCGATGCCGGCTCTGGATTCACCACACATCTCAGCGCTTAAGCCACTCCAACATCCCCCGCCCAGCCGCCCTTCCGCTGGCAAAGCATCCTGTCAGTAGGTAGCCCCCGGTCGGCGCTTCCCAATCCAGCATCTCCCCCGCACAAAACACCCCCGGCAACTGCTTGAGCATCAAGCGCTCATCCAGCGCCTCAAACGGCACCCCGCCCGCCGTACTGATTGCCTCATCCATTGGCCGTGTCTTCACCAGCGTCAACGGCAAGGCCTTGATATCCACCGCCAGTTGCACCGGGTCATTGAAGTGCTCGGCCGGTGCCAACTCACGCAACAGCGCGGCCTTCACCCCCTCCAACCCCAACTGACTGTGCAAATGCTTGCTCATCGAACGTGAACCCCGCGGCTTGGCCAAGGCGGCCTGGACCTTGTCCAGCGGCTTGCTCGGCAGCAAGTCGATATGCACGGTGGCCGAACCGTTGCGATTGATCGCCTCACGAATCGGCGCCGACAGTGCATAGATCAAACTGCCTTCGATACCGGTCGCCGTGACCACGCATTCGCCCAGCCGAGGCTTGTCATCCGCCAGCCCAATGGCAACGTTCTTCAGCGGCGCGCCGGCGAATTTGCTGACCATCAATTCGCTCCAGGCCGACACCTCGAAGCCGCAGTTGCTCGGTTGCAAGGGGGCGTAGGGCACACCTTTGTCTTCCAGCAGCTTGAGCCAGGCACCGTCGGAACCCAGGCGCGACCAACTGCCACCGCCCAACGCCAGCAGCACGGCGTCGCTGTGGACAACTTTATCGCCGTCCGGGCTGTGGATAAGTAAACCACCCTCTGCATTCCACCCCACCCAACGATGCCGGGTGTGGATAACCACGCCTTGATCGCGCAGGCGCTTGAGCCAGGCGCGCAGCAGCGGGGCGGCTTTCATATCGGTCGGGAATACTCGGCCGGAGGTGCCGACGAAGGTCTCGATGCCCAGGCCGTGAATCCATTCGCACAACGCCTCGGCGCCAAACCCACGCAGCAGCGGCGCCATGTGCGGCGCACGTTCGGCATACCGCGACAAAAACGCCGGGTACGCCTCGGAGTGGGTGATGTTCATGCCGCCCACGCCGGCCAGCAGGAATTTGCGCCCCACCGAGGGCATGCCGTCGTACAGGTCCACGCGCACGCCCGCTTGGCTCAGGACTTCGGCAGCCATCAGCCCGGCAGGGCCGCCACCGATCAGGGTGACGTGGTGAGGTGAGGTCTGGGGCATGGGCAGGGCTTTGGTGGCTTGAATAGGCCGCGTATTCTACCCGACGACAGCGTGGCTGCCTGATCAAAAAACGTACACTTTCCTACAAGCCTTACGGCTGCTCGCTTTCAGAGGCTTACGCTCAAGTTATCCACAGGTGGTTCCACAGGCAATGTGGGTAACGCCCACGATTCAGTGACAACCTGATGACGTCCACACCCGTTGCGCACTGTGGTGCAGGATGCCGTGGCGACGGGCCAGGGCGGGGCGGTCCTTGCTGTAGCCGCCGCCGATCACACCCATCACCGGAATATCGCGGCCCAGGCAGTGGCGCATCACGCTTTCGTCGCGGGCGGCGACGCCGGCGTCTGTCAGCTTGAGGTAACCGAGGGCGTCGTCCTTATGCACATCGACGCCGGCGTCGTAGAGCACCAGGTCCGGTTGATACAGCGGCAGCAGGTAGTTGAGCGCGTCGTCCACCACCTTGAGGTAATCGGCATCGCCCATGCCCATGGGCAGCGGAATGTCCCAGTCGCTCTGGGCCTTGCGTGCAGGGAAGTTCTTTTCGCAGTGCAGCGACACGGTGATGGCATCCGGCGTGTCGTGGAGGATGCGCGCGGTGCCGTCGCCTTGGTGCACGTCGCAATCGAAGATCAGCACGCGGTTGACCCGGCCGCTGGCCAGCAGGTAATGGCTGATCACCGCCAGGTCATTGAAGATGCAAAAGCCCGCGGGGTAATCGTAATGGGCGTGGTGGGTGCCGCCCGCCAGGTGGCACGCCAGGCCGTGTTCCAGCGCCTGTTCTGCCGCGAGAATCGAGCCGCCGACCGCACGCACGGTGCGCCGGGCCAGGGCTTCGTTCCACGGCAGGCCGAGGCGGCGCTGGTCTTCGCGGGACAGTTCGCCACTCATGTAGCGTTCGATATACCCCGTGTCATGGGCCAGGGCCAGAATCTGCGCTGGGCACAGTTGCGGGCGCAGCAATTGGCTGTCCTCGGTCAGGCCACTGTCCACCAGGTGGTCGCGCAACAGGCGGAATTTGTCCATGGGGAACCGATGTTCCGCCGGGAACTCGGGGCTGTAGTCATCGTGGTAGATCAATGGCAAAGGCATGGGATTTTCTGACGGGAACCTGCGAGGGATCTTAACAGCGCGGTACACTCACGCACATGGCAAGGGAGGGGACCCATGGAGCCGATACTTGAATTGGAAAGTGCACGCCTGGTGCTGCGCCAATGGCGCGACAGCGACCTGCTGGAATTTGCACGCATGTGCGCCGACCCGCAGGTGATGCGCTATTTCCCGGCCACGTTGAGCCACCTGGAAAGCGCCGCCTTGATCGGCCGGATTCGCGGCCACTTCGCCGAATACGGCTTTGGCCTGTGGGCGTTACAGCGCAAGGACACGGGTGAATTCATCGGCCTCACCGGGCTGGCGAATGTCAGCTTTGAAACCGACTTTACCCCGGCGGTGGAAATCGGCTGGCGCCTGGCCCGCGAGCACTGGGGCCTGGGATACGCCAGCGAGGCGGCCTGGACGGCGTTGCGCTGTGGTTTCGACCGTTTGCAGTTGGACGAAATCGTCGCGTTCACCACCGAAGCCAATCTGCCATCACAAAAAGTCATGCAGGCCATCGGTATGCATTACGATCCGCTGGCAGATTTTGAACACCCCAAGGTCGCAGCCGATGACCCGCTGCGCCATCATGTTTTGTATCGCATCACCCGCGCCCAATGGTTGGACACGCTGCACGGATAGGCAGCCCGGAATGCCCCGTAGATTTTAGGAGTTGCTCTATGAGCCAAGTATTGGAAGATCTGGTGGACTTGCTGACCCTGGAGCCGATCGAGGAAAACCTCTTTCGCGGCCGCAGCCAGGACCTGGGCTTTCGCCAATTGTTTGGTGGCCAGGTGCTCGGCCAGTCGTTGTCGGCAGCCAGCCAGACCGTAGAAGAAGCGCGGCATGTGCATTCCCTGCACGGTTATTTCCTGCGCCCTGGCGACGCGAAGTTGCCGGTGGTGTACTCGGTGGACCGCGTGCGCGACGGTGGCAGTTTCAGTACGCGCCGCGTGACGGCGATCCAGAAGGGCCACCCGATCTTCACCTGCACCACTTCGTTCCAATACGACGAACAAGGCTTCGATCACCAGACCACCATGCCCGTAGTGGTCGGTCCGGAAAACTTGCCGTCGGAGCTGGAACTGACCCAGCAGCGGGCGCACCTGATCCCCGAGCACATGCGCGACAAGCTGCTGTGCCCCAAACCGATCGAAGTGCGCCCGGTGACCGAGAAAGACCCGTTCAACCCGCAGCCCTCCGACCCGGTCAAATACGTGTGGTTCCGCGCCGACGGCGCCCTGGCCGACACACCTGCGCTGCATAAGTACCTGCTGGCCTACGCCTCGGACTTCGGCCTGCTGACCACCTCCTTGCTGCCCCACGGCAAGACCGTGTGGCAGAAAGACATGCAAGTCGCCAGCCTCGACCACGCGTTGTGGTTCCATGCCGACCTGCGTGCCGATGATTGGCTGCTGTATGCCATGGACAGCCCGTGGGCCGGTAATTCCCGTGGGTTCTCCCGTGGCAGCGTGTACAACCGCGCCGGGCAATTGGTGGCCTCGGTGACGCAGGAAGGTTTGATTCGTCATCGCAAGGATTGGGCATGAGCCTGGCGGACGTCAGGCACTGGGTGTTCGACATGGACGGCACCCTCACGGTGGCCGTGCATGACTTTGCGGCCATTCGCGTGGCGCTGGAGATTCCACCCGAGGACGACATCCTCACTCACTTGGCGGCATTGCCGGCGGAGGTCGCGGCGGCCAAGCATGCCTGGCTGCTGGAGCATGAACGGGAGCTGGCGCAGGGTTCCGTCGCGGCTGAAGGTGCAGTGGAACTGGTGCGCGAGCTGGCCGGGCGTGGTGATCGCCTGGGTGTCCTGACCCGTAATGCGCGGGAATTGGCGCATATCACGCTGGAGGCGATTGGCCTGGCGGACTGCTTTGCCGTCGAGGATGTGCTGGGGCGTGAAGATGCGCCGCCGAAGCCGGACCCGGGTGGTTTGCTGAAACTGGCAGCGGCCTGGGACGTGGCGCCGAGCGAGATGGTGATGGTCGGCGATTATCGCTTTGACCTGGACTGTGGCCGGGCGGCGGGGGCGCGGACGGTGTTGGTGAACCTGCCGGAAAATCCCTGGCCTGAATTGGCGGATTGGCATGCCGAGGATTGTGCGGTGCTGCGCCGGATGATCCAGCCCATACGCTGACAATCAAATGTGGGAGGGGGCTTGCCCCCTCCCATATGTTTAATCCGATTTTGGCAGTTATTTCCCGAAGAGTACTTTCTGGCCTTCCGGCGACGTAAACATCCCATCCCCGTTGTGCCCCACCCCCGGCACCTCCACCAGCCTATGGCTCAACTGCGGATGCCGCTGCTTGAGGTAGTCAAAATAGTTGTGCCCGCGAATCAGGCGATACGCGCCCTGGGTCTCGGCGGCGCAGCTTTTATCCAGCGCGGGATGGTTCGGGTCGGTGTCTTGCTGGCCCAGCAGGTAGGTGATGTTGCGTGACACGTACGTGTTTTCAAGCTGCTCGGCGCGCTGACCCTTGGCGTAGTCCGGCAGGTTTTGCATGCCGTATTTCCAGTCGTTGAAGCCGGGGCAACTGGCGGTGTCGAACTTCACCGGGCGCTGCGGGCTGAAGTAGGCGTAGGACGACGGGTTGGCCACCACGTAGCGCAGGCTGATGCCTTCGGTCTGCAGCATCGGGTGGTCGTGGCCCGTGAGGGCGAAACGCTGCACCACCTGGCCGCCGCCGGAGTGGCCGGCGACCACGATTTCTTTCAGCGCCGGGAACAATGTGCGGTTGCCCAGGTGCTTGATAATCTGGTCCAGCGCGCCGTAGGAACTGATTTGGCCCGGTCCGGTCGAGGGCTCGCCGGCCATCCAGTCGTTGCCCTTCCAACGCAGTACCGAGTGGCCCAGGTGGTTGCGCTTCACGTCGGACGCGTTGAGAAACTGCGGCGCGATCACCAGCGTGCTGGCAGTAAGCCCGGCTTGCTCGGCGGCATCTTCACCGCTTTGCAGGTAGGTCTGCGCGTTGCGCAGGCGGCCGTGCACGATGATCAAGGCGCGGGTGACCGTGGGCAGTGGCTGTCGCCAGTCCTGGCTCAAGCCCAGGCTGAGGTCGCCGGCCTCCAGGTGTAAACGATCGGGACTGACTTCTTTGACGCCATGCTCTTTTACGACAGGCTCGGCGGCCAAGGCGGAACAGGTGACTAGCGCACCCAGCAGCAATCCCAATCGTTTATTCATCTAGAGGCTCTTGGCGGCAAAGGTGTCGCATTGAGTGATCTGGCCCTGGGCGAAGCCGGTCTTGAACCAGCGCACGCGCTGCGCCGAGGTGCCGTGGGTAAACGAGTCCGGCACGACGCGCCCTTGACCCTGTTGCTGCAAGCGGTCATCGCCAATGGCGTTGGCCGCATTCAGTGCTTCCTCAATGTCACCGGGTTCCAGCCAGTTCAGGCGCTTTTGCGCACGGTTGGCCCACGCCCCGGCGAAGCAGTCGGCTTGCAGCTCCTGGCGCACCAACAGGCCGCCGTCGCCTTGCATCTGGCGGCCTTGCTGGCGTGCGGCCTGGATCTTCGACGAAATGCCCAGCAGTGTCTGCACGTGGTGCCCGACTTCGTGGGCGATCACATAGGCCTGGGCGAAGTCGCCGGCGGCCTGGAAGCGTTGCGACATTTCCCGGAAGAAATCCAGGTCCAGGTACACCTGTTGGTCAGCCGGGCAATAGAACGGGCCACTGGCCGAGGTGGCGCCACCGCAGGCGGAGTTGACCCGGCCACGGAACAGAATCAGTTTCGGGTTCTTGTACGCCAGGCCGTTTTCCTTGAACACCTGGCCCCAGGTGTCCTCGGTATCGCCCAACACGGCCCGTACAAAATCGGCTTGTTCATCGTTGGCCGGCGGCGCCTGGCGCGATTGGGTGCTCACCGAGGGCGCCTGTTCCATCTGGCCGGTCAGTTGGCCGAGGATCTGCAACGGGTCCTGGCCGGTCATCCAGCCGATGCCGACGATCAGCACGATCGCCGTCAGGCTCAAGCCTTTACCGCCCCCAAAGCGCATGCCGCCGCCACCCCCGCCACTGTCATCGCGGGCATCCACCACGTTGTCGCTGCGTCGGCCTTTTTTCCATAGCATGGGGCAATCCTCTTGATGAACGGTCCTACAGGGATGTTGGTTGAGTATGGCCGTTATTAGCGGCAATACCCTTCGCCGGTATCGACAATCAGGCAGTCCTTTTTATCCGCCAGCCATTTCAGCCCGGTGGCTTCACCGTCACCGGCGCGCAGCAGTTGTGGGCCGTCCGGACGGTTGAAGGCGATGCCGTCTTCATTGGCCTCACCTTTGAAGGTGCCGGCGTCATCGGCGTCGAGGCCGTATTGCATGGTGAGGAGGTAGTGACCACGGCCGATGCTGTCGTCCTTGGCGATGGTCAGGTACAGGCCTTCGACGCCGATCCACTTGCCCACCCATTTGTCGGTAGGCGGCGTTTGCGGCACGAGGGTCGCTTGTACGGACGCCGGTGCGGGTTTTGGCGCTTCCTTGGATTCCTGATTACAGGCAGTCAGCACAGCAAGGGCAGACAGAATAAAAAACGTTTTTTTCATAGCGGCAAGGCCTTGGTTAAAAAGTGTACAGCGCGAGGGCAATCGTGCAGCGTTGGACTCGAATCCCGTGATTTAGTGCGCTGTTCGCCCGGTGTTTGGTTATGCTCTTGGGGCAGACTCCGGCCCGGCTGCTAGATTACCGGGTTGAGCGCTGCTTCGTTCAGTGCTCAGCGTTCAGCTCGCCACGCAAGAGAATCCAATGACTGTCAGTACCCCCCTTTCCGGCATCAACCATCCTTTCAAAGGCATTCTGCTGATTGTACTGGCGACGTTCCTGTTCTCCAGCCACGATGCCCTGTCCAAATACCTGGCCGGGTTCTACCCGATCGTGATGGTGGTGTGGGCGCGCTACCTGGTGCACACCTTGTTGATGGCCGGCATTTTCCTGCCGCAATCGGGGTTGCGCGTACTGCGCAGCAAACGGCCGGGGATGCAGGTGGTGCGGGCGCTGTGTCTGCTGGGCACCAGCTTGTTCTTCACGGCGGCGCTGCATTACATCCCCTTGGCTGAAGCCACGGCAGTGAACTTCCTGGCACCCATCCTGGTGACGGCGCTGTCGGTGCCGCTGCTGGGTGAGCATGTGACACGCGGCCAATGGCTGGCGGTGATCTGTGGCTTTATCGGGGTGCTGGTGATCATCCATCCAGGCGGCGAACTTTTCACGCCGGCGGTGTTGTTGCCGCTGTGTTCGGCGCTGTTCTTCTGCTTTTACCAACTGCTCACGCGCATCTTGAGTAAGTTCGACACCCCCACCACCAGCAACTTCTTTGCCGGGCTGTGCAATACCTTGGTGATGAGCGCCATGGTGCCGTTCTTCTGGCAGATCCCCACGCTGTGGCATGGCGTGTTGATGCTGGCCCTGGGCACGTGCGGCATGACCGCGCACTTGATGCTGACCCAAGCGTTTCGCTTCGCGGCGCCGGCTTTGCTGGCGCCGTTCGGCTATTGCCAGATCGTGTTTGCGGGGTTGTTGGGCTGGCTGGTGTTCAACCATACCCCCGATGTGACCACGGTGGTCGGCATCGGGGTGATCTGCATGAGCGGGTTGGCCGCTGCCTGGCAGCAGCGGCGCAGATAGCTCAGACGGTTGCTCAGACGTCTACGGTAGGGATCTTGCGCGGCGCCATGAAGTACATCCAGGTCAGCGCAATGAAGTACATCGCTGGGATCAGGGTGAACAACACTGTGTAGTTGTTGTTCGTCACGGTGAGGATGTGGCCGACGATCTGGGTCATGAACATACCGCCGATGGCCGCGCACATGCCGCCGAAACCAAACACCGTACTCATCATGTGCTTGGGCGTGTAGTCCATCACCAGGCTCCAGATGTTGGCGGTCCAGGCCTGGTGCGCACCAATCGCCAGGGAGATGGCAAACACCGCGACCCACAGCTGGCTGGAACCGGCGGCCATGATCACGCCGACGATGCAGCAGGCAAACAGCAGCATCGACAGCAGGCGTGCCTTGATCGAGTTCATGCCTCGGCCGATCAGGAACGACGACAGAATCCCACCCCCCACGCTGCCGAAGTCGGCGGTCAGGTAAATGATGATCAGTGGAATGCCCATCTGGGTCACGTTGATGCCCAGGTTGTATTGCTGGTTCAGGAACGGCGGCAGCCAATACAGGTAGAACCAGAACACCGGCGCGGTGAGGGCATACGCGATGGCGAAGGCCCAGGTGCCGCGCATCCGCAGGATACGGCTGAAGGGGACGCCCGGTTGTTCCGGCTCGACTTGCTGCTGCACGTAGTCCAATTCGGATTGTTTGACCGAAGGGTGGTCTTCCGGGTTGTAGTACTTCAAACCCCAGAACACCAGCCAGATCGCACCGAGCGAGGCCATGCACAGGAACGCCGCCTGCCAGCCCCACACATGCAGGATCAACGGCAGCAGCATCGGGGTCATCATCGCGCCGACGTTGGTACCGGCGTTGAAGATGCCGGTGGCCACGGCACGTTCACCCGCCGGGAACCACAACCGCGTGGTCTTGACGCACGCCGGGTAGTTGGCGGCTTCGGTCAACCCGAGGATAAAGCGGCAGACCATAAAGCCCACCGCCGAGGTGGCCAGGCCGTGGGCGCCGGTTGCGAGGCTCCAGAGCAGTACGGCGAAGAAGAACACGCGTTTGACGCCGACCCGGTCGATCAGGCGGCCTTGCAGCACAAAGCCGACGGCGTAGCCGACCTGGAACCAGAAGTTGATGTTGGCGTAGTCCATCGCCGTCCAGCTCATCTCTTTGGCCAGGATCGGTTGCATCACGCCCAGTGCGGCGCGGTCGATGTAGTTGAGGGTGGTGGCGAAAAACACCAGGGCCAGCATGCCCCAGCGCGTTTTGCCCACGGCCAGGGCGCCGCGGATCTTGTCGCCGATGCCGGCGTGCGGGTTGCCCGGGCGGTCGGCCAGGACGGAGTTTTGCAGAGGCATGTGGTTGTACCCGTTTTTTGAAATTTTTATGGTGTGTTCTGGGTCTTTGTTACTGGATCGATGGTGCGCAGCGCTTAAAAAATCGTCAATTCGCCAAACAGGCATAGTGTTCGATAATCGCACCAAAAACTAACCGGTTCGTACATTTTAATTGCTGTCGACAGTTTAGCGGCCAATAATTTGCCGTAAATAAGACCAGTCTCAAATGCCGGGAGTCGCCCATGCAACGCTCTATTGCCACCGTTTCCTTGAGCGGAACCCTGCCGGAAAAACTCGAAGCCATCGCGGCCGCCGGGTTTGATGGCGTCGAAATCTTCGAAAACGATCTGCTGTATTACGATGGCAGCCCGCGTGAAGTTAGGCAGATGTGCGCCGACCTCGGCATTGCTATCACGTTGTTCCAGCCGTTCCGCGACTTTGAAGGTTGCCGCCGTGACCGCCTGGCGCGCAATCTCGAGCGTGCCGAGCGCAAGTTCGACCTGATGCAGGAGTTGGGCACCGACTTGGTGCTGGTGTGCAGCAATGCCTCGGCTGATTGCGTGGGCGATGAACGCATTCTACTGGATGACTTGAGCCTGCTGGCCGAACATGCTGGCCGCCGTGGCCTGCGTATCGGCTATGAAGCCTTGGCCTGGGGCAAGCATGTGAACACCTGGCAACAGGTGTGGAACCTGGTGCGTCAGGTCGATCACCCCAGCCTGGGCGTGTTGCTCGACAGCTTTCACACCCTGTCGCTCAAGGGCGATCCGAGCGCCATTGCCGACATCCCCGGCGACAAGATTTTCTTCGTGCAAATGGCCGACGCGCCGGTCCTGGCCATGGACGTCCTGGAGTGGAGCCGGCATTTTCGCTGCTTCCCCGGCCAAGGCGAATTCGACCTGGCGGGTTTCCTCGCGCCGATCATCAAGAGTGGCTACACCGGGCCACTGTCCCTGGAGATTTTCAACGACGGCTTCCGCGCCGCGCCAACTCGGGCGAACGCAGCGGATGGCCTGCGCTCCTTGCTGTACCTGGAAGAGAAAACCCGCGAGCGCCTTAAACAGGAAGCGCCCGCGCAACCTGCCGAGATTCTGTTTGATACCCCGGCGGCCAGCGAATACGACGGCATCGAGTTCCTCGAGTTTGCCGTGGACGAAAGCCTCGGCGCCAAGCTCACTCATTGGTTGGAACGCCTGGGGTTCGTCAAGGCTGGGCAGCATCGCTCCAAGAGCGTGAGCCTGTTGCGCCAGGGCGATATCAACCTGATTCTCAACTGTGAACCCTATTCGTTTGCCCACAACTTTTTCGAAGCCCACGGGCCGTCGTTGTGCGCCACCGCGATTCGGGTCAAGGACAGCGCGAAGGCGCTGGAGCGGGCTGTGGCGTACAAGGGCCAGCCGTATCGCGGCCTGGTCGGGCCCAACGAGTTGGAGCTGGCGGCGGTGCGCGCGCCGGATGGCAGCCTGATTTACCTGGTGGACCCGAGCGAAGGCGGGCTGTACGACACCGACTTCAACCTGCAGCCCGCCGCTTCAACCAGCGGCGGCTTGTTGCGCATCGACCACATGGCCATGGCGTTGCCGGCCGACAGCCTCGACAGTTGGGTGCTGTTCTACAAGAGCCTGCTGGATTTCGAAGCCGACGACGAAGTGGTGCTGCCTGACCCTTACGGCTTGGTGAAAAGCCGCGCCCTGCGCAGCCGCTGCAGTTCGATCCGCCTGCCGCTGAATATCTCCGAGAACCGCAACACGGCCATTTCCCACGCACTGTCGAGCTATCGCGGCTCGGGCGTGCACCACATTGCCTTCGACTGCGCGGATATTTTCGCCGAAGTGCGCCGCGCCAAAGACGCGGGTGTGCCGCTGCTGGATATTCCGCTCAACTATTACGATGACCTGGCGGCGCGTTTCGATTTCGACGACGAATTCCTCAGCGAGCTGGCGTACTACAACGTGCTGTACGACCGCGACGCCCAAGGCGGTGAGTTATTTCACGTGTACACCGAGCCGTTTGAAGGGCGGTTTTTCTTCGAGATCATCCAGCGCAAGAACGGTTATGCCGGCTACGGCGCGGCCAACGTGGCGGTGCGCCTGGCGGCGATGGCCAAATCGCGCAGCGGTGCGGTGCGCCAGGCGCGTTTATAACGGCTGGCCGGGTGCTTCCTTCGGGAGGCCTCGCGGCCCATAATCAGCGCCTGCATAACACTGGCCGTGAGCGCACCATGACCTCCGAGGCACCCCGCAAGAGCCGGAAGAACAACCCGGAAAAGACCCGCGAAAACATACTCCAGGAAGCCATTGTCGAGTTTGTCCAGCAGGGCCTTTCCGGCGCTCGCGTGGATGCGATCGCCGAGCGCATCCACACCTCCAAACGCATGATCTATTACTACTTCGGCAGTAAGGAACAGTTGTACGTCGAGGTGCTGGAGAAGCTCTACGGTGACATCCGCAACACCGAAACCCGCATGAACCTCACCGCCCTGGAACCGCGTGATGCTATTCGGCGGCTGGTGGAGTTCACGTTTGATCACCACGACCAGAACGTGGATTTCGTGCGCATCGTCAGCATCGAAAATATCCACAATGCCGAATACGTAAAGCGTTCGGATTCGATCAAGGCGATGAACAGCAACATCCTCGAGGCGCTGGGTGCGACGTTGCGTCGTGGGGCCGAGATGGGCGTGTTTCGGGAAGGGTTGGAGCCGCTGGATGTGCACTTGCTGATCAATTCGTTCAGCTTTTACCGGGTGTCCAACCGCCATACGTTCAGTGAGATCTTTCAGATAGAACTGTCGGATGAGGCGATCAAGCAGCGGCACCGCGAGATGATTTGTGAGTCGGTGATGCGGTACCTGCAGGCCTGAGTACTCAGGTTGGAATGCAATCAAATGTGGGAGGGGGCTTGCCCCCGATTGCGGCAGGCCAGTTCCTGATAAGGTGGCTGATCCACCGCCATCGGGGGCAAGCCCCCTCCCACATTTTGCTCCGGTTTCTACCGTCAGGTATTCATGCTTTGGAAGTGCAGCAGCATCCGCTGTGCATCCGGCGCTTCTCCACTGAACAACTCAAACGCCTTCACCGCCTGAAACACCGCCATGTTGCCGCCATCCAGCGTGCGGCAACCCAAGGCGCGGGCGTCGCGCAGCAGTTGGGTTTCCAGCGGGAAGTACACGATTTCGGCGACCCATAATTCAGCCCGCAACAAGGATGCAGGCACCGGCGTGCCGGGCAACTTGGCCATGCCCATCGGTGTGGTGTTGACCAAACCATCGGCCTCGGCCATCGCATTTTCCAAGTGTGTGCCGACCTGCGCACGCCCCGTGCCGAAGCGCTGAGCCAGGTTATCCACAAGGTCGCGCGCTCGGCTGGCGTCCACATCGAAAATACTCAAGTGCTCCACGCCTTCCGCCAGCAGCGCATGGGCCACTGCTGCACCTGCACCGCCGGCGCCCATCTGCACCACGCGTTGGCGGGCGACGTCGTTCAAGTTGCGCCGAAACCCTTCGGCGAACCCAAGGCAATCGGTGTTGTGGCCGATGCGTTTGCCGTCCTTGAACACCACCGTGTTAACCGCGCCAATGCCCCGGGCTTCGTCGGACAATTCATCAAGCAATGGCAGGATTGCCTGCTTGCACGGGTAGGTGATGTTCAGCCCGGTAAAGTGCATGAGCTCGGCGGCCTCCAGCAAGTCGGGCAGGGCATTGATGTCCAGGCGCAGCGGTTCAAGGTCGATCAGGCGATACAGGTAGCGCAAACCTTGGGCATCGCCTTCCTGTTCATGCAGGGCAGGGGTGCGCGAGGCCTGGATGCCGCTGCCGATCAAGCCGGCGAGAATGCGCGGTTTCATCGGGCCGCCCCTTTGAGCAGGTGGCTGAAATGTTCCAGGGCCAGGTGGTAGCCATGGCTGCCGAACCCGGCAAGCACCGACTTGGCGATGGGCGATACGAAAGAGTGATGACGGAACGCCTCACGGGCATGCACGTTGGACAGGTGCACTTCGATCACCGGCACTTCGCTGGCGACCAGCGCATCGCGAATCGCCACCGACGTGTGCGTCCAGGCTGCCGGGTTGATCACAATACCGGCGCAACGGGCGCGGGCGCCGTGGATCCAGTCGAGTAATTCGCCTTCGTGGTTGGTCTGGCGAAATTCGATTTTCAGCCCGAGCTGTTCGGCGCTGCGGCCACACAGGGCAGCGACATCGGCCAGGGTTTCATGGCCATAGGTGGCGGGCTCACGGGTGCCGAGCAGGTTGAGGTTGGGGCCGTTGAGCACCAGCACGATGGGCGGCATAGGGAGGGTCTCCACAGTTATTGTTCGTTGTGGGGATAAAATGTACTGGTTAGTTAATTTGGTCAATTGATGGCAGCGGATCTGTTCGATTATCGAACTGTTAATCAGACCCTTCACGCGCTGGAATCAGATTAGATATCAATTGAAAATCATTCTCGACAACGCTTAAGATGCCCGCCTGTTTCCTTAACATTCCAGGGAGTCGGTTTGTCGGACGTGGATCTCAAAGGCCTGTTTCTCAAGCACGCCGATACCCTGCGCGGGTATCTGGCGCGCAAGGTACGGGACCCGCAGTTGGCCGCAGACCTGGTGCAGGAGAGCTTCCTGCGCCTGGCGGAAAAACCGGCCGGCGAGCGCATCGACAACTCCCAGGGCTATCTCTATCGAACGGCGAGCAATCTGCTGATCGACCATATTCGCCAGGAAGCACGGCGCAAGACAGACTCCGTGCCCCATGAGGCGCTGGCCGAGATTGAAGATGACGTGGCCGGGTTGGAGGCTCAGGCAATGGCGCAGCAACAGCGACAGGCATTGAAGCAGGCACTGGCGGAGTTGCCGGAACGCACCCAGCAGATTTTCCGTCTCAACCGCATCGAAGGCATGACCCACGCCCAAGTTGCCCGGCACCTGGACATTTCTGACAGTTCCGTGCAAAAGCACTTGGCCAAGGCGTTGGCCTACGTGATGCAGCGCTTGCAGGAAGGCGAGGTGGCGCCATCCGACGAATGAATTACCGAAAAATGCCAGGTCAGTCGTCACAGCGTTACATAACGAAAAATTCGAGATTCACACGTGAATAGCCAGGGTCCGCAACAGCACAGCATTACCGAGGCAGCCGCCGAGTGGGCGGTGCGCTTGCACGCCGGTGCCCTGACCGACCAGGAGCAGGCCGAGCTGCAGCATTGGATCGCCTGCGACAGCCGCCACGAAGCGGCCTTGCGCTTTGCCGAACAGACGTGGGCCGCATTGGGTGAGGTGTACAAGGACGAACCGCTGCAGCGTCAACGCCCGCCGGCGGCGATGCTGCCGGTGCGCCGGTCCAAGCGACGCAGGCCATGGCAACGTGCGGCGGCTGTCGCGCTGGTCGTGGTGGTGGCCGGTGTTGGCTGGGTGCGCGGGCCGGACGTGTTGTTGCGCCTGCAAGCCGACTACATCACCCAGAAAGGCGAGGTGCGCACTGTGCACCTGGCCGATGGCAGTACCGTAGAGCTGGATTCCGGCAGTGCCATCCGCCTGGACTACGACGGTGTGCAACGCCGTATCAGTCTGCTCCAGGGCTCGGCGATCTTTGATGTGGCGCCGAGGGTGGGCCAGGAAACCCGGCCGTTTGTGGTGCAGAGCGCCGGGGGGCAAACCCGTGCGCTGGGCACGCGGTTTGTGGTGGCGCGCGAGGGCGATAGCCAGGCGTGGGTTGGGGTGCTGGAGCACAGTGTCGAAGTTTCCCTGCAAGCTATCCCGAAAAAAGGTCCGGCCGACAGGGTGCTTAAGGAGGGCCTGGCTGCACGCTACAACCTCCAGGAGGGCATCGTGCCCATCGACCAGCTCGATGTAGAGCGGGCCACCAGTTGGCGCCGCGGTGTGTTGATCTTTGATCGCCAGCCGCTGGCAAAGGTCATCGAGCAACTTAACCGCTACCGTCCTGGGCGTGTGGTGCTGGCGGATTCGGCGCTGGGGGATCGCGAGGTCAGCGGGGTGTTTCGGCTTGATATGCTCGACACTGCCCTTGGCATTCTCACCCAGGAGCTGCACGTGCAGCGTTTGGATCTGGCGGGCCTCAGCTTGATCTATTGATTGTCCTGTAGGTGTGGGCTGGACCTGTGGTGAGTTAGGCCTGCTCCCGCTGGCGGCCTGACAGCTGACCGCGATCCAAATGTGGGAGGGGGCTTGCCCCCGATAGCGGTGTGTCAGTCGATTCATCAGGTGACTGGTTCAGCGCCATCGAGGCATCGGTATCTACACCACCCTGGGTATGGCGCTGCACCTGTGGCGAGGGAGCTTGCTCCCGCCGGCGGCCTGACAGCCGAGCGCCATCTAACGGTTACCCCGCGATCCAAATGTGGGAGGGGGCTTGCCCCCGATAGCGGTGTGTCAGTCAATTCATCAGGTGACTGATTCAGCGCCATCGGGGCCTCGGTATCTACACAATTCTGGCTATGGCGCTGGACCTGTGGCGAGGGAGCTTGCTCCCGCCGGCGGCCTGACAGCTGACCATAATCTAACGGTTACCCCGCGATCCAAATGTGGGAGGGGGGCTTGCCCCCGATAGCGGTGTGTCAGTCAATTCATCAGGTGACTGATTCAGCGCCATCGGGGCCTCGGTATCTACACAATTCTGGCTATGGCGCTGGACCTGTGGCGAGGGAGCTTGCTCCCGCTGGCGGGCTGGTAGACGACCAGGATGTTGGATCAGACCGGGTACATATCCGTTATTTAGGTCACGGCCACTATGGGTTCCGCCCTTACGGCGGGTCACTTTTGGAAAAGGCCCAAAAGTAACCAAAAGGCCTTCGCCCCAACACTCGGCACCTCGCCTAGGCTCGGTGTGCCCGTAATCCGCCAGGGATTTGGGGGGCCGCCGCCACGCGCCATCCATGGCGCGGGGCGGCTAAACCGGCATCCCTGCCGGTTTACCCCCCAAATCCCTGTCGAATTCCGGCCAGCGTGTTTGACGGGGCGCCTGAGATCAAAAGCTAGATCAAGATCAAGATCACGATCAAGAGCGGCTCGCTTCGCATCGTGGTTAGCGTTGGCGTGTCCGTATCTATGGCTATCGCCGGCAAGCCGGCTCAGTTTCCTGCTTGAACCCCTTCGTTAAAAAACTTTTGGAAAAGTCTTACTGACTTCCTGCGCTTCGCACGTCTTGCTAGGTGAGAAGCATTCGCATAAACAAAAAACGCTTAGCGCAGGGAACAATCGAAATGTCAGCACTCAACAAGGGGCGCATCACCGGTAGCCGGTTAGCCCTTTCCATTCACTTGGGCCTGTTCGCCGCAGTGGCGCCGGTGTATGCCGCGCAGCCTCAATCGGGCGCTACCCAACCTGCTGTGTTGACGTTCGATATCCCCGTGCAATCTCTCGGCAGTGCCGTGCTGGCCTTCGCCGACCAGGCTGGCTTGCAGGTGTTGTTTGACAGCCAGCGCCTGCAAGGTTTGAGCAGTACGGCGATCAAGGGCAGTTTCAGCGTGCAGGAAGGCCTGGGCCGTTTGCTCGGTGCCGCGCCGGTGGAGTATCGCTTTACCGGCGAGCGCCAGGTCACGCTCAACCGCGTCAGTGACGATCACGACGGCGCCATGACCGTGGGCACTACCACCATTACCGGTAACACCAATGGCCAGGCCAGCGATTGGGTGTACCAGACCCCAAAGTCCGTGGCAGTCATCAGCCGTGACATGATCGACAAGCGCCCACCCCGTCACGCGGCCGACATGCTGGAGGAAACTGCGGGGGTCTACACCGCCGTTGACCAACGCGACCCTGGTCTTTCCGTGAACATTCGCGGCGTTCAGGACTATGGCCGTGTGAACATGAACATCGACGGCATGCGCCAGAACTTCAACGTCAATGGGCACCAGCAGCGCAATGGCACCATGCTGATTGACCCGGAGTTCATTTCCAGCATCGAGATCGACAAGGGCAGCCAGTCGGGGCAGGGTGGGGCGGCCGTACTCGGCGGGATCGCCTCGTTCAAGACCCTGGAGGCCAGCGAGTTCCTCAAGGACGGTAAAGAGATCGGCGGACGTTTTCGCGCGGGCAGCGGTATCGGTGAGCTGGGCAACGGTACCTACTTCAATGGCAGTGGCGTGTTTGCCTTTGGTGATGAGCGCGGCGATGTGCTGCTCGGCTACAGCGAGCGCCATTTCGGCAACTACCGGGCCGGCACCCACAATGACCAGAACCTGGGCACCAATCTGCGGGCCAGGAAGTATGCCCCGGTCGCCTTCGACGACTGGTTGAACAGCGAAGTCGGTGATACCGGCAGCGTGACCCGGTCGCAGATCGTCAAGTTCGGCCTGAACCTGCCCAACGATCAGCGCGTGCAATTGAGCTACCTGGAAAGCGATACCGACAGCAATGACGCCTGGGGCTACATCAGTGATGATCTTCAGAGCAGCTATTACGTACGCACCGGCAAGAACAACCTCAACGCGAAAAACGCGGCGCTGGACTACAGCTACAGCCCGGATAACGCGCTGATCGATTTCAAGGCCAAGCTCTATTACGTCACCACCCAACTGGATCGTTCCAACGCCGGCAACCTCGCGTCCCTGAGTTCCGGCAACTATACGCCGGCATACACCGACCATTTCCAGACCGATACCTGGGGCCTGCAGGGCGAAAACACTGCGCGCTTCGACCTGGGCCGCGTGGGGCATCTGAGCTGGAACTATGGCCTGGAGATGTATCAGGACACCTTCAAGCCCAGTACCAACAAGATCGAGTCCACCAACACGATCAACTCCGGATCACTGCCCTACACCCCCAGTGCCGACCCGGAAGGCAAGCGCACCATCGCCAGTGTGTTCAATAACCTGCAATACGAATATGACGACTGGCTGACCGTGGATGCCGGGCTGCGTTACGACCGTTATCGGCTGGAGGGTGTCACCGGGATGACGCTGTGGAAGCGCGACCGGTTTTACACCAGTACGACGGGCGCGAAGCGTGTCGAGGACATTTTTGATATCGACCGTGAAGACGGACGGTTTTCGCCGACCTTCGGTATCGGCATCAAGCCTGGGGTCGACTGGCTGCAACTGTATACCCGCTGGGGCAAGGGCTGGCGCCCGCCGGCTGTCACTGAAACCTTTATGAGCGGCCGCCCCCACGGGGGTGGTTCGAATGAACGGGTATTCCCCAATCCTTACCTGAAGCCAGAGGAGTCTCGCGATTGGGAAGTGGGGATGAACGTGTTCAAGGAGTCGCTCTTTTTCAATGACGACCGACTGGGCATCAAGGTGGCGTACTTCGACACCAAGATTAAGAATTTCACCTTCCTCAATACCAGTGTGAGTTTGCCGGAGACGTCCGTTGGGGGTTTCAACGGGATCATGGCGTATACCAACAACCTCAATGACACGCGGTTCAGGGGCCTTGAGTACCAACTCAACTACGACATGGGGCGTGCGTATACCAACCTTAGTTACACGCACATGATCGGCAGCAACGAGTTCTGTTCGAAGAACTACTACCTGGGCGGGGCCAAGAAGGCCGGTCCCAGCACCACCGTTATCGAACGGTTTACCCGGCCCAACGGCACCATCGGTTTCCGCCCTGTGACCCGCTACGAATTGTTGGATGACGAGGCCGCCAATGCCAAGGAAAGCTGCGGCAAGATCATGGGCAACGCCACCTACACCCCTGCTGATCGCGCGTCGTTGACGTTGGGCGCGCGCTTTTTGGACAAGCGCCTGGATACCGGTGTGCGTGTTCGCTACAGCTCGGGTAACGGGGAAAACCTGGACAACCAGGGCTACAACCTGATCGACCAGGCCATGTGGCCCAAATACACCGTGTATGACGTCTACGCCAGTTACTGGATGACCGATCAATTGAACATCGCGTTGGCGTTGGAAAACGCCACGGACGAAGCGTATTTCGTCGCCATGGGCGATGCCAACAACCTCAGCCTGGCTCGCGGCCGGACCTTGAGCGGAATGCTCGAATACAAATTCTGATACCGGTGCCACGGCACCGCATCAACCACGGTTTTGCCCAGGGTTGGGTAAAAAGTGCGCAGCTGCGCATTGATCAATAGCGCTGTAATTATGAGGTTTAGTGATGACTATTTCTGTTAGCTACGAGTCGTACCTGGGCACTACTTCGCTGTCTGACTACCTGTCGGACTGGGCTCTTGGTTTTGCCACGGCAGGTCATGGCACTGGCGGCAACAACGGTGGTTTCAGCAACGGGACCTTCGCCGGTGACCAATACGCGTACCATGGCGCCAACAACTCCGACTACGCGTTCATCGCCGACAGCGACACCAGCAACGGCCTGCACTACGTGTTCAATCCAACACTGCCGGCCAGCAGCAACTTGAACCACTACCTGTGGGGCGAACTGGATAACGTCGAGCTGGGCACCGGCCTGACCGGCGGCAGTGGCAGCGACTTCGACCTGAGTGCCTACAAAGTCGCCTTCAATGGCCTCGACCTGTCCGCCGCCGAAGGTGCAGGCCGCGTCGGCAACGATGTGCAGAGCGTGATCTACGGCTTGATCCAGGGCAACACCAGTGCACTGGAATCGGCACTCAACGAGCTGCTGGGCGCTATCGACCCGAGCCTGTCGACGGCCAACACCTTCGACGAGATCTCCGCCGGCCTCGCGGCCCACGCGGCGTCCTCGACCACCACCGACGTTGCACTGGTGGGCGTGCAGGACGTGGCCCAGGACTGGGCACTCGCGGCCTAAATCCGCTGCATGAAAAAAGCGAATGGAAGATCGCTCTCCCATTCGCCGCATGACACACCGCCGTTGCCCAAGCCTTCTAACTCTTCAGGCGACGGCGGTGCCGAATTCTGCGCAGCGTCGCATGGCCTGTCAACGCGACGACGCTGCCCGCTCAACCCTTTGAGAATCCCCAGATGCGCCACGCCGGCAACGAAACCCTGGCCGCCCTCACGGCCTATAAAAGTGGCTTCTTCAACATCGGCCTGTTCTCGGCGGTGATCAACCTGCTGATGCTCGCCCCGGCGCTGTACATGCTGCAGGTGTACGACCGGGTGCTAGCCTCGGGCAATCAGATGACCCTGTTGATGCTGACGCTGATGATCCTCGGCCTGTTCGGCCTGATGGGCGCATTGGAGTGGGTGCGCAGCCAGGTGGTGATTCGCCTCGGCACGCAGATGGACATGCGCTTGAACCAGCGGGTGTACGACGCGGCGTTCGAAGCGCAACTCAAGGGCGGCACCCAGGCGGCCGGCCAGGCGCTGCATGACCTGACCACGCTGCGCCAGTTCGCCACCGGCCAGGCGTTGTTCGCGTTTTTCGATGCGCCGTGGTTTCCGGTGTACCTGTTGGTGATTTTCCTGTTTCACCCCTGGCTCGGCCTGCTGGCACTGGTCGGCGCGCTGCTGTTGATGGCGCTGGCGTGGGTTAACCACCACGTCAGTCAGGCTCCGATGGCCCTGGCCAGCCAACTGTCCATCAGCGCCAGCCAGCAGGCCACGGCCAACCTGCGTAATGCCGACACCATCGAAGCCATGGGCATGCTCGGCACGTTGCGCGCACGCTGGTTCGGCCAGCATCAAGCGTTTTTGGCCCAGCAAAACCTGGCCAGTGAAAAGACCGCGGCCGTCAGCGCCTGGTCCAAGGGCGTGCGCCTCGCGTTGCAATCCCTGGTCCTGGGCGTGGGCGCGTTGCTGGCGGTGCAGGGCGATATTACGCCGGGGATGATGATTGCCGGCTCGATCCTGATGGGCCGGGTGTTGACCCCCATCGACCAACTGATCGGCGTGTGGAAGCAATGGGGCTCGGCGCGGCTGGCGTACGAACGCTTGTCGCAGATGCTGGAGGCCAACCCGGCGCGACCAGTCCCTATGAGCCTGCCGGTGCCTAAAGGCCAACTGAGCGTCGAGCACATCAGCGCCTGTGCCCCCGGCAGCCGTCGGCCGGCGCTGGCCAACCTCGGTTTTAACCTGGCGGCAGGCGACGTGCTGGGCGTGATCGGGCCGTCGGGCTGCGGCAAATCCACCCTGGCGCGAATACTGGTGGGCGCCTGGGCGCCCCTGGCTGGCAAGGTGCGGTTGGACGGTGCCGACCTGGCCCTGTGGGATAAGCAGCAGTTAGGTCCACACATCGGTTACCTGCCGCAAGACATTCAATTGTTCGCCGGCAGCATTGCGGAAAACATCGCACGCTTTGCCGAGGTCGACGCGGATAAAGTCCTAGCTGCTGCGCAAATGGCTGGCGTGCATGAATTGATCCTGCAACTGCCCCAAGGCTACGACACGCCATTGGGGGAGGGCGGCGCCGGCTTGTCCGGCGGCCAGAAGCAACGCGTTGCGCTGGCCCGTGCGCTGTACGGCCTGCCTGCGTTGATCGTGCTGGATGAACCCAACGCCAACCTCGACGAGGTGGGCGAGCACGCGCTGCTCCAAGCCATCGGCCAGCTCAAGCAACAGCGCCGTACCGTGATCCTGATCACCCACAAACCCAACGTGCTGAGCCTGACTGACCAGTTGCTGATCCTCAAGGACGGTCAATTGCAGGCGTTAGGCCCTACGGCGCGTGTGTTGGAGGCACGGCAGAAGCCCGCCGCGAGCAAGCCGGTATCGACCCTGAGCATGAGTTACCGCCTCGGTGAAGGAAAACAGGCATGAGCCAGAGCAAACCTGTGTTGGTCAGCGAGGCGCCGAACAACGTGCTGGCGCTGGATGACAAGAAATATTCGCGCATTGGCTGGCTGTTGGTGCTCGGTGGCTTTGCCGGTTTCCTCGGTTGGGCGGCGTTGGCGCCGTTGGACAAGGGCGTTGCGGTGTCGGGCAAGGTCATGGTCTCGGGCCATCGCAAGACCGTGCAACACCCGGCTGGAGGTATCGTCGAGCGCATTGACGTGCGCGACGGTGAGGTGGTCAGTGCCGGCCAGGTGCTGCTGCGCTTGAAGGAAACCCCATTGCGCGGGCAGATGCAGTCCCTGCGCAGCCAGTACGTGGCGTCCCTGGCCAGCGAAGCGCGCTTGAGTGCCGAAAGTGAAGGGTTGTCGGCAATCACTTTTGCTCCCGAACTGCTCGACGATCCTGAAGCAGCGGCCACCCTGAACCTGCAACGGCAGCTGTTCAATAGCCGTGCCCAGGCCCTGGCTACCGAGCAACAAGGCCTGCGCGAAACCATCGCCGGCGCCGAGGCGCAGCTGCGCGGCACGCGGGATTCGCAAGCCAGCAAAGTCCAGCAACGTGCGGCGTTGAGTGAGCAACTGCAAGGCCTGCGCGCGTTGGCGCGTGACGGGTACATCCCACGCAACCGCCTGCTCGACAGCGAGCGCCTGTACTCGCAGGTCGATGGCGCCATCGCCGAGGACTATGGCCGTATCGGTCAGTTGCAGCGCCAGGTGCTCGAACTGCGGCTACGCATCCGTCAGCTCGGCGAAGACTTCCAGAAAGACCTGCGCGGCCAGTTGGCCGAGACCCGTACCCGCAGCGACGACCTGCGCAATCGACTGGCCTCGGCCGAGTTCGAATTGGCCAACAGCCTGGTGCGCGCCCCGGCGTCCGGTGTGGTGGTGGGGCTGGATGTGTACACCGAAGGCGGCGTAATCAAGCCCGGCCAGGCGTTGATGGACATCGTGCCCCAGGGCGAACCCTTGCTGGTGGAGGCGCGCGTGCCGGTGCAGATGGTCGACAAGGTGCATCCGGGCTTGCCGGTGGAGTTGCTGTTCTCGGCCTTCAACCAGGCCACCACGCCACGGGTGGCCGGTGAGGTCACACTGGTCTCGGCCGATCGCCAGGTCGATGAACGCACCGACGAGCCTTACTACACGCTGCGCGCCCAGGTCAGCGCGGCCGGCATGCAACAACTGGACGGCGTGCAGATACGTCCCGGCATGCCGGTGGAAACCTTCATCAAGACCGGTGAGCGCTCGATGCTCAACTACCTGTTCAAACCCCTGCTGGATCGCACCCATATGGCCCTGGTGGAAGAATGAAGGCGCTGCTGTTTACCCTGTTTTTCGGTTGTACCTCGGCGGCGCACGCCTTGGGTTTGCTGGATGCCTACGACTTGGCCCTGCGCAATGATCCGACTTTTCAGGCCGCTATCCAGGAGCGTGAAGCCGGTGAAGAACATCGCGTGATCGGGCGTGCGGCGTTGTTGCCGAACCTGTCATGGAGCTATAACAACTCGCGCAACGCGTCTGAAGTGACGGCGGGTGAGGTCACCAGCGACCGTGACTACCGCAGTTACGCGTCGACTCTGACCTTGCAGCAACCTTTGCTGGATTACGAAGCCTATGCGCGGTTTCGCCAGGGCACCGCCCAGGCCTTGATGGCCGACGAGCGCTTTCGCGGCAAGAGCCAGGAACTGGCAGTGCGGGTGCTCAATGCCTACAGCCAGGCCTTGCTGGCGCAAGAACGTATTGAGCTGAGCCGAGCGCAGAAACGCGCGTATGCCGAGCGCCTGCAACTCAATGATCGCCTGCTCAAGGGCGGTGAGGGCACGCGCACCGATGTGCTGGAAACCCAGGCGCGCCTGAGCTTGGCCCAGGCAGAAGAAATCGAATCCCTGGATGCTCAGGACAGCGCCCTGCGCGAGTTGGAAGCCATCGTCGGCCAGCCGCTGCAGATCGAAGAATTGGCACCATTGACGCGCCAATTCGACATCCCGCCCCTGCAGCCCAACCGTTTCGAGACCTGGCGCGACATGGCCATGGCCAATAACCCGGAACTTAAATCCCAGCACCACGCCCTGGACGTAGCGTCCTATGAAGTGGAGCGCAAACGTGCAGGCCACCTGCCCAAGGTCAGCTTGTACGCCACCAGTCGCCAGACCCGCTCTGACTCGGAAAGCAGCTACAACCAACAGTACGACACCAACAGTGTCGGCATTCAGGTCAGCCTGCCACTGTTTGCCGGCGGCGGGGTGTCGGCCTCCACCCGCCAGGCGGCGAACCAGCTGTCCCAGGCCCAGTACGAGTTGGACGCGCAAACCTCGGCCACGCTGGTGGAGTTGCGCAAGCAGTTCAACCTCAATACCAGCGGCGCCGCCAAAGTGCGCGCCTATGAAATGGCCGTCAGCTCGGCCACTGCCTTGGTCGCCGCGACCCAGAAAAGCGTCACCGGCGGTGAGCGCGTCAACCTCGACGTGCTCGATGCCGAACAACAACTCTTCACCGCCCGCCGCGACCTGGCGAATGCGCGGCATGCGTATCTGCTGGCTCGGATTCAGTTGAAGTATTACGCGGGGTTGCTGAGCGAGCAGGACTTGCGGGCCTTGGCGGGGTATTTCCAGCCCTCGGCATGAGTGGTTACAACCCGGCATTCGCCGGGTTTTTTGTGCTTACTAGTCTGTGAAACAGCTTCGGGAAAATGGAGCCGGTTGTCGGGTGACAGGGGAAAACTGTTACCTGGCGGAAAATAACCTAACTGATGGGTTACGATGAGAGTAGGCGCTTACAAGGGATATGTGATTTCGGTGTTTATCAGGGATGAGCATTGCCCGCCCCATGTGCATGTCAGGGGGAAGGAGTGGGATGCGTGTTTTCGTTTCAGTTTTCTGGATGGTGAAGCAAATCGTAAAAGCCAAAGTCGTACCCTATAAACCGGTCACTGAGGCCGACGTCGAAAAGGCGATAGCCCGAGGGCGCAAGACACGGCACCTTTATGCCCGCGCCAGTTCTGTGCGTTATGAAGACAACTGCCTTTCCATCGGCTTCAGCGACGGCAGTCGCGTTGTACTGCCGGTGGCTGGCCTGCCCGAGTTCGCGGGGTTTTCCTTGGAGGACTTTGAGCAACTGGAAGTCGGCTTTGGCGGCAAGGCGCTGTGCTGTGAGGCCCGGGATTTGGATGTTTCGGTCACGGGCCTGATCGCCACCAGCAAACCGCTCATGGACCTAGCCACCAGTTTGGTTGCGTCGCGCAACGGTCGCAAAAGCAGCGCCGCCAAATCCGCCGCCGCCCGAGCCAATGGCAAGAAGGGCGGGCGGCCACGCAAGAAGGAACCTGAGGACGTTGAACTACCGCCGAGTCAGTAACACACCGGATTCCATATGGTGCGTCCACGGGAACTGGTCAAACATTGCGCACTTCGTAATCCGGTGCGTGTCGTGCAATTGCGCGATGTTCGCCGCCAACGTCTCCGGGTTGCAGGAGATGTACAGGATGTTGTCGAAGCGCCGGGTCAGTTCGCAGGTGTCCGGGTCCATGCCGGCGCGCGGCGGGTCGACGAACACGCTGCCGAACTCATAGCTCTTCAAGTCGATACCGTGCAGGCGGCGGAACGGGCGCACTTCATTCAGCGCTTCGGTGAGTTCTTCGGCGGAGAGGCGCACCAGCGTGACGTTACCCACCGCGTTTTCATCGAGGTTGCTCAAGGCCGCATTCACCGAGGTCTTGCTGATCTCGGTCGCCAGCACCTTGCGTACACGTGTTGCCAGGGGCAGGGTGAAGTTGCCGTTGCCGCAATACAACTCGAGTAAATCGTCCGGGCGATCGCCCAGGGCGTCATAGGCCCAGTTGAGCATCTTCTGGTTCACCGTGCCGTTGGGCTGGGTGAAGGCGCCTTCGGGTTGGCGATAGCTGAACGTGCGGCCACCGACCTCGAGTTTTTCCACCACATAGTCGTGGCCGATCACATCGCGCTTGCCCTTGGAGCGGCCGATGATGCTGACATTCAAGTCGGTGGCGAGCTTATTCGCGGCGGTGTGCCAATGCTCGTCCAGTGGGCGGTGATAGCACAGGGTGATCATCGCATCGCCGGCCAGGGTGGTCAGGAACTCCACCTGGAACAGCTTGTGGCTCAGGGCGGCGCTGGCTTGCCAGGCGGCCTTGAGCTGCGGCATCAATTGGTTGATGCGTTGGCTGGCGATGGGGAACTCGTCGATCAGGATCGGCGTGCGCTTGTCGTCCTGGGAAAACATCGCGTAGTGGCGCTCACCGCCTTCGCGCCACAGGCGGAACTCGGCGCGCAGGCGGAAGTTCTGCAGCGGCGAGTCGAAGACCTGTGGCTCTGGCGCGTCAAACGGTGCCAGCAGGTCACGCAAGCGCGTGACCTTGTCTTGCAGTTGAGCGGTGTAGCGTGCGGCGTCAAAAGTCATGCGTTGAACCAGCCCAGCTTGATTACAAACAGAATCGACAGAATCACCAATGCCGGGTTCAGCTCACGGTAGCGGCCCGAAAGCAGCTTGATGGCGGTCCAGGCGATGAAACCGAAGGCGATGCCGTTGGCGATGGAGTAAGTGAAAGGCATCGCCAGGGCGGTGACCACCACCGGCGCTGCAACCGTGATGTCGTCCCAGTCGATCTCGGCCAGGCCCTGGGTCATCAACACAGCCACGAACAGCAGTGCCGGCGCGGTGGCGTAGGCCGGCACGCTGGCGGCCAGTGGCGAGAAGAACAACGCCAGCAGGAACAGGATCGCGACCACGATGGCGGTCAGGCCGGTACGGCCACCGGCGCTCACGCCCGCAGCGGACTCGATGTAGCTGGTGGTGGTCGAAGTGCCCAGCAGGGAGCCCGCCATGGCGGCGGTACTGTCGGCGATCAGCGCACGGCCCATTTTCGGCATGTGACCGTCCTTGCCCATCAGGCCGGCGCGTTTGGCCACGCCGATCAAGGTGCCGGAGTTATCGAACAGGTCCACGAACAGGAAGGCGAAGATCACGCTGACCAGGCCGATATCCAGGGCGCCCTTGATATCCAACTGCAGGAAGGTCGGTGCCAGGGACGGTGGTGCCGAGGTGATACCGATGAACGGGGTGAAGCCCAATACGATCGAGGCGATGGTCACCGCCAGGATGCCGATCAGTACCGCGCCGCGTACGGCCAGGGCTTCCAGCGCGACGATCAGCACGAAACCCAGGGTGGCCAGGATCGGCGCCGGTTGTTTCAGGTCGCCCAGGCCCACCATGGTGGCCGGGTTGCTCACCACGATCCCGGCGTTATGCAGGGCGATCAGCGCCAGGAACAGGCCGATACCGGCGGCAATCGCCGAGCGCAGGGGCAGGGGGATGGCGTTGATGATCCACTCACGAATGCGAAAGATCGACAGCAGGAAGAACAGCACCGCCGAGATAAACACCGCCCCCAGCGCAACCTGCCAGGTGTGGCCCATGTGCAGGACCACGGTGTAGGTAAAGAAGGCGTTGAGGCCCATGCCCGGCGCAAGAGCGATCGGGTAGTTGGCGATCAGGCCCATCACGGTCGAACCGATGGCGGCGGCCAGGCAGGTGGCGACGAATACCGCGCCTTTGTCCATGCCGGTCTCGCCGAGGATGCTCGGGTTCACGAACAGGATGTAGGCCATGGCCAGGAATGTCGTGATGCCCGCGAGGATCTCGGTGCGCACGTTGGTGTTGTGTGCCTTGAGTTGAAACAGCTTTTCCAGCATGCCTGCTCCCAGTGACGCTCTGTGGCGTCGTGATTTGTTGACCTCTAAGTCAAAGCACAAACTGCGCCAAGCGCCTGTGGTTTCAGAGAGGATCGGAAAAAGCGGCGCATCATACCAGCAGCCGAGGCCTTGAGGCATACTGCGCCGACGTTTAAACGAAGGTCATCCGCCGCATGAAAAACGCCAGCCCGTGGAGTCTAGCCCTGATCCCCTGTATCAGCCTGTTGCTCGGCGCAGCACCGGCGTGGGGCGCGACTGCACCGCCGTTGAGCGAAGTGCGTGTGTTCAAGGTTGAGTCGGCGCGTTGCACGGAAACCATTCCTGAGCGTGTGAGTACGACCCAGATGTGTACGCACCGTGGGCCGACTAAGGTTTCTGTCATGGAAGTCGGCCTGGGCAATAACCCGGTTGGCCTCTTCAATGGCGCGGTGTTGAACGGCCAGCGCACGCCGGTATGCCAGGTCGGCAACATCAGCGAGGCCTGCAGCGGGGCCGGCACGTTGATGGGCTACATCTATGTGTTTGACCTGAATGTGGAGGCCCAGGGCTGGTTCGAATACAGCAACGCATCGATCAACCCCCCGCGAAACACCCTGAAAACCCTGCTCAATATCCGCTGATCAATCTTCTTGAACGCTCAAAACCACGGGAAGTCGTACCCCTGAGACGGCGACTTTTCTAACGCCGCGGATGTACACCAACCCGTGAGGTGCTTATGAGCGCGACCCCCAATGGAGCGGCGGCCCAGCCGTTCGTCAGCCACCCGATACGCCTGCGCCTCAACGGCCAGGACCGCCAGTTGGACGTGTTGCCCTGGACCACGCTGTTGGACCTGCTTCGCGAGCAACTGGACCTGGTCGGCAGCAAAAAAGGCTGCGACCACGGCCAATGCGGCGCCTGCACCGTCTTGCGCGACGGCAAACGCGTCAACGCCTGCCTGACCCTCGCCGTCATGTGCGACGGCGCCGAATTGACCACCATCGAAGGCCTGGCCGACGGCGACGTGCTCCACCCGATGCAGCAAGCCTTTATCAAGCACGACGCCTTCCAGTGCGGTTACTGCACCCCCGGCCAGATCTGTTCCGCCGTCGGCCTGGTCAATGAAGGCCGTGCCCACGACACCGCGCAGATCCAAGAGCTGATGAGCGGCAACCTCTGCCGCTGTGGTGCCTACAGCAATATCCGCGATGCCATCGTGGACGTCGTGGGAGGTGAGCAATGAACCCCTTCCATTACAGCAAACCGGCGGATGTACAGGAGGCGGTCCACCTCAGCAGCGCGGCATCGCGCTTTATTGCCGGTGGCACCAACCTGCTGGACTTGATGAAGGAAAACATCAGCCGCCCCGAGCACCTCATCGACATCACCGGCCTGCCGTTGCATGACATTCAGCAAACGGCCGAAGGCGGACTGCTGATCGGCGCCCTGGTGAGCAACGCCGACCTGGCCTGGCACCCGCAGATCGAACAGCGTTATCCATTGCTGTCGCAAGCCATCCTCGCGGGCGCCTCGCCGCAACTGCGCAACATGGCCAGTACCGGCGGCAACCTGTTGCAGCGCACCCGTTGCTACTACTTCTATGACGCCACCGTGCCCTGCAACAAACGTGAACCCGGCAGCGGTTGCCCGGCGCGAACCGGCTTGAATCGCATCCATGCGATCCTCGGCGCCAGTGAAGAGTGTGTCGCGACCCATCCGTCCGACATGTGCGTCGCGCTGGCTGCGCTGGAGGCGCGGGTGCATGTGGAAGGGCGTGGTGGTGCGCGGATCATCGAGTTTGCCGATTTCCATCGCCTGCCCGGTGACGCGCCGCAACGGGACAACCAATTGGCTGACGATGAGCTGATCACCGCGATCGAGCTGCCCGCCGATAACCTGGCGAGCCACAGTCACTACCTGAAAATCCGCGACCGCGCGTCTTATGCCTTCGCCCTGGTGTCCGTTGCCGCAGCGCTTGAACTGGACGGCGACCTCATCGTTGATGCACGCCTGGCCCTCGGCGGCGTGGCCCACAAACCCTGGCGTGACCGCGCCGTGGAAGCCGGCCTGATCGGCCAGGTCGTCAGCCGCGAAACCTTCAGCCACGCCGCCGATGCCCTGCTGCAAGACGCCGAGCCGCTGGCGCACAACGGCTTCAAGATCAAGCTGGCGCGCCGGGCGATCATTCGCGCCCTGAGCGACGCTGCTGTCGCAGGAGAACAGCCATGACCGCTATCGGCAAACCCTTGGACCGGGTGGACGGTCTGCTCAAAGTCACCGGCCAGGCACGTTATGCCGGGGAGTTTCCCGAGCATGGCCTGCTGCACGGCAGCGTGGTGTCCAGCACCGTCGCCAAGGGCCGTGTGCTGCGCATCGATGCTTCCAGGGCGCTGGCCCTGCCGGGCGTGGTGGAGGTTATCCATCACCTCAACCGGCCGAGGATCGCCAGCTACGACGACGCTTTCCAGGACGACGACGCCGCCGATGGCTCGCCGTTCCGCCCGCTGTACAACGACCGCGTGCTGTACAGCGGCCAGCCCCTGGCCTTGGTGATCGCCGATAACCTGGAGCTGGCGCGGCATGCCGGTTCCCTGGTGGACATCGAGTACGAAACCGAAGCCTTCGAAACCGACCTGCTGGCCTTGCAGGAACAGGCCCATGCTTCGCCGCAAACCCCGCCCGCGCCGCGTGGCAACTTCCAGGCCGAGTGGGCCGGCGCCGCCGTCAGCCTGGATCTGCACTACAGCACGCCCATCGAACACCACAACCCGATGGAGCCTCACGCCAGCACCGTGCTGTATCAACCCGATGGCACCCTGCATATCCATGACAAGACCCAGGGCCCACAGAATTGCCAGGCCTATGTGCAAAAAGTCTTTGGCCTGGATAAAAGCCAGGTGCGCATCTTCGCCGCGTTCGTCGGCGGCGCTTTTGGCTCCGGCTTGCGCCCGCAGTACCAGTTGCCGTTGGCCGTCATGGCCTCCCTGGCGCTCAAACGCTCGGTGCGCGTCACCCTGACCCGCCAACAGATGTTCACTTTCGGCTACCGCCCGCGCACCTTGCAGCGCTTGCAAATGGGCGCCGCCGCCAACGGACGCCTGCTGGCACTGGGACACACCGCTATCGGCCAGACCTCGCGCTTCGAGGATTTCAGCGAACATGTGGTGGAGTGGAGCGGCATGCTCTACCACTGCGACAACGTGCAACTGACCTACAAACTGGTGCCCCTGGATGTGTTCACGCCGTTGGACATGCGCGCTCCCGGTGCCGCCCTTGGCGTGATCGGCCTGGAGTGCGCCATGGACGAAGTGGCCTGCGCGCTGGGGATCGACCCGGTGCAACTGCGGCTGATCAACTACGCCGAGCGCAACCAGAACGAAGACAAACCCTGGTCGAGCAAGGCCCTGCGCGAATGCTACAGCGAAGGTGCCGAGCGTTTCGGCTGGAGCCAGCGCAACCCGGAACCGCGCAGTATGCGCGACGGCCGCCAGTTGATCGGCTGGGGCATGGCCGGCGGGGTATGGGAGGCCATGCAGATGAAGGCCAGCGCCAAGGCGCGGATCGACGCGCAGGGCAAGCTGACGGTCAGCAGCGCCACCACCGATATCGGCACCGGCACTTACACGGTGATGACCCAGATCGCGGCCCAGGCCAGTGGTGTGGCGGTCGAGGACGTAGTGTTTATGCTGGGCGATTCGTCATTGCCCACCGCGCCGCTGCAGGGCGGATCGTTTACCGTGTCTTCTGTGGGGACCGCCGTACAGCAAGCCTGCGAGGCGCTGAATGCCAAGTTGCTGGAGATTGCCCGCCAGACTTACCCGGTCTTCAAGGACGCCGAATCCGTACGCTTCGAAGACGGCCAGTTGCATACGGGCGACGTGAGCGTTTCGCTGGCGCAGTTGGTCAAGGACAGTGGCGAAGACGCGCTGGACGTGCAGGTCGACAGCGAGCCCGACAAAAAACGCGAGGGCTACAGCACCGCCACCCATTCGGCGGTATTTGTCGAGGTGCAGGTGGATGAAGACCTGGGCACCATCAAGGTCCGTCGGGTGGTCAGCGCGATTGCCGCCGGGCGTGTGGTCAACCCGAAGATGGCGCGCAGCCAGATCCTTGGCGGTGTGGTGTGGGGTATCGGCATGGCCCTGCACGAAGAAACCCAGATCGACCATCAACTGGGGCGCTACATGAACCACAGCCTGGCCGAGTACCACCTCCCGGTAAACGCGGATATTGGCGAGATCGACGTGGTGTTTGTCGAGGAACATGACGAGATCGTCAACGCCCTGGGGTCCAAGGGGGTTGGTGAAATCGGTATTGTCGGCGTGGCAGCGGCGGTGGCGAATGCGATTTATCACGCCACCGGCAAACGGGTTCGGGAGTTTCCGATCACCTTGGATAAGGTGCTCTGACATGCTCTGGCAAGCACTGATTATCTAAAGGTGGGAGGGGGCTTGCCCCCGATGGGGGGTGTCAGTCAACGATGCTGTGACTGACATGGCGCTATCGGGGGCAAGCCCCCTCCCACATGGGTTATGCGGTGGTTTTTTGAGCGGGCTCTTCCACCGGCACATGCATGCGATCCCGATTCGCCAGGGTCGGGAACAGCTTGATCCACACCCCAGTCACCACCAGCGTCCCGATCCCGCCCATGACCACGGCGGGCACGGTGCCGAACCAGTGGGCGGTAATCCCGGATTCGAACTCGCCCAATTGGTTGGACGCGCCGATGAACAGGCCGTTGACGGCACTGACTCGCCCGCGCATTTCATCAGGTGTTTCCAACTGCACAAACGACGCGCGGATCACCATGCTGATCATGTCCGCCGCCCCGAGCACCACCAGCACCGCCAGGGAAAACCAGAACGACGTGGAGAGGCCGAAGGCAATGGTTGCCACGCCGAACACGCCAACGGCAGTGAACATCACACGGCCTACATGGCGATCCACCGAGAACCGCGCCAACCACAGCGACATCAACAACGCTCCCACGGCCGGCGCCGACCGCAGCAGGCCCAGGCCCCAGGCACCCGTCAGCAGGATGTCCTTGGCGAACACCGGCAGCAACGCGGTGGCGCCGCCCAGCAGCACGGCGAACAGGTCGAGGGAGATGGCGCCGAGGATGTCCGGGCGACTGCGGATAAAATGGATGCCGGCCAACAGCGAATCCAGGGTGGCCTTGCCTTTGTTGAGCGGCGTCTGGCGTGCGGGCAGGTTGAGGGTCAGCACGCAGGCAATGAGGTACAGCACCACCGTGGGGCCATACACCCACACGCTGCCAAACGCGTAGAGCAAACCGCCGAGCGCCGGCGCGACGATGGTTGCCAACTGCTGGGCCGACTGCGACGACGCCACGGCCCGTGGGAACAACGCGCTGGGCACGATGCTTGGCAACATGGCCTGGGTGGTGGGCATTTCAAACGAGCGCGCGGCGCCGAGCAGAAAGGCGAGGATAAAGATCATCTCGCGGGTCACGTTGCCGGTCAGGCCGCCAATCGCCAGGCTCAGGGCTATCAGCGCCTGCACGGTCTGGCAGATGGCCGCGACCTTGCGCCGCTCATAGCGATCGGCCACGTGCCCGGTGTGCAACATGAACAGCACGCGCGGCACGAACTCCACCAGGCCAACCAACCCCAGGTCCAGCACATTGCCGGTCAGTTGGTAGAGGTTCCAGCCGATGGCCACGGTGAGCATCTGGAAGCCGCTGGCGGTAAAGATGCGCGCCAGCCAGAACGCGATGAAAGGGCGGTGATGACGCAACAGCAACGCGGGTTCACTAGGCATCGGGGCTTCAGGTCAGGGCTGGAGGAGGGCCGAGATTATCATTAAGTTGTAACAGATAGTTGCAACAACTGAGCTGAGGCAGTCTGTCACGCGGCAAAAGACCACACAGTTCATTCCTGAAAATGGGACTACTCTTTTAGCAATGCTTGATCCAGATCAATGCCCGCCCGGGCATTGACCTGGCGGCCTCAGGGCCAGATTCCCTACGCGATGGTTAAAAAAAGAAACGAATTGAAATTCGCCAGACTCCATATCCGTGGGGGCAGTGGGTGCAGGCTTCCGCCAGCAGCCGGTATTACCTGACAGAGGAAGACTTATGTTCGGTTTGGAGGCGCTAGATCTCGCCCGAATTCAATTTGCGTTCACCATCTCTTTCCACATCCTGTTCCCGGCGATCACCATCGGCCTGGCCAGTTACCTCGCGGTGCTGGAAGGCTTGTGGCTCAAGACCCGTAACGACACCTACCGTGACCTCTACCATTTCTGGTCGAAGATCTTTGCCGTCAACTTCGGCATGGGTGTGGTCTCCGGCCTGGTCATGGCTTACCAGTTCGGCACCAACTGGAGCCGCTTCTCGGACTTCGCCGGCGCCGTCACCGGGCCGCTGCTGACGTATGAAGTGCTCACGGCCTTCTTCCTTGAGGCCGGTTTCCTCGGCGTAATGCTGTTCGGCTGGAATAAGGTCGGGCGCAACCTGCACTTCTTCTCCACCGTGATGGTGGCCGTCGGGACGCTGATTTCCACGTTTTGGATCCTCTCGTCCAACAGCTGGATGCAGACGCCCCAGGGCTTTGAAATCATTGATGGCCGGGTGATTCCGACCGATTGGTTTGCCGTCGTCTTCAACCCGTCGTTCCCCTATCGCCTGGCGCACATGGCCACCGCAGCCTTTGTAGCCACCGCGTTCTTCGTCGGCTCCTCGGCGGCCTGGCACTTGTTGCGCGGCAAGGACAACCCGGCGATCCGTAAAATGCTCTCGATGGCGATGTGGATGGCCTTGATCGTCGCGCCTATCCAGGCGGTGATCGGCGACTTCCATGGCCTTAACACCTTGAAGCATCAGCCGGCGAAAATCGCTGCGATTGAAGGTCACTGGGAAAACATCGGCAACGAACCCACGCCGCTGATCCTGTTTGGCTGGCCCGACATGAAGGCCGAAAAAACCAAGTACGCGGTGGAAATCCCCTATCTGGGCAGCCTGATCCTGACCCATTCCCTGGACAAACAGGTGCCGGCGCTCAAGGAGTTCCCGCCTGAGGACCGCCCAAATTCGACCATCGTGTTCTGGTCGTTCCGGGTCATGGTCGGCCTGGGCTTCCTGATGATCTTCACCGGCCTGTTCAGCCTCTGGCTGCGCCGGGGCGACAAAATGTACACGTCCAAACCGTTCCTGTACCTGGCGTTGTGGATGGGCCCGTCCGGGCTGATCGCGATTCTCGCCGGCTGGTTCACCACCGAGATCGGCCGCCAGCCGTGGGTGGTCTACGGGCTGATGCGCACGGCGGACGCTTCTTCCGGGCATAGCCTGGCGCAGATGACGATCACCCTGGTGTTGTTCGTGGTGGTGTACTTCGCACTGTTCGGTGCGGGGCTGGGCTACATGATGCGCCTGGTGCGCAAAGGGCCCCAGACCCACGAAGGCAGCGAACCTACCCACGGTGGCCCTGGCCAGAAACGCACGCCGGCTCGTCCGTTGTCTGCAGCCGATGACGGTGCCGACGACGATCACGCGCACATCCAGCACAAGGGGAATTGAGATGGGTATTGATCTTCCGCTGATCTGGGCCGTGATCATCATCTTCGGCATCATGATGTACGTGGTCATGGACGGCTTCGACCTGGGTATCGGCATCCTCTTCCCGTTTATCCCGGGCAAGACCGACCGTGACGTGATGATGAACACCGTGGCGCCGGTCTGGGACGGTAACGAAACCTGGCTGGTACTCGGCGGCGCGGCGTTGTTCGGCGCGTTCCCGCTGGCCTATTCGGTGGTGTTGTCGGCGCTGTACCTGCCGTTGATCCTGATGCTGATCGGCTTGATCTTCCGTGGCGTAGCGTTCGAGTTCCGCTTCAAGGCCAAGGACCATAAACGTCACCTGTGGGACAAGGCGTTCATCGGCGGCTCGCTGGCCGCGACGTTCTTCCAGGGCGTGGCGTTGGGGGCGTTTATCGACGGCATCCCGGTGGTCAACCGTCAGTTCGCCGGCGGTTCGCTGGACTGGGCCACGCCGTTCACGATGTTCTGCGGCGTGGCGCTGATCGTGGCCTATGCGTTGCTCGGCTGCACCTGGCTGATCATGAAGACCGAAGGCCCGCTTCAGGAAAAGATGCACAACCTCGCGCGGCCGTTGGCCTTCGTGGTGCTGGCGGTCATCGGCATCGTGAGTATCTGGACGCCACTGACGCACCCGGAAATCGCCTCGCGCTGGTTCACGCTGCCGAACCTGTTCTGGTTCCTGCCGGTGCCGATCCTGGTGCTGGTGACCATGTACGGGCTGATCCGCGCCGTGGCGCGTAATGCGCACTACACACCGTTCCTGCTGACGCTGGTGCTGATTTTCCTGGGCTACAGCGGTTTGGGCATCAGCCTGTGGCCGAACATCATTCCGCCCTCAGTGTCGATCTGGGACGCTGCCGCGCCGCCGCAAAGCCAGGGGTTCATGCTGGTGGGCACGTTATTCATCATTCCGTTCATCCTGGGCTACACCTTCTGGAGCTACTACGTGTTCCGCGGCAAGGTCACCCACGAAGACGGTTATCACTAGGAGGGTCGTTCCATGTCCGGCAAACCTTCGTTGCACGAGATTGAACAGGCCGAGAAACAGCCGCTGTGGCGGCGCCTGGGGTGGCTGGCGATGATCTGGACCGGCAGCGTGCTGGCCCTGTTCGTCGTGGCCAGCCTGATGCGCATGTTCATGAATGCGGCCGGCCTGACGACCCACTGACATCCCGATCCGGGCCTCGCGGCCCGGCTTTTCAACCCTGCTTTTCGCAAGAGGAGCAGGGTTTTTTTATTTGCGCGCTTTGAGGATCACGAATTTCGGCGTGGTGGCGACTTGCTCGACACCCCGGAACAAGCGCGCAAGCTTGGTGTGGTAACCCAGATGACGGTTGCCGACTATATAGAGGGCGCCGCCTACCACCAGGGCGTCCCGTGCCTGTTGGAACATGCGCCAGGCAAGGAAGTCACCGACCACCTGTTGCTGATGGAAGGGCGGGTTGCACAGCACCACGTCCAGCGAGTCGGGCGCCTGCCCTGCCAGGCCATCGCCGGCGCGTATGACCGCCTCGCGCTGGCCGAGGGCGGCGTGCCAGTTTTCCTGCGCCGATTGCACGGCCATGTAGGATTCGTCCACCAAGGTGTAGTGCGCCTCGGGGTTCTGCAGCGCGCTGGCGATCGCCAGTATGCCGTTGCCGCAGCCCAGGTCTGCCACGCGGGCACTGCCCAGGTTCTTCGGCAGGTGTGGCAGGAACGCGCGGGTGCCGATGTCCAGGCTTTCGCGACAGAACACATTGGCGTGGTTCAGCAATTCAATGGCCGGTGCGTCCACGGTGTAGCGGGTGGGGTAGGGCGAGACGGCAACGGGGCGGTCTTCAACGGAGGCGATCAGCAAGCGCGCCTTTTTTACCGCAAGCGACGCTTGCATCGGCCCGATGTAACGCTCCAGCAATTCGCCCGCCGCCCGTGGCAAGTGCTTGATCATCGCCCCGGCGATGACTTCGGCACCCGGTGCCAGTTGGCCTTGCAAGCGAATCAGTTGTTCTTCCAACAAGGCCAGGGTTTTCGGAACGCGGATCAGCACGCGATCGAAAGGCCCGACCAGGGTCTGATTGGCGGGAATGAACGGCACGGCGTTAAACGTCTTGCCGTTGCGCACCAGGTTTTTCTCCAGGCCCTGGGCCGCGAGGAACGAGTCGCCGCTGGAGGTGACCTGCACCTTGCCTTCGAGACTGGCGGCCAGGGCGCCAAAGCTGTCATTGAGGACCAACACGCGGGTGCTGGCGTTCGGCGTTTGATCGGCCAAATGGCTCAGCAGGTATTCGTCGGCGGCGTCGAAGGCTTGCAGCGGATCGTTATGTTGCTCTGGCTGGCGGATCAGATCGAGCTGGGCGAAAGGGCTTTCGAGCAGGGGCATGGCGGGACAGGCTCTGGGTAAACGATGGGTGTTCGGCAGTCATGGGCCGAACCGTCTGAGCGAACGTCGAGCGGCACCTGGGGGGCTGCTCATCACTCAGAACCGGGCGTAAATGTTACGTTTTTTTCAGAGCGATTACATGCGGTGTTTCTGCACGGTTAGAACAGCCCCGCTTTGGAGGCACAGAGCACGGCGGCAATCTTGTTATTGACCCCCAGTTTCTTGAACGTACTGCTGATGTGAAACCCCACCGTACGCTCCGACAGACAAAGGATGGTAGCGATATCCGACGCTGTCTTGCCCATGGCGGACCACTTGAGAATTTCAGTTTCCCGTGGCGTCAGCTTACTCGGTGGAAGGGCGCTGGGTTTACCGGCGTATTTTTGCGCCACGACGGCATGCATGGCATGGCACAGCCACAAGACGTGGCCCGCCTTTTCATACAACTCTACCGGGCTTACATCGTCGGTGCCACGGCTCAGGGTCAGCATGCTGAACACACCCTGGAAATCATGCACGGCCTGGGTCCATGCCACGTTCACATTTAAGGTTTGGGCCAAGGACCATAGGCTGGGTGCATCTTTAAATAAGGTTCCCTCCCAGACGACGGGTAATACACATCGCTTGCAGTGTTTAACAACGGGATCTACATCGAAGTAGCGCGCTTGGTTATAGACGGTCGTCCATTCTTTCGGATAGTTGGTGAATTCAATCGGATTGGTTTGGTTTTCGGATACCTGCGAGCTCATTTTGAAGGAACAATATTGGAAGCCGAGTTCATACGTTTGGTTGATAACCATCTCAAATACACTGGTGATCTCGTTCTCGCCTTCCAGTTTGGGGAGTCTAGTGTTGCGCCAGTTAAGCATTGGTAACTCTCCATGGGTTTTCTCTGACTTGGGGTACGTCCTGGACCCCCAACGCTGTACGCCAGTGAGTGTAGGACAGGGCCTACATTGCGAAAGGAAATTTTTGTTCTTAGGCTGCAGGGTTTAAGGATTTTTCACTGGATGTTTAGTAAGCCTTAAAAAGGCGTCATTTAGTTTCTTACGGTTTTTTAGTGGGTTGGGCACGCTGTAACGCTCAACTAACAGTATGTTTGTGACGTTGTGATACACGCTAATAGCGAAATGTTTTGGGGTTGGTATTAAATTGCCACTGTTCTGTGGGTTTACGATGCCACTACCAACCATAGGTGTTTCCACAGGCGACTTTGAGGGACACTAGGGCACCTGTAGAACGGAGCCCCCCATGACGGCCAGTGCTGAGAAATTTACCCGCCAGACCTTGCTCGATGTGCAATCGCTGACCCCCAGCCTGTTTACGCTGCGCACCACCCGCGACCCAGGCTTTCGTTTTACCGCCGGCCAGTTCGTGCGCCTGGGGGTGACCAAGGCGGATGGCAGCACCGTATGGCGCGCCTATTCCTTGGTGTCTTCGCCGTTTGATGAGCACTTGGATTTCTTCTCGATCGTCGTCCCGGAGGGTGAGTTCACCAGTGAACTGAGCCGCCTGAGAGTGGGCGATACCTTGATGGTGGAGCGCCAGGCCACGGGGTTCCTGACCTTGAATCGCTTCGTCGATGGTCGCGACTTATGGCTGTTGGGCACCGGTACTGGCGTGGCGCCGTTCCTGTCGATCCTGCAGGACTTCGAAGTCTGGGAGAAATTCGAGCGCATCATCCTCGTCTACAGCGCGCGGGAAGCCAGGGAGTTGGCTTATCAGTCGCTGATCAAGGCACTGGGCGAGCGCGAGTACCTGGCTGAGTATGCGCATAAGCTCACCTACATCCCTATCGTCACCCGTGAGCAACATCCGGGCGCGCTGAATGGGCGTATTACCACGTTGATCGAAAATGGCGAGCTGGAACGCGCGGCCGGCGTCGAACTGACCCCGGAACATTCCCGCGTGCTGATTTGCGGTAACCCGCAGATGGTCGATGACACGCGCCAGTTGCTCAAACAGCGCGACATGAATCTGAGCTTGAGCCGCCGCCCTGGCCAGGTGGCCGTGGAAAACTACTGGTAATAAAAAAGGCGCCTCAAGCAGGTAATGCCAGTCAGTTAAGGGTGAGCACCGTACCTGTGGCGAGGGAGCTTGCTCCCGCTGGGTCGCGAAGCGGCCCCAGCTCTTTGTTTCAAAAGACTGGGACTTTTCGCTCTTGCTGCTTCAGATTAACTGACTGGCATTAGCCTCAAGCAGGCGCCTTTTTTCCAAGCCTGTACTTACGGAAGCGGCTTGTCATTCTGCGCCTTGAGCAGATCGCGGATCTCACCCAGCAATACTTCTTCCTTGGTCGGCGTTGGTGGCAGGCTAGGCGCTACCGCCTCTTCACGCTTCAGACGGTTGATCGCCTTGACCCCCATGAAGATCGCAAACGCGACGATCACAAAGTCGATCACGCTCTGGATGAACTTGCCGTATGCCAGCACCACCGCAGGCACATCGCCCTGCGCCGCCTTGAGCGTGATCGCCAGGTCGCCGAAGTCCACGCCACCGATCAACAGACCAATGGGCGGCATCACCACGTCGCCTACAAACGAAGAAACAATTTTGCCGAAGGCTGCGCCGATGATGATACCGACGGCCATGTCGACCACATTACCTTTGACCGCGAAGGCCTTGAACTCACTGATCACGCCCATAGGTTATTCCTTGTTACAGATGAGAAGGGTGGCACTTAGTGTAAGTCAGTCGTAGCGGGCTTGCCTGACACAACCGCTAACACTGTTAGCTTTAATCGACACATTAAATCGCAAATAGTTTGCAAAGTGCCACCAATCGCGCGCGAAATACGCGTGGCATCAGTGGGTTACCAGATTATTTTATTAATCGGGTTGGTATGGCTTTTCTATTTATCTTCTGGCGCTCGGGTCACTAGCCTCTGGCAAGCACAACTGAATGTGCACTAAAAAAACCAGAGGAAACCCTGATGAAAACCCCAATGACCCGCGGGCCTGTTGCAGCGCGAACCGCGCTGGTACTGGTGACCGCCAGCCTGCTTTCCCTCTCAGTGCAAGCCGCTAACCTGACCCGCGATAATGGTGCCGCTGTCGGCGACAACCAGAACTCGCAGACCGCCGGCGCTAATGGCCCGGTGGTGCTGCAAGACGTGCAGCTTATTCAAAAGCTGCAACGCTTTGACCGCGAGCGCATCCCCGAGCGCGTGGTACACGCCCGTGGCACCGGCGCCCACGGCACCTTCACCGTCACTGACAGCCTCAGCGACCTGACCAAGGCCAAGGTATTCGCAGCCGGCGAAGCCACCCCGGTGTTTGTGCGCTTCTCCGCTGTGGTCCACGGCAACCACTCCCCGGAAACCCTGCGTGACCCACGCGGTTTCGCCACCAAGTTCTACACCGCCGATGGCAACTGGGACCTGGTCGGCAACAACTTCCCGACGTTCTTTATCCGTGATGCCATCAAGTTCCCGGACATGGTCCACGCCTTCAAGCCGGACCCGCGCACCAACCTGGATGACGATTCCCGTCGCTTCGATTTCTTCTCCCACGTACCCGAGTCCACCCGTACGCTCACCGAGCTGTACTCCGACTCCGGCACCCCGGCCAGCTACCGGGAGATGGACGGCAACGGCGTGCACGCCTACAAGCTGATCAACGCCAAGGGCGAGGTGCACTACGTCAAGTTCCACTGGAAGAGCCTGCAAGGCATCAAGAATCTTGATCCCAAGCAAGTCACCGAAGTGCAGGGGCGTGACTACAGCCACATGACCAACGACCTGGTCACCCATATCAACAAGGGCGATTTCCCCAAGTGGGACCTGTACGTGCAGGTGCTCAAGCCTGAAGACCTGGCCAAGTTCGACTTCGACCCGCTGGACGCCACCAAGATCTGGCCGAATGTGCCCGAGCGCAAAGTTGGACAGATGGTGTTGAACCGTAACCCGGCCAACGTCTTCCAGGAAACCGAGCAGGTGGCCATGGCCCCGGCCAACCTGGTGCCGGGCATCGAGCCGTCGGAAGACCGCCTGCTGCAAGGCCGCGTGTTCTCCTACGCCGACACCCAGATGTACCGCCTGGGCGCCAACGCCCTGCAACTGCCGATCAACGCGCCACGGGTGACCGTCAACAACGGTAACCAGGACGGTGCACTCAATACTGGCAAGACCACCAGCGGCGTGAACTACCAGCCAAGCCGCCTGGAACCTCGCGAAGAGCCACAGACCGCGCGTTACAGCCAGTCGGCGCTGTCGGGCAGCACCCAGCAAGCGAAGATCCAGCGCGAGCAGAACTTCAAGCAGGCCGGTGACCTGTATCGCTCTTACAGCCCCAAAGAGCGTCAGGACCTGATCGATAACTTCGGCGGCTCCCTGGCCACCACGGATGACGAAAGCAAGCACATCATCCTGTCGTTCCTCTATAAGGCCGACCCGGAATACGGCACTGGCGTGACCAAAGTCGCCAAAGGTGACCTGGCGCGCGTGAAAGCGCTGGCTGAAAAACTGACTGACTGATCCGTTGGTTGCGGTCGACGCCCATGCCTGGGCGTCGACCCTTGCAGGAGAACACCTCATGCGTATCTCTATCGGTTTGCTGATGGCCATGCTGGCCTTTGTCGCCCAGGCCGAGTCCCCTGACCCGGTGGCGCTCAAGGCCCAGTTGCAAGACTACTATTTCGACGCTGCCCGGCGGGGCGATATCGACATGCTCAATACCTTTATCGACTCCGGCTACAGCCTCAACACTCAGGACGACAAGGGCTACACCGCGCTGATCCTCGCCGCCTACCACGGGCAGGGCCCGTTCGTGGAACGCCTGCTCAGCGCCGGCGCCGACGCCTGCGTGCAGGATAAACGTGGTAATACCGCACTGATGGGGGCGATTTTCAAAGGCGAACTGAAGATTGCCCAGCGCCTGCTCGCTACCGACTGCAACCCCGACCAGCGCAACGGCGCCGGGCAGACCGCGGCCATGTACGCCGGGCTGTTCAAGCGTGTCGAGTTGCTGGACGAACTCAAAGCCAAGGGCGCGGACCTCAATGCTGAAGACCCGATCGGCAACAGTGCTTCACGATTGGCCAGCGGTGAAATCCGGACCCCGGCGCCGCGCTGAGCTATCATCGCGGTTTTTCAGTTGGAGGTTCTCAAATGGCAAAGGCCAAGCGCATGTACGGCTGCACGGAGTGCGGCGCGACCTTTCCCAAGTGGGCCGGCCAGTGCACCGAATGCGGCGCGTGGAACACCCTGACTGAAACCATGATCGAAAGCGGCGGCGCGGCGGCTCCCACCGGCCGTGCCGGCTGGACCGGCCAGCAGGCGCAGATCAAGACCCTGGCCGAAGTCAGCGTCGAAGAAATCCCGCGCTTCTCCACAGCCTCCGGTGAGCTCGACCGCGTGTTGGGCGGCGGCCTGGTGGACGGCTCGGTGGTGCTGATCGGCGGTGACCCTGGTATCGGCAAGTCGACCATCCTGTTGCAGACGCTGTGCAGCATCGCCAGCCGCATGCCGGCGCTGTATGTCACGGGCGAAGAATCCCAGCAACAAGTCGCTATGCGCGCCCGTCGCCTGGGCTTGCCCCAGGACCAACTGCGGGTGATGACCGAAACCTGCATCGAAAGCATCATCGCCACGGCCCGGATCGAAAAACCCAAGGTCATGGTGATCGACTCGATCCAGACGATTTTCACCGAGCAACTGCAATCGGCGCCGGGCGGTGTATCCCAGGTGCGTGAGAGCGCCGCGCTGTTGGTGCGGTATGCCAAGCAGAGCGGCACGGCGATCTTCCTGGTCGGCCATGTGACCAAAGAGGGCGCATTGGCCGGGCCGCGGGTGCTGGAGCATATGGTCGACACCGTACTGTATTTCGAAGGTGAATCCGATGGCCGCCTGCGTTTGCTGCGAGCGGTAAAGAACCGGTTCGGCGCGGTGAATGAGTTGGGCGTGTTCGCCATGACTGACCGCGGATTGAAAGAAGTCTCCAACCCGTCGGCGATTTTTCTGACCCGCGCCCAGGAAGAAGTCCCAGGCAGCGTGGTGATGGCGACGTGGGAAGGCACTCGCCCGATGCTGGTGGAAGTGCAAGCATTGGTGGATGACAGCCATCTGGCCAACCCGCGCCGCGTGACGCTGGGCCTGGATCAGAACCGGTTGGCGATGCTGCTGGCGGTGCTGCACCGTCACGGTGGTATTCCGACCCACGACCAGGACGTGTTCCTTAACGTAGTGGGCGGGGTCAAGGTATTGGAAACCGCCTCCGACCTGGCGTTGATGGCGGCTGTGATGTCGAGCTTGCGCAATCGGCCGTTGCCTCATGACCTGCTGGTGTTTGGCGAAGTCGGCCTGTCGGGCGAAGTTCGCCCGGTGCCGAGCGGCCAGGAGCGTCTCAAGGAAGCTGCCAAGCACGGCTTCAAGCGCGCCATCGTGCCCAAGGGTAATGCGCCGAAGGAGTCGCCGCCGGGGATACAGATTATTGGGGTGACGCGCTTGGAGCAGGCGTTGGATGCACTTTTCGAGTAGATCAAGGATGGATGCAATGCAACGATCGAGTAGGTGGGGCGTAGTCGCCTTGTTTATCGCCTTGGCCGGGTTGCCTGCGATGGCGTGGGCCGACGGGGCCAAGCTGCCGGCCGGTTACCGCCTGGCCCAAAAACTAGTGACGCAAGACGGCAGCGTCTTGCTGGTACTTGAAGATCAACGCATCAGCGCCCAGATGCACAAGGACAGTTGGGGCAGTGGCCTGGATGAGGATTCGTTCGACGAACCCGGTGACCTGGTAGAAAACCCGCTGCTCGGAGCCCAGGTGCGATTGCTGTCGGCGTCGGGGGATTTAGTCGCGCACGACGACCTCGGTTATCCTTTGGCCGAGGTCAAGAAAGCCCCGCTCAAAGGCCTGCCGGACGCGGTGTATTTTCTGATCATTGATCAGACCGCGCCAATGGGGAGTTACAGTGGCCCGGCGACTCAACTGCTGCTGCCGGCCAAGCAAAAACTTGAGCCTATGAGTTACAAGGACGCTGACGGCAAGGTCAAAACGCTGACCTTGGCCCAGACCGGCAAGGCCGCGTGGCAGGTTGCATCGCCGGTCAAAGGTGGCGCGGATGAGCTGCTGCAAATCTCTTCATTTATGGACGGTGATGGCGAGGATGATTTTGCCACCCGCTACCAAACCTATCGTTTTGTGGATGGGCAGTGGCAGGTCGCGGTGAGGCAGAAAGCGGGCTACTGGGACACGGAAAGCGACTTCCCTACGCGTACGGCATTTCCCTGAACTGTCGTTTTTCCCGTGAGAGAACCGCTACCAGAAGAGCATTTTCAACGCCAAGGCAACGACGACGACATTGAAAGCGCTCTCCATCCACTTATCGCCTTTCTGTAGAGCAAACTTGGCGCCCGCATTGGCGCCCACCAGCGTGCCTATGATCAGGCAACATCCGTACTGCCAATTAATGATGCCGCTGATACCGAATATTATTAACGATCCCACTGAGAGGATGAGACCTCCGACTTTCCGAGTACCCATTGACTCACTGATCGTTTTTTTAAAAAAAATAATATACAAATAAGTTGATAACTTGGCTTGTCCGCCAAATAAACCGCCAATCATGCCCACGGGAACAAACAGTACATAGCCGCAAAAGCGCCTGAGCGATGAGGGGGTGGCCTTCGGCGAATGAGGCTTCCTGATGAGTGAAAGTGCCACCAAGAGTAGCGTCATGCCGCCAATGATTTTATGCAGCAGCGCGGGGTCTATTTGCACGAGCAGACTTGCACCGATCAAGGCGCCCGCCAACCCAAGTGCCGCCGCGGGGGCCGCTAGCCTGTAATCCACTTTTCCACTGTTATGAAAGTGCCTCAAGCCGGCGAACATAGTGCCTACCGAAGCCAGGCGAGCGGTCGCTATCGAAGACTGAGGGGGTATCCCAAGCCAGATCATCACTGGAACGGTTAGAAATACGCTGCCTCCCGTATTGGTTCCGATAAAACCCGTTATAACACCCAGCAGCACCAATCCAGCGCCTGTCAGCCATTCATGCTCAACCATAATGGGGGTTCATACCTCCAGCAAAGCACCCAGCTCTCGCTCCAACTCTTCCTGGTCGCCCAGATTCAACTCGATCAGCCGCCGCAAGTGGCTGATCGACTCCAGATCGATGTCTTTGCACACAAAACCCAGTTGCCCATGATCCTCATGGGTCAGTCGCACTTGCATCTTTATATGCGCCTTGGGATCCAGGCGTATGTCGACATCGAACGGCAGCGCCTTATTGCCCTTCCAGTCTTCGGGCCGTTGCACCAACAGGCCCTTCAGCGACAAATCTACTAATTGCACTGGCCATTCGTGCCCGTTTTGCCGAAGTTCGGTCTTGGCATCAAAGGCGATCCTGCGAAAACGACGGCGGTCAGACGGCTGCTCGGTCATGGTGAAACCCTCTGTGGTTAGAAGGATTGTAGCCCTGCGCCATCATCGGGCCGTTATTTCTGCTTTTTTTGCCCCTAGAAGGCTCTAGACCAACGTAGGGGGGTGGCCTTTAAGGCCAGTAGCGCTAAACTCCGGATGGCTGTCCTTTCTGTCCACCCTGGCTGGAATATAAAAATGAAAAATAATAATAGCCTGCTACGCCACCTACCCTGGCTGGTGCTGGCAATTGTAGGAGCGTGCGCCCTAGGCGTAGTGGCCTTGCGCCGCGGCGAGGCGATCAACGCCTTGTGGATTGTGGTCGCGGCTGTGGCCATCTACCTGGTTGCGTACCGTTACTACAGTCTGTTCATCGCTAACAATGTGATGCAACTCGACCCACGGCGGGCCACCCCCGCAGTGCTCAACAACGACGGTCTGGACTATGTGCCGACCAACAAACACATCCTATTCGGTCACCACTTTGCCGCGATTGCCGGTGCAGGCCCGCTGGTCGGCCCGGTGCTGGCGGCGCAAATGGGCTATCTGCCCGGCACGCTCTGGCTGATTGCCGGCGTGGTCCTGGCCGGTGCGGTGCAGGACTTCATGATCCTGTTCCTGTCCACGCGTCGTAACGGCCGTTCCCTGGGGGATATGGTTCGCGAAGAGATGGGGCGCATCCCCGGCACCATCGCGCTGTTTGGCTGCTTCCTGATCATGATCATCATCCTCGCGGTGCTGGCGCTGATCGT
>NZ_JBYVMD010000090.1:0-7951 GCF_058145955.1 Pseudomonas sp. A39
CCGACCCTGGTCGCCAACTACATCCCCGAAGGCATGGAAGTCATGCTGCAATCGGAAAACGGCCTGCTCGGCATGGGACCGTTCCCGACTGAAGAAACCATTGATGCCGACATGATCAATGCCGGCAAACAGACCGTGACCGCGCGCATCGGTGCGTCGATTTTCTCCTCGGCCGAGTCCTTTGCAATGATCCGTGGCGGCCACGTCGATCTCACCGTGCTCGGTGCGTTTGAAGTCGACGTACACGGCAACATCGCCTCGTGGATGATCCCCGGCAAGCTGGTCAAAGGCATGGGCGGCGCCATGGACCTGGTGGCCGGTGCAGAAAACATCATCGTGATCATGACCCACGCCTCCAAGGACGGTGAATCCAAGCTGCTCAGCCAATGCAGCCTGCCGCTGACCGGTGCGAACTGCATCAAGCGTGTGCTGACGGACCTGGCGTACCTGGAAATCGAAAATGGCGCTTTTGTCCTCAAGGAACGCGCACCTGGCGTCAGCGTTGAAGAGATTGTGAGCAAGACCGCCGGTAAACTGATCGTCCCGGACCACGTTCCAGAAATGCACTTCCAGTGAGGACAGATCCCATGCAAGACGTCGTGATTGTTGCTGCCACCCGCACCGCCTTGGGCAGCTTCCAGGGTTCGCTGGCGAATATCCCGGCCCCCGAACTGGGCGCCGCCGTGATCCGTCGCTTATTGGAACAGACCGGCCTGGACCCGGCCGAAGTGGATGAAGTAATCCTCGGCCAGGTGCTCACCGCCGGCAGCGGCCAGAACCCGGCGCGCCAGGCTTCGATCCTTGCCGGCCTGCCCCACGCCGTGCCCAGCCTGACGTTGAACAAAGTCTGCGGCTCCGGCCTCAAGGCCCTGCACTTGGGCGCCCAGTCCATTCGTTGCGGTGACGCCGACGTGATCATCGCCGGCGGCATGGAAAACATGAGCCTGGCCCCCTACGTACTGCCCGCCGCGCGCACCGGGTTACGCATGGGCCACGCCAAGATGATCGACAGCATGATCACCGACGGCCTGTGGGATGCGTTCAACGATTACCACATGGGCATCACCGCCGAGAACCTGGTCGACAAATACGGCATCAGCCGAGAAGCCCAGGACGCGTTCGCCGCGGCTTCCCAGCAAAAAGCCGTCGCCGCCATTGAGGCTGGGCGGTTTGCCGAAGAAATCACACCGATCCTGATTCCCCAGCGCAAAGGCGACCCAGTGGCCTTCGCCGTGGATGAACAGCCGCGCGCCGGCACCACCGCCGAGTCCCTGGCCAAGCTGAAACCGGCCTTCAAGAAAGACGGCAGTGTCACCGCCGGCAATGCCTCCAGCCTCAACGATGGCGCCGCTGCGGTGCTGCTGATGAGTGCCGACAAGGCCAAGGCCCTCGGCCTGCCGGTACTCGCGCGCATCGCCAGCTACGCCAATGCCGGCGTCGACCCAGCCATCATGGGCATCGGTCCGGTTTCGGCCACTCGCCGTTGCTTGGACAAAGCCGGTTGGAGCCTGGGCGACCTGGACCTGATCGAGGCCAACGAAGCCTTCGCCGCCCAATCCCTGGCCGTGGGCAAAGAGCTGGAATGGGACACCGACAAGGTCAACGTCAACGGTGGCGCCATCGCCATCGGCCATCCGATCGGCGCCTCAGGCTGCCGCGTACTGGTGACCCTGCTGCATGAAATGATCAAACGCGATGCCAAGAAAGGCCTGGCGACCCTGTGCATCGGTGGCGGCCAAGGCGTGGCCCTGGCCCTCGAACGCAGCTGATTCAAGGAGCATGTGGCGAGGGAGCTTGCTCCCGCTGGGCTGCGCAGCAGCCCCCTGCACTAAAGAGCAACACGGAAAAGGCCTGGTTCCACGAAAACCAGGCCTTTTCTTTATGTGGGATTCTTGAAAAAACGCAGTCCATCTATGGGAGCGGGCGACTGCGTGGCACGGCAAACACCGCACTCGCCCGCGCCACTCACTTCTGCCCCACGATGCTTTGCGTTAATCCGCCAGACCCGCTTTAATCGCCGTCAAATCCCCCCTGATCCCAAGGAACAGCAATGCGCCACCTGGACGGCAAACCAAAACCCTACCTGTTGCTCCTGCTGGCAGCGTTGGCCGTTGCAGGCTGTTCGCCCAAGGACCACTCCCGCGCCACGGTGATCAACGGCGAACAGGGCCGGGCCGGGGCACAACTGGCGTACGAGCACGAGCTGAGCCTGGCCCTGCCCGGCGCCCTGCTCGCCCCTCGTATGCAGGCCACCCGCGAGGCCTGCGAAACGGCACGCTTCGGTGCCTGCAATATCCTCGGCATCACCGAAGACAGCAGCGGCGGCCAGATCATTCTGCGCATTGCGCCGACGGGTGTGGAGCCGATCGTTGCGATGGCCGCAGAAGGCGGCAAACTCGGCCAGCGCATAACCACCGCCGAGGACCTGGCCGATGCCGTCGCCGACGTACGCCGCCGCCAGGACCGCCTGCAAGCCCAACAACAACGCCTGGATGAGTTGGCCAAACGCAAGGACATCACCGTCAGTGACCTGATCGTCTTGAGTAAGGAACAGGCCGCTATCGAAAACGAACTCCAGGAGCTGGCCCAGGTTGCCGCCGGCCAGCAACGTCGTCTCGACACCAACCGTGTGACGCTGAATTTCCGCTCCGCTGACGGCGCCAATCAGCAGTCACGCTTCAGCCGCATGTTCAGCAACCTGGGCGACAACCTGGTGGAAGGCACAGCCGACGCCCTGGAACGGTCAAGCTATGTGTTGCCGTTCGTGATCCTGGCGTTTCCGGTCGTGTGGTTGTGGGTGTGGTTGTGGCGACGCTTTGTGGTGAGGAACCGTCCTGGGGTGAACGGGCTTGCCCCGCGCTGGGGTGCGAAGCAGGCGCAGAGTGAGCCGCCGAGTGATGCCTGATAGACCGCATCGTACTTGATGGGGGGCGCTACGCACCCCAGCGCGGGGCAAGCCCGCTCACCACAGGAAGCCCGCTCATCACAGCAAGCCCGCTTACCACAGGAGCCCGCTCACCACACAGTTGATCAGCGTTTCATGCAACGCTGATACCGCTCATCCACGCGCTTGGCGAACCATGCGGTGGTGAGGTTGCGGGTGATCTTGGGGCTCTTGAGCACGATGCCTGGCAGGATCGCCCGTGGCATCGGTTTGCCCGCGGCCTTGTCAGCCAGGGCAAACACGCGCTTGTAGAGCGTGGTGTCCTCGAAATCCAGTTGCTCACCCTGCTCCAGTTGGCTGCGGATGCTGGGGTTGCGCATATCCAGCTTCGCGCCCAATGAGCGCACCGCCAGTTCGGTGGTGCCGGGTAGCAATGAACCATAGCGAATCAAATCCCCATCCAGCGCCAACTCGGTACCCGAGGCACGGCTGACGGCGGCCTGGAACGCGGCGTTGCGACTGGCGTACCAACCGGCATTGAAGTCGGCAAAACGGTACAGCGGCTGGTCATAGTTCACCGGGTAACCGAGCAAGTGCGCGATGCCGAAGTACAGGCCACCACGGCGGGTGAAAACTTCGCGGCGAATAGTGCCGTCCACCGTGTAGGGATAACCGCGTGCCTGTTTCTGCGCGAAGTCGATACTCACCTGCATCGGGCCTGCGGTGTGCACCGGGTTGAAACCGCCAAACAGTGTATTACCCAGGGGCACCATGCTGATGAAGTCATCGAAGATGCCACTCAGGTCCTTCTCCGTGCGCGCCGCGTTCAGGCGGTCGGCGTAAGTCTTGCCGGTGGGCGAACTCAGTTGCAGCGCACTGCGCACGACAAACGCCGGCACGTGGATTTTTCCGGCACGCCGCAGGATTTCATCCTGGGCTATCTTGCCCATGTTCGGCACGGGCGGGTCGACTTGGTACGTAGATTCCTGCTCGGTCACCGCCAGCACGGCGCAGATATTTTCCGTGCTGGGATAGATTTTCTGGGTGTCGAAGGCGGTGTAGATGTCTTGGGCCCAACCATTGCGATCGGACACCTTGGCCGGCAGCAAGCGCACGATCTGCGCCTTCACCTCGGCCTCGCTACGCTCCGGCTGTTGCGGGTTGCGCGTGGTGGAGCAACCGGCCAGTACCAGTAGCGAACAGAGTAAAAGGGGAAGACGGGACGAAGACATTCAAAGCTTCCTGAGGCGGCGGAATTGAAATACTACCCCACAAACGACGCAGGCAAATGTGGGAGCAAGCCCCCTCCCACATTTGAGTATGCGGTGGCTTTAGATCCCCGCCAACGCCAGGTCCATCGCGAAGTAGGTGAAGATCAAGTCCGCGCCCGCGCGCTTGATCGAGCCCAAGGTCTCCCGCACCACACGGTCTTCATCAATCGCACCGGCCTGGGCGCCGAACTTGATCATCGCGTACTCGCCGCTCACCTGATACGCCGCCACTGGCAGGCGCGAGGCTTCGCGGATGTCGCGGATGATGTCGAGGTAGGCACCGGCCGGCTTGACCATCAGCGCATCCGCGCCTTCCTGCTCGTCGAGCAGCGATTCGCGCACGGCTTCGCGGCGGTTCATCGGGTTCATCTGGTAGCTTTTGCGGTCGCCCTTGAGCGCACTGCCGCCGGCTTCGCGGAACGGGCCGTAGAGGGCCGAGGCGAATTTGGTGGAATACGCCATGATGGGGATATGGGTGAAGCCCGCGTCATCCAGGGCACGGCGAATCGCCTGGACCTGGCCGTCCATCGCCGCCGACGGGGCGATGACGTCGGCACCGGCACGCGCAGCGGCCACGGCTTGCTTGCCGAGGTTGACCAAGGTCGCATCGTTGTCGACATGGGCGCCGTGCATCACGCCACAGTGGCCGTGATCGGTGTATTCGCAGAAGCAGGTATCCGACATCACGATCATTTCCGGCACGGCGTCCTTGATGATCGAAGACATGCGCGAAACCAGGCCGCGCTCTTTCCAGGTGTCACTGCCGCTGGCATCCAGGTGGTGGGACACGCCAAAGGTCATCACCGACTTGATACCGGCACGCGCATAGCGCTCGATTTCACCGGCCAGTTTCTTCTCAGGAATACGCAGCACGCCCGGCATACTGGTGATGGGCACGAAGTCGTCGATGTCTTCTTCGACGAAAATCGGCAGCACCAGGTCGTTGAGGGTGAACTCGCTTTCCTGGAACAAACCACGCAGCTCCGGAGAGCGGCGCAGGCGGCGTGGACGGGCTTGGGGGAACTGGCTGGTCATGGATATCCTGAAAAAGTGGCAGAAAACTTTAGGGCGAAAGCTTATGCCCCAGGCCCCGGCAGCACAAACGCCAAGGGGCCAACAGTGTATTGCGTGTGCCGTAACAATTTATTGATCTAGAGCCGTACATGCCCTTCGATGCACACCGCCACCGCGCCACCGACCCAGATTTCATCGCCCTGGCGCTCAACGTGAATCCGCCCCGCCCGTCCTATGGCCGTGCCCTGGCTGACCACATAGCGCTCGGGCGCCAGGCCCTCGCTGAGCAACCATTGGGCGAGCCCGGCGTTCAAGCTGCCGGTGGCCGGGTCTTCCTGCGCGCCATCGCCTGCGATAAAGGCCCGCACTTCGAACTGCGCGTCCACATCGTCGCGAGCGGGGTCACACGGCGCAATCACGCCCACCGCCAAACCGAGCAGTTGCGAGTAATCCGGTTGCAGGTCCAGCACCTGGTTTCGATCGGCCAACATCACCGCCAGCCAGCCCGCGCCATTATCGACCCACTGGCTGCGCACAATGGTGTCGGGCGCCACGTGCAACGCCTGACGCACGCGCTCTATCACGGCGGCCTCGACCGGCCCGGAACGCAATAATGGCGGTGCGATAAACGCCAGTTCATCGCCCTGGCGACGGATACGCACCAGGCCGATTTCGCACTCTTGGATGATCTCCTCGCCGCGTGGAATACCGCCTGCCTGCAGCCACGCGTGGCAACTGCCGAGCGTCGGGTGCCCGGCGAAGGGCAGTTCCTGCAGGGTGGTGAAAATTCGCACCCGATAGTCAGCCCTGGGGTCGCGGGGGGTCAGCAGGAACGTGGTTTCGCTGAGGTTGGTCCAGTTGGCAAAATCCGCCATCTGCCGGTCGGACAGGCTGTCGGCATCGAACACCACCGCCAGCGGGTTGCCTTTGAGCGGCACGCGGCTGAATACGTCCAGCTGTTTGAAATCGAAAGTCTGCATGTTTCAACTCGGAATATTAAGGCCACGGATCACGGCTGGCCGCGCAACAAAACCGTCCAGCGCGCGCAGTACATTGGGGAAGTCGGCAATGCCCACCAGGTCGCCGGATTCATAGAAGCCGATCAGGTTGCGAACCCACGGAAAGGTGGCGATATCGGCGATGCTGTAGGCATCGCCCATGATCCAGGTGCGGCCCAGCAGGCGTTTTTCCAGGACGTCCAGCAGGCGCCGGGACTCAGCGGCGTAGCGGTCGCGAGGGCGCTTGTCTTCGTAGGCCTTGCCGGCAAATTTGTTGAAGAACCCCAGTTGGCCGAACATCGGGCCGATACCGCCCATCTGGAACATCAGCCACTGGATGGTTTCATAGCGGGTGGCCGGGTCTTCGGAAAGCAGTTGGCTGGTTTTCTCCGCCAGGTAGATCAGGATGGCACCGGACTCGAACAGCGCCAGCGGCTGGCCGCTGGGGCCATTGGGGTCAATGATGGCGGGGATTTTGTTGTTGGGGTTCAGGGACAGGAACTCGGGAGACAACTGGTCCTGCGTCTCGAAGCTGACTTTATGCGCCTCGTAGGGCAGGCCCAGTTCTTCGAGCATGATCGACACTTTCACCCCGTTGGGCGTGGGCAGCGAGTACAGCTGCAAACGCTCGGGATGTTGAGCCGGCCATTTGCTGTTGATCGGGAAAGCGGCAAGCGGGTTCATTGTGAAATCCCTGGGCAGAAAGCCCCATCATAATCATCCGCACGGTGTCCTGCATGGGTCATCAATGCGCAACATCGGCTGGCTATTATCCCTCGCAGGCGAACCAATACGCCTATGGGCACTCTCAAGTGCGCTCGTCCGGTGAATGGAGGCACCTCGCTACATCGACAGGGAACACCGCAGGACGCTGGATGCGTACTGGGCCGGGCTTGTCCGCCTTAATTCGATGCACTGAAGACTCGACACTCATGACAATCAAGCCTCTGTGCCTTGCGCTGCGCCTGAAACGATATTCATACATTATGTTACCGCTGCTGCTGGCAGGCGGCGCTGTTGGCCTCACCCTGGAATCGCGCATCAGCAGCGCCGAACCGGTGGATGGGGTACAAACCCTGGTTTTCCTGCGCCACGGCGAAAAACCCGCCGGTGGCCTGGGCCAACTCAATTGCCAGGGCCTCAACCGTGCGATGAACCTGGCCACGGTGCTCCCGGAAAAATTCGGCAAAGCCAATTTCGTCTTTGCGGCCAACCCGACACGGAATGTCGAGGAAGGCGAGCTAGACAATTCCTACAGCTATATTCGGCCCCTGATGACCATCAGCCCCAGCGCCATCAAGTTGGGCCTGCCGGTGAACATCAAGTTTTCCGCGAATGACACCAGTGCCCTCGCCGATGAACTGGTCGAGGACAAATACCACAACTCCATCATCTACACCGCCTGGTCCCACGGTTACCTGCCGGAGTTGATCAACAAGGTGGCCAGTGAAGCGTCGGGGGAAAAACACACCATCACCCACGACTGGTCCGGCAGCGACTACGACACGCTGTATGTGTTGACGCTGACGTGGCACAACGGCAAGGCCTCGCTGCTGAGCCGCAACTACAAGCAAGGCTTGAACAACGGCGATCAGAGCTGCCCGGACCCTACGCAGGTCAGCGCGGAATCCTGACGGCAAAGGGTCGGCTGGGCTTCTGGGAGCTTAGGTATACGGGTATGGCGCTTGACCTGTGGCGAGGGAGCTCGCTCCCGCTGGCGGCCTGACCGACGACCGCCATCTAACGGTTAGACCGCGATCCAAATGTGGGAGGGGGCTTGCCCC
>NZ_JBYVMD010000091.1:0-7896 GCF_058145955.1 Pseudomonas sp. A39
ACGCCGGGCTAAGCCCGGCGTTTTTGTGTGCGCAGCGTTAAGTCAGGTGCGTTTGCGTTTCGGCAAGACGTCCTTGAGCTTGGCATGCATGCTGCGCAGGGTGTTTTCGGTGGCGGACCAGTCGATGCAGGCATCGGTGATCGACACGCCGTACTGCAAGTCGGCCAGGTCTTTTGGAATCGCCTGGCAACCCCAGTTCAGGTGGCTCTCGACCATCAGGCCGATGATCGACTGGTTGCCTTCCAGGATCTGGTTGGCGACGTTTTCCATCACCAGCGGCTGCAGGGCCGGGTCCTTGTTGGAGTTGGCGTGGCTGCAGTCGACCATGATGTTCGGCTTGATCTTAGCCTTGTTCAACGCCTGCTCGCACAGGGCAACGCTGACCGAATCATAGTTGGGCTTGCCATTGCCGCCGCGCAGCACCACGTGACCGTAGGCGTTGCCCTTGGTGGTGACGATGGACACGCCACCTTCCTGGTTGATGCCCAGGAAACGGTGTGGGCTGGAGACCGATTGCAGCGCGTTGATCGCCACGGTCAGGCCGCCGTCGGTGCCGTTCTTGAAGCCCACGGCCGAGGACAGGCCGGACGCCATTTCCCGGTGAGTCTGGGATTCGGTGGTGCGTGCGCCGATGGCCGACCAGCTGATCAGGTCCTGCAGGTACTGCGGGGAAATCGGGTCCAGGGCCTCGGTCGCGGTGGGCAGGCCCATCTCGGCCAGGTCCAGCAGCAGTTGACGGCCGATGTGCAAGCCGTCCTGGATCTTGAACGAGTCGTCCAGGTACGGGTCGTTGATCAAGCCTTTCCAGCCGACGGTGGTGCGCGGTTTTTCGAAATAGACGCGCATCACCAGGTACAGGGTGTCCGACACTTCCGCCGCCAGCACTTTCAGGCGCTCGGCGTACTCGTGGGCAGCCTTGAGGTCGTGGATCGAGCAAGGCCCGATGACGACGAAGAGGCGATGGTCGGTGCCGTCGAGAATGTCACGGATGACTTCGCGGCCCTTGGTGACGGTCTGCAGGGCAGCGTCGCTCAGGGGGATTTCGCGCTTGAGCTGGTCGGGTGTGATCAGCGTCTCGTTGGATTCGACGTTTAGGTCATTGATCGGTAAATCAGCCATCGTGTTACTCGTCAGGGTCACGGGTGCCGGCCGCCAGCCATCCCCGTGCGGCGGAGCACAGCATGATTTGGATGCAGGGGGGAGGAACCTTAGCGCGTAACACGGGCCCGCGACAATGGGCAAAGCCCGCTTTAATCCAGCGCTGGCGCCACAAAGGCCTCATGGGAGAACTCGCTGGCATGACGCGATACCCACTCGCGGGCCAGGGTTTCGAGTTGCTGGGGTGTCGGCTCGGCATCTTCGTGCTGGCGGCAGTAACGCTCTATCCGGCATGCTTGCTCACCCATGCGTGCACCGAACAAGGCATGTTCATCGGTAAACGAAATGCCGACGCGGTAGCCGGTTTCCACCTTGCGGCACCACGCCACATAACCCGGATAACGCGCACTGGGGCCCAAGGACGGGATATGCAGGTCAACCGCCGTGCCCTCGCGCCAGGCACGCGGCCAATTGCAGGCGACACCGCCCAGGCCGATAGTGTGCAGGCGTTGGCGGGGGACAGCGGGAGAGGGGCGTTGGATTAACTCGACAGCGACATCATCAGGGTGAGGTAAAAAACGACCCATGTACACGGACTCCGAGCACCGTCCAATTGACGGCAGTGGCAGCAGTATAGTGAAGGAACTGGAATTGACCGACCTGGATATTGACCAGCAATTGCTGGGATTGCCAGGTATTTCGCTCGTCGTGTTCACAAGCCATGGGTGTTCCAGTTGCCGTTGGGCGCGCCAGCAATTACCGGGCTGGCCGCTGCCGGTGGACCGGTTGTGCTGGGTGGACGCCGGGCACAACGGCGGTGCGGTCGAACGCTACCAGATCTTTCATTTGCCGGCGTTGTTCGTGGTGTGCGAGGGTCAATTCCTCGGGCAGATACAGACACGTCTTACGCGTGACGACGTTTTCGATGCCGTAAAACAGGCACTCACCCGTCCACCTGAGGATTTGCCATGACAGCAGCTACACCCCAATCGCCACGGATCGGCATCATCGGCACCGGCGCCATCGGTGGTTTCTACGGCTTGATGCTGGCGCGCGCCGGTTTCGATGTGCACTTCCTGTTGCGCAGTGAATACACGGCCGTCAGCGAGCACGGCCTGCACGTGAACAGCACGGTGCATGGAACCCTGCACCTGCACCCGGTGCAGGCCTACGCCCGTGCTGCCGATATGCCGCCGTGCGACTGGCTGCTGGTGGGCACCAAGTCGACCGGCAACGTCGAGCTGGCCCCGACCCTCGCCCAGGTGGCGGCCCCGGATGCCAAGGTGGTATTGCTGCAAAACGGCCTCGATGTCGAAGACAGCCTGCGTGAACACTTGCCAGCATCGCTGCACCTGTTGGGAGGCCTGTGCTACATCGGCGTGCACCGTTCTGCCCCCGGCGTTGTCGAGCATCAGGCGTTGGGCCGGGTCAACCTGGGTTACCACAGTGGCTCGGCGGCCAATGATGACGCCCGGCAAAAGGCGATTGTCGAAGCCGGTGCGGCGCTGTTTCATCAGGCCGGCATCGAGTCCCAGGCCATGGCCAATGTGCATCAGGCCCGTTGGCACAAACTGGTGTGGAACGTGCCCTACAACGGCCTCTCCGTGTTATTGGGCACCGGCACCACGGCCATGATGGCGGACGAGTCCAGTCGTGAGCTGATCCAGGCGCTGATGGCCGAAGTGGTGCAGGGCGCCCACGCTTGTGGCCATGACATTCCCCAAAGCTACGCCGAGCAGATGTTCACCATGACCGAAACCATGGCCGACTACCTGCCGAGCATGTACCACGACCACGTGCATAAACGCCCGCTGGAACTGGCGGCGATCTATGCCCGGCCACTCGCCGCCGCCAAAGCCGCCGGTTGCGAACTGCCGCGGATGCAGGCGCTTTACCAGGCCTTGAGTTTTATTGATCGGCACAACCGCTGAGTCGAGGGACACACCATGGCAAAAGGATTGGGCGACAAACTGGTGCTGGCGATTTCGTCGCGGGCACTGTTCGACCTGAGCGACAGCCACAAGGTCTACCTCGCGCAAGGCGTCGAGGCTTACCGCCAGTACCAGATCGAACACGAAGAAGAATTCCTTGAGCCCGGCGACGCCTTCCCGTTGGTCAAAAAGCTGCTGAGCCTGAATGCCAGCCTTGGCCGTGCCCGGGTCGAAGTGGTACTGGTGTCGCGCAACAGTGCTGACACCGGCCTGCGCGTGTTCAACTCTATTCAGCATTACGGTCTGGATATTTCCCGCGCCGCTTTCGTAGGAGGGCGTAGTCCTTATCCTTATTTGGCCGCCTTTGGTTGCCATCTGTTTCTTTCGACCCATGCTGAAGATGTACGCAGTGCCCTCGATGCCGGGTTCGCGGCGGCGACGATTTTGTCCGGCGGCCCGAACCGCGCTTCCAGCGAAGAATTGCGCATTGCCTTTGACGGTGACGCTGTGCTGTTTTCCGATGAGTCGGAGCGGGTGTACCAGGCCGGCGGCCTGGAAGCGTTCCAGGCCAATGAGCGGGAGTCGGCACGCCAGCCGTTGCACGGCGGTCCGTTCAAAGGTTTTTTGGCGGCACTCAACTTGTTGCAGCGCGAGTTTCCAGATGACGCGTGCCCCATCCGCACCGCGCTGGTCACCGCCCGCTCGGCGCCGTCCCACGAGCGTGTGATCCGCACCTTGCGTGAATGGGATATACGTCTGGACGAGTCCTTGTTCCTCGGCGGCCTGGAAAAATCCGCGTTCCTGGAAGCGTTCGCCGCCGACGTGTTTTTCGATGATCAGGCCGGTCATTGCGAGAAAGCCAGGGAGTTTGTGGCCACCGGGCATGTACCCCATGGCATCAGTAATGAGGTGAAGAGCTAACTCAATCCAAGTCGTCCGGGCGCTGCTAAGCTCAGTTCATCTCCGCCATCCTGGCAGCCCAGGAGGTTCTATGATTCGTTCGATGCTGTACGCCACGGACCTCGGCCTGTATGCGCCTTATGTGATGCAGCATGCGCTGGCGTTGGCGCGGACGTTCAAGGCGGACTTGTACGTGATTCATGTGGTCGAGCCCATCGGGCTGTTCGCCGAATCGGTGCTGCAGAGCTACCTTGATGAGCAGGCCCTGAGTGAATGGCAGAGCCAGGGGCTGACCACGGTGATGGCGACGATCGAACAGCGGGTGCTGGACAGTTTTCGCGAGGAGTTGGGGGATGGGGAGCAGGACCTGAAGTTGATTCGTTCGGTACGGGTGATTCAGGGCGACCCGTGCGAGGTGATACTCGACCAACTGCGTAAACTTTCCGTGGATCTGTTGATCGTAGGCAGTCATAGCCATGCAACCGCAGCGGCTACTCCGTTGGGGCGCACCGCTGCACGGGTGCTGCAGTTGTCTACGGTGCCGGTTTACCTGGTGCCTTCGTTGCAACGTCGACGCAGTGATGACGTCTGATGGGTGAAAACGATAAAAAGTTCTAGATTTATCCATCGAACCTTTAATATAGTTATATACCGTCGCTGATACCCGTGGCGTCTATCTGCTTTGAGGGACACATATGAAGCTCCAACAACTGCGCTACATCTGGGAAGTGGCGCACCACGACCTCAACGTTTCCGCTACCGCTCAAAGCCTTTACACCTCGCAACCCGGTATCAGCAAGCAGATCCGCCTGCTCGAAGACGAGTTGGGCGTCGAAGTGTTCGCGCGCAGCGGCAAGCACCTCACCCGTGTCACGCCGGCCGGTGAGCGCATCATCACCACCGCTGGCGAGATCCTGCGCAAAGTCGAAAGCATCAAGCAGATCGCCCAGGAATTCTCCAACGAGAAGAAGGGCACGCTGTCCATCGCCACCACTCACACCCAGGCGCGTTATGCGTTGCCGCCGGTGATTCGCGATTTCATCAAGCAGTACCCTGACGTGGCCTTGCACATGCACCAGGGTTCGCCGATGCAGATCGCCGAGATGGCCGCTGATGGCACCGTCGATTTCGCCATTGCCACCGAAGCCCTGGAGCTGTTCGGTGACCTGGTGATGATGCCGTGCTACCGCTGGAACCGTTGCGTCGTCGTGCCTCAGGGTCACCCGTTGGCCAAGCTGCCGAAGCTGACCCTGGAAGCCCTGGCTGAATACCCGATCGTGACTTACGTGTTCGGCTTCACCGGCCGCTCCAAACTTGACGAAGCCTTCAGCCATCGCGGCCTGACGCCGAAAGTGGTGTTCACCGCCGCCGACGCCGACGTGATCAAGACTTACGTGCGCCTGGGCCTGGGCGTGGGGATCGTCGCCAAGATGGCGGTCGACACCGCACTCGACAAAGACCTGGTGGTGCTCGATGCCAGCGAGTTGTTCGAGTCCAGCGTGACCAAGATCGGCTTCCGTCGTGGCACGTTCCTGCGTGGCTTCATGTGCGATTTCATTGAGAAGTTTGCGCCGCACCTCACCCGTGAGGTCATGGCCAAGGCGATCCAGTGCCACAACAAGCAGGAGCTGGAAGAGCTGTTCGACGGCGTAGAACTACCGGTTCACTGACACTGTGGGGAGGGCGCAAACGCCCTCTCCAGAGTAAGCCCTACCCTAGGGTTATTTAGCCTCGGTAACCGTGAAATGTTGCCGAGCGCCCGCTACCAGAATCTCCACCTCATCCCCTTCGAACTTGCCCAGCAGGCTTTTGCCCAGCGGTGAGCGCGGGGTGATGACGGTCACCGGTTGCCCGACCACGTCCACTTTCAAGCCCGCCGCATCCGGCGCCAGGAACAACCATTGCTGGCGGCCATTCTCGTCTTCCAGACCCAGTAGCGCGCCGACCGCTATGCCCCGCTGATCATCGTAGGGGCGCAGTGCCATGGCCTGGCACAGCGTCAACGCCTGCTTGATCTCCTCGACACGCTTGGCTTGCCCGGCCGCCAGGTAAGAGGCCTCCAGACCCAAGGTGTCGTACTTGTTTTCGGCGATATTTTCTTCGTGGGTCGCGGTTTCGTAGGCGGTCTGCGCGGCACGTTGGGCAATGTCGAGATCGACGCTGAGCTTTTCCAGGATCAGCTGGTGGACGGCGTGTTTATTCATGGTCATCAATCACAGAATTGCAGGACATTGGCACGTGTCTTTTCGTTGGGCGCGTTCTGGTCCTGTTGCAGCCAGAACTGGCATTTGGGGTTGGACAGGTTGCGCGCATTGTTGCGCGCCTGGTCCAGGCTTTGTTGCTGTTCCTGCTTCTGCAGGTTCTGCTGGTATTGCTCGAACATACGATTCGGCGGTTCCGGTGCCACCACCGCAGGCTTGCCCAATTGCTGCACCGCCTGGGCCACCGGCGCCAGGCTCTGCGGGAACAGGTAGCGCGAGGCCAGCCAAGTGGTCAGCACGATGGCGATAAACCCCAGCCATACGCCGAACGCGATAGAGACACTGAGCTTGAACAGCGACAACGAACGATCGGACATGATTGCCTCCTGGCGGGCATTTGCGGCGTGGCGGCGATTGTCGCACAGCCACTGTGCAGAATAATCGCGATCAAGCCTTCTGCATCCGTGCATTTATGCGGACAATCGAGCCTTTGAACGTTGGAGCCCGGAATGAGAGCCCGCTGGGATATTTTTTGCAGCGTCGTCGACAACTACGGCGACATCGGCGTGACCTGGCGCCTGGCCCGGCAATTGGTGGTGGAGCATGCCTGTGATGTGTGCTTGTGGGTCGACGACCTGCGCGCCTTCGAACGCATGTGCCCGGACATTGATGTGCGGCAAGACCTGCAATGGCAGGAAGGCGTGCAAGTGCGCCATTGGCCGGCCGAATGGGTGGCGGCGCCCGCGGCGGATGTGGTGATCGCCGCGTTTGCCTGCCAGTTGCCACCTGAGTACATGGAAGCCATGGCGGCCCACGAGCGTGTGCCGTTGTGGATGAACCTGGATTACCTCAGTGCCGAAGAATGGGTGGTGGGCTGCCACAAGTTGCCGTCGGTGAAATTCAAGGGGGTGCAGAAGTTCTTCTTCTTCCCTGGGTTCAGGCCTGGCACCGGTGGCCTGCTGCGCGAGGCGGGATTGCTGGAGCAGCGTCAGGCGTTTCAGCAGGATGCCAGCGCGCAGCAACATTTCCTGCAAGCCTTGGGCGTGTCTCCTACAGCCGGAGCGCGGCTGATCTCACTGTTTGCCTACGAAAATGCTGGGCTGGCCAGTTGGCTGGAGGTGTTATCGACGGACGGGCGTGCCACTCATCTGTTGGTTCCCGAGGGGCGCATTCTCGGCGATGTGCAGCGCTGGCTGGGCCTGGACCGGCTGGCAGCGGGGGATATCCACCAGCGCGGAGCACTGACGGTGCAGGTGATTGCGTTCGTCCGCCAAGAGCAATATGACCGGCTGTTGTGGTGCTGCGACTTCAACGCCGTGCGCGGCGAAGACTCGTTCGTGCGTGCCCAATGGGCCGGTCGGCCGCTGCTGTGGCACATCTATCGACAGGACGAAGACATCCATCTCGACAAGCTCGACGCGTTCCTCGAGCTGTACACCGCCGACTTATCACCGGACGCAAGGGCGGCGCTGATCGGGCTCTGGCAAGCCTGGAACACCGAGGCCGATATGGCCCAAGCGTGGAAAAGGCTGCTGGAACACTGGCCGGAGGTGAGCCTGCACGCTGAAACATGGTGTCTGGAACAGGGCTTGCAGGCCGATCTTGCGACGGCGCTGGTGCAGTTTTATGAAAGTTGGATATGATACGCCACCTTGAATTTTGTAAATCCCATCCAAATTTCGGATATATGCAATGAAAACTGGTAAAGAACTGAAACCCGGTACAGTGATCCGTCTCGAAAACGACCCTTGGCTGGTTCAGAAAGC
>NZ_JBYVMD010000092.1:0-7433 GCF_058145955.1 Pseudomonas sp. A39
CGGATCCCGTTGAACCTGATCAGGTTAGCGCCTGCGTAGGGAACAAGATTTCTCGTCACCCGGCGAGTCCTCTTGTGCTTCGTCCGGGATGCTGTTCGACCATCGAATAGCCCTCGTGCATAGCACAGCACTGGTTTCAGTGCGTCCATCCGTCACAGGTTCGCTCCGACAAAAATCCACCGCCTGGATAGTTGGAGAGCCCGTGATGAGCACAGAAATAAAAAGTACAAAACTGAAAAACACCGTGCACTTGAGTGAATCGGCCAAGGTCGACTCCGGTTCCGTGCAGCCGTTTACCCGCTCGCAAAAAATCTACGTGCAGGGCACTCGCCCGGACATCCGCGTGCCGATGCGCGAAATCAGCCTGGACGTCACCCCTACCGACTTCGGCGGTGAAATCAACGCCCCCGTGGTGGTCTATGACACCTCCGGCCCGTACACCGACCCGAATGTGATCATCGATGTGCGCAAAGGCCTGGGCGATGTGCGCTCGCCGTGGATCGAAGTGCGTGGTGACACCGAGCGCCTGTCCGGCCTCAGCTCGCATTTTGGCCAACAGCGCCTCAGCGACGCCGAACTGACCGCCCTGCGCTTCGCCCACGTGAAAAACCCGCGCCGCGCCAAGGCCGGTGCCAACGTCACGCAGATGCACTACGCACGCAAAGGCATCATCACCGCCGAGATGGAATACGTCGCCATCCGCGAAAACATGAAGCTGGAAGAAGCCCGCGCCAGCGGCCTGCTCGACCAGCAACACGCCGGCCATAGCTTCGGCGCCAGCGTGCCGAAAATCATCACCCCTGAATTCGTGCGCGAAGAAATCGCCCGTGGCCGCGCGATCATCCCGGCCAACATCAACCACACCGAACTGGAACCGATGATCATCGGCCGTAACTTCCTGGTGAAGATCAACGGCAACATCGGCAACAGCGCCCTGGGTTCGTCCATCGAAGAAGAAGTGGCGAAACTCACCTGGGGCATTCGCTGGGGCTCGGACACGGTGATGGACCTGTCCACCGGCAAGCACATCCATGAAACCCGCGAGTGGATCATCCGTAACTCGCCCGTGCCAATCGGCACCGTGCCGATCTACCAGGCCCTGGAAAAAGTCGGCGGCGCCGCCGAGGACCTGACCTGGGAGCTGTTCCGCGACACCCTGATCGAGCAGGCCGAGCAGGGCGTCGACTACTTCACCATCCACGCCGGCGTGCTGTTGCGCTATGTGCCGCTGACCGCCAAGCGCGTCACCGGCATCGTGTCCCGTGGCGGTTCGATCATGGCCAAGTGGTGCCTGGCGCATCACAAAGAGAACTTCACCTACACGCATTTCGACGAAATCTGCGAAATCATGAAGGCTTACGACGTCAGCTTCTCCCTCGGTGACGGCCTGCGCCCTGGCTCGATTGCCGACGCCAACGACGCTGCGCAGTTCGGCGAGCTGGAAACCTTGGGCGAACTGACCAAGATCGCGTGGAAGCACGACGTGCAAACCATGATCGAAGGCCCTGGCCACGTGCCGATGCAGTTGATCAAGGAGAACATGGACAAGCAGCTCGAGTGCTGTGACGAAGCGCCGTTCTACACCCTCGGCCCGCTGACCACCGACATCGCGCCGGGCTACGACCACATCACCTCCGGCATCGGTGCGGCGATGATCGGCTGGTTCGGTTGCGCCATGCTTTGCTACGTCACGCCCAAGGAACACTTGGGCCTGCCGAACAAGGATGACGTGAAGACCGGGATCATCACCTACAAGATCGCTGCCCACGCGGCTGACCTCGCGAAAGGCCATCCGGGCGCGCAGATCCGCGATAACGCCTTGAGCAAGGCACGCTTCGAGTTCCGCTGGGAAGACCAGTTCAACCTCGGCCTGGACCCGGACACCGCGCGTTCGTATCACGATGAAACCCTGCCGAAGGACTCGGCCAAGGTCGCGCATTTCTGCTCGATGTGCGGGCCGAAGTTCTGCTCGATGAAAATCACCCAGGAAGTGCGTGAATACGCGGCCAACCAACGGATTGAAGCGGTGGACGTGGAGGTGGCCAAAGGCTTGGCCGAACAGGCGGAGCGGTTCAAGCAGGAAGGCAGTCAGCTGTACAAAAAGGTCTGACCCTAGACCTGTGGCGAGGGAGCTTGCTCCCGTTGGAGTGCACAGCACTCCCCCTGCCTGCAAGGGTGTTTTTACTGACACGCTTCGGTTGCCGGTTGTGGGGCGGCTTCGCCACCCAGCGGGAGCAAGCTCCCTCGCCACAAGGGCTTACAACAATATTCCTCAGAGATAACCCCCTTGAGCATTCAACCCAGCACCTATTCCCCGGACATCGCGGTTCCCGCTGACAAACGCGTCTTCGGCGCCCGCGACCTGTTCTCCCTATGGTTCTCCCTCGGCATCGGCCTGATGGTCCTGCAGACCGGCGCGTTACTCGCGCCGGGCCTGGGGCTGTCCGGTTCGTTGCTGGCGATTTTGCTTGGTACCCTGGTCGGCGTGCTGCTGCTGGCCGCCGTCGGCGTGATCGGCAGTGATACCGGCCTGTCCGCCATGGCCGCGCTCAAGCTCAGCCTGGGCGCCAAGGGGGCGAGCCTGCCGGCACTGCTCAACCTGCTGCAACTGATCGGCTGGGGCTCTTTCGAAATCATCGTGATGCGCGACGCGGCTAGTCTGTTGGGCACGCGGGCGTTCAGCGACGGTAGTCTGCTGGCCAGCCCATTGCTATGGACCCTGTTTTTTGGCGGCCTGGCGACCCTGTTGGCGGTCAGCGGTCCACTGACCTTCGTGCGCCAGATCCTGCGCAAATGGGGTATCTGGCTGCTGCTCGCCGCCTGCCTGTGGCTGACCTGGAACCTGTTCGCCAAGGCCGACCTCGCTGCTCTCTGGGCCCAGGCCGGTGACGGTTCGATGCCGTTCGCGGTGGGCTTTGATATCGCCATCGCCATGCCGCTCTCATGGCTGCCGCTGATTGCCGATTACTCACGCTTCGGCACGCGCGCAAAAAGCGTGTTTGGAGGGACGGCGTTGGGCTTCTTTATCGGTAACTTCTGGCTGATGAGCCTGGGCGTGGCCTACACCCTGGCGTTCGCGCCGAGCGGTGAGGTGAATGCGCTATTGCTGGCCTTGGCCGGTGCGGGCCTGGGCATTCCGCTGTTGCTGATCCTGTTGGATGAGTCGGAAAACGCCTTTGCCGATATCCACTCGGCGGCGGTGTCCAGCGGGATTCTGTTGCGCTTGAAGGTTGAGCACCTGGCACTGGCCATCGGTGTGATCTGCACCCTGATCGCCTGTTTGGCGCCGTTGGCCCAGTACCAGAACTTCCTGCTGCTGATCGGTTCGGTGTTTGCGCCGCTGTTTGGCGTGGTGTTGGTGGATCACTTCATCTTGCGTCGCCGTGGCCGAGGGGCGATCGCCGCTCTGCGTTGGCCGGCGTTGTTGGCCTGGCTGGGTGGCATCGCGACTTACCACCTGCTGGCCAATCTGTATCCGGACATCGGCGCGACCCTGCCGGCGCTGGTGCTGGCAGGGCTGTTGCAGCTCATCCTGGGGCGGGCCTTCAGCGGCGCGCCGGCACCAGCTCAGGCCTGAGGATGCCATCGAGGCGCGAGTAGGGGATCTGCAACTCGACATGGCCCAGGGCATACGGCGCGATGGTGCTGGTGGGGTACTTGAGGATCACGCCGCCATAGGTCAGCGCCACGTTTGGGGTTTTCTGGAAGGGGTAGGTCTTCACATACTCCGGCTCCAGGCTCAGACGGGTGCTGATCAGCCAGCTGTTGTGTGCCACTTGGGCGGCTTTCCAGAACGCGTCTTCCTTGCCGGGTAACAGCATGTCGGTCAGGGTCAGGGCTTTTTGTTGCTGGCGCGAATAGTTGATGAAGGCACGGCCAGGCTCGCCGTGGGTGGCGCCCTGGTCCAGGTAACTGGACAGCTCGATGATCACCAAGCCGTCATGCTGCTCACGTACCTTGGCCTGCAAGTACATGCTGTTACGCGGGGCGGCGGTGCGCAGGAATTGCTCTCGGTAGGTGTCAAGGCTGGTCGGCAGCGGGTCGTTAGGGCTGGTGCTGGTCATTTCCAGCAGGCGCTGTTCGATCAGCGCATCGAGCTTGGGCTCCTTGGCAAAGTGCACCGTGTCGATATTCACCAGCGGGCAGTCGGCGCTGGCGCAGCCTGGCTTGCTTTGCTCGGTGGCGTCGCGAGTGGCTTCCAGCGGGGTCTTGAAGCTCGGTTGGAACAGGCTCTGGCAAGCGCCGAGGGTCAATGCGATGCAGGCCACGGAGGCGATTTTTAAAAGCGACATGTAAGTCCTTCGTCTATCGATAAGAGCGAAATTTGTGCAGCTTCGACTGCCAGCACGGCAGTCAGTTCGCCACTAAGCTGATTAGAGTGTGTTTGACGCTCGCCGTCTATCCCGGCAACCGGAAAGGGGCTGCGCCAAGGTGCAGGAGCGCGTTAGGATGGCGCCCATTGCGCAGGCTAAACGAGGATGGGACATGACGGACTTTGCAAAATCGACGCCGAGCAAGATCGAGATTGTTCAGCGCGAAAATGCCTACAAGGGCTTCTATAAGCTTGACCGTGTGCAGCTGCGCCACGAGAAATTCGATGGCGACATGAGCCGGGTGATCAATCGGGAAGTCTTCGTTCGTCACGACGCTGTGTGCGTGCTGCCCTACGACCCGCAGCGTGATGAAGTGGTGTTGATCGAGCAGTTTCGCGTCGGCGCCATGGGCCGCACCGACAACCCGTGGCTGGTGGAAATGGTCGCTGGCCTGATCGACAAGGACGAAGAGCCTGAGGAGGTTGCACACCGCGAAGCCGAGGAGGAAGCTGGGCTTACATTCTCCGCGCTGTGGCCGATCACTAAATATTTTCCATCGCCCGGTGGCAGTACTGAATTCGTGCATTTGTACCTGGGCCGTTGCGACAGCTCGGGCGCGGGTGGCGTCCATGGATTGGAAGAAGAAGCTGAAGATATCCGCGTCACCGCATGGGCCTTCGAAGACGCCCTGCAAGCGGTGCGTGACGGCAAAATTTCCAACGCAGCCAGCATTATCGCCCTGCAATGGCTTGCGCTTAATCGCGCGGAAGTGAGGGGGTTATGGCAGTAAAGGCACGGGAACGTTATCGAGTCGACCTGATCGGGCTGCAAGCGGCGTGCGAGGCCAACTATGCGCGGCTGATGCGCCTGCTCCCCGACATGCGCCACGCCCCCGAGGCGCGGCGCATCGGCGTCACCCATGGCGACCAGATGCTCGGCGTGCTGGCCCTGGAAGTCATCGTCAATTGCCCCTACACCACCACCCTGCGCGTGCGCCAGGAACACAGCCTGCCGTGGCTGCCGGTGCCGCAGTTGGAAGTACAGGTGTACCACGATGCGCGGATGGCCGAAGTGATCAGCGCCGAACATGCGCGACGCTTTCGCAGCATCTATCCTTACCCTAACGTGTTCATGCACCAACCCGATGAGAAAGCACAGCTCAATGTGTTCCTCGGTGAATGGTTGAGCCACTGCCTGGCCCTGGGCCATGAGTTCGAAGCTGTGCGGTAGATGTGAACTGCGTCTGCTTCCTGGGTTTCCCCTTTGTGTCCTGCCCCAGCATAATCACGCCAAACGACCCTTTACTGTGATTGCCTTGGGAGAGCGCCTTGCCGAGCGTATCCACTGTGAACCCCGACGGTTCAGCGTTGCTGGTGCAACTGTCCGACAGCCATCTGTTTGCCGAGGGCGACGGCACGTTGCTGGGCATGAACACCCGTGACAGCCTGCAAAGGGTGATTGAGTTGGCGCGCGCGCAGCAGCCGCGGATCGACCTGGTGCTGGCCACGGGGGATCTTTCCCAGGACGGCACACTGGAGTCGTATCAGCAGTTTCGCGATATGACTGCACCCATCGGCGCCCCAACGCGCTGGATTCCTGGTAACCACGATGAGCCGCAGATCATGGCCCATGCTGCCGTGCACAGCGATTTTCTGGAGCCGGTAGTCGATATCGGCCATTGGCGCGTCACCCTGCTGGACTCCGCTGTACCCGGTTCGGTGCCCGGTTACCTTCAGGACAGCCAACTGCAACTGCTCGCCCAGGCCCTGAGCGAAGCGCCGAACCTTCACCACCTTGTGTGCTTCCACCATCATCCGGTGTCCATCGGTTGCGCCTGGATGGAGCCGATTGGCCTGCGCAACCCTGAAGCCCTGTTTGCCGTGCTCGATCGTTTCCCCCACGTGCGCGCGGTACTTTGGGGGCACGTGCATCAGGAGATCGATCGCGAGCGTGACGGCGTGCGCCTGCTGGCGTCGCCGTCCACCTGCATCCAGTTCGCGCCGGGCAGCGAGGATTTCAAGGTCAGTGAGCAAGCGCCGGGGTATCGCTGGCTGCGCCTGCATGCCGACGGACGGTTGGAGACGGGGGTGGAGCGCGTCCAAGACTTCGAATTTACCGTGGACTACGGCAGCAACGGCTACTAAAAGCTGTAAACACCGATCAAAAATGTGGGAGGGGGCTTGCTCCCGATAGCGGGGTGTCAGGCAATACATAGGCTGGCTGACCCACCGCTATCGGGAGCAAGCCCCCTCCCACATTGGATCTTCGGTGTATTGAAGGCTGAGGTCATCACACAAGGCTTGGATCCCTGTAAACTGCGCCTCTTTGGCTGAGTCATGGAGAGCCCGGCATGTCCGCTTCGATCCTGTATATCCACGGTTTCAACAGCGCGCCGGCGTCCAACAAGGCCAGCCAGCTGATCACCGTGATGGACAACCTTGGCCTGGCCGAGCAACTGCGCGTACCGGCCCTGCATCACCATCCCCGTCAGGCGATTCCTCAGTTGGAAGCGGCTATCGCCGAACTGGGGCGGCCACTGCTAGTCGGCAGCTCACTCGGCGGCTACTATGCAACCCATCTTGCCGAACGCCATGGCCTCAAGGCGTTGCTGGTGAACCCGGCGGTCAGCCCTCATCGGATGTTCGACGGTTACCTGGGCACCCAGAAGAACCTCTACACCGATGAAACCTGGGAACTGACCCACGACCACGTCACGGCGCTGGCTGAGTTGGAAGTACCGGCTCCCCAGGACGCCGCGCGTTATCAGGTGTGGTTGCAGACCGGCGATGAAACACTGGATTATCGCCTCGCCCAGCAGTATTACCGGGCCTGTGCCTTGCGCATCCAGGCCGGCGGCGACCATGGGTACCAGGGGTTCGCCCAGCAATTACCGGCCATGTTGAGCTTTGCCGGCATTGGCGCAGATCAGTATCAATCCTTCGATTTTTCTTCATTGTAAGAATCGCAGGTCATTATTTAATCGAACGACTCACGACGAGACCCCATGGCCACTCCCAGCGCTAGCTCTTATAACGCCGACGCCATCGAAGTCCTCTCGGGCCTCGACCCGGTGCGCAAACGCCCCGGCATGTACACCGACACCAGTCGGCCGAACCACCT
>NZ_JBYVMD010000093.1:0-6676 GCF_058145955.1 Pseudomonas sp. A39
ACGCCGCCTTTCTTCGGGTCTTTCTTGATGATCTGCACCCGTTGGCCGGCCACTTCCAGGCGCCAGTCTTCGGCTTTCGCCTCCGGGTAGAAGCGGCGCAGGGATTCCAGGCGCTGCTCCATGGACTGCATCACTTCGCTGACCAAGTATTTGGTCAGGTCCATGTTGTCCCGGGCCACGGCCAGCATCGGGCCGATGTTGCCGGCGCGAACCGACAGAGGCAGGTCAAGGAATGAGCCGTGCTTGAGGAACTTGGTGGTGAACCCGGCATATGGCCCGAACAGCAGGGACTTCTTGCCATCCACCACGCGGGTGTCCAAGTGCGGCACGGACATCGGTGGCGAACCCACCGCCGCCTGGCTGTAGACCTTGGCCTGGTGATGCTTGACCACTTCCGGGTTGTCGCAACGCAGCCATTGGCCGCTGACCGGGAAGCCGCCAAAGCCTTTGCTTTCTTCGATGCCCGAGGCTTGCAGCAGCGGCAGGGCCGCGCCACCGGCGCCGAGGAACACGAACTTGGCATCGACTTCACGGCTGTTGCCGCTGTTGACGTCCTTGATGCTCACGGTCCAGCCCGCGCCATTGCGCTTGAGGCCGGTGACACGCTTGCTGTACTTGACCTGGGCATCCGGCGAGCTGGAGAGGTGGCTGAGCAGTTGGTTGGTCAGCGCGCCGAAGTTGACGTCGGTACCGTTCATCACGCGGGTGGCCGCGATTTTTTCGTCGAGCGGGCGCCCCGGCATCATCAGCGGCATCCACTCGGCCATCTCGTTGCGGTCTTCGGTGTAGTGCATGTCCGAAAACGCGTGATGCTGGCTGAGGGTTTCAAAGCGCTGCTTGAGGAAAGACACACCTTTTTCGCCCTGCACAAAGCTCAGGTGCGGCACCGGGCTGATAAAGGACTTGGACGAGCCAAAGGTGCCCTTTTGGGTCAGGTACGCCCAGAACTGCTTCGACACCTCGAACTGGGTGTTGATGTGCACGGCTTTCTTGATGTCGATGGAGCCATCTGCGGCCTGCGGCGTGTAGTTCAGCTCACACAGGCCGGCGTGGCCGGTACCGGCGTTGTTCCACGGGTTGGAACTTTCCGCGGCACCCGAATCCATCAGCTCAACGACTTCCAGCTTGAGGCCGGGGTCGAGCTCTTTGAGCAGTACGGCCAGGGTGGCACTCATGATGCCGGCCCCTACCAGTACTACGTCGACTGCTTCGTTATGCGCCATTTAACGCGTCTCCAAAATCTGCAGCACCAAATTGACGGCATGGCTGCCAGGAGTGACGGGGCGTTTCACGTGTTGCCCCAGGTTACCCATGGCCAGGATCGCCATGTCCGATTCGCAATTCTTTGCAACTTCAGCACACGCTTCCTGCCGGGCGAATCTGCCTATGAACGCATTCATGGGCGCCTGTGGCAATTCGACTTATGGTCAAAGCGTGTGATTCGTGCAATCAATCCGTAGCGGACAGGCTCAAGCTCCGGTTGTTAAGGAGTACTCGGTCCTGTGTGGTTGGGCTGTTCCAGACGCTGATGGTGCTTGTACAAACGCCAAACTATTCATTTGCTCGCCACACTCTTGTGAAGTAGTGAAAACCCGTTTTTTCACGCTCTTTTGAAGACGTGAACCTCAAAAAAGGGCTGCCCCAGCCTGGCACCTGGCCCGGATACCTTGCCGACACGCGGCAAAACGGGCAAACAACTCAAGTGGCCGAGCGCAATGGCAGCTCTGGCAGATTCGGTAAAGACGGGTGGTTTGCAAAGAAACAGCAAGCGCGCCAGCTTCACTCGATCTGTGTGGGCGGCTCTCTGTGGGCGATTCTTGGGGTTAATACCGAGGCATTAACGATGCTGCGAGGCCCGATCAGGAGACGTCCTTATAATCGGGGGGAGATTGTAGCGAAGAACGCTAAGGAAATGGGCGTGTTTTATGACTTTTATTAGGCGTTCGGTCAGGCGGCCAACGGCTGGTGTCGGGGTGACTGCGCTGCACGCGGGCTGACACGGGCGCGGGCCGGCAGCGGGTGGTGCATCCAGCTCAGGCGGATTTCGTCGATTTCCACCCAGCCGTCACCTACAGGAGGCTGGCTGCACTCCTTGAAGGCCTGGCAACGACCTTGCGCATCGAGCAGGGCATACTGGCGAAGGGCGGTCTTGCGCGTGAACAGTGACCAGAAAAAATGCATGGCGATCAACCTCCTGAGATTGGGGCCAAGCTTGCCTGTCGGGCATGACGGGTCTGTGTATCGGTCATGACATATCAGTGACATCGAACCGCTACAGTCCGCAGGGGTCTCAGGATGTAACTGGCGCTAGTTCCCGGCACTGGCGCACCGCTATACTGCCCGCCTGTCGGTACTCGATTTCTGGAGAGAAGAGCATGTTGCAACGCCTGTTGTTCGGTTTGATCACTGTGACCAGTTTGACCTTGGTTGGCTGCGCCAACAGCCCGCAACAACTGACCCCGGAACCGAAGATCACCACCCAGTTGGCCCCAGTCGGCCACGGCCAGGCGGTATCGGTGCGTGTGGTGGATGGTCGTCCATCGCCGACACTCGGCTCGCGCGGTGGCCTGTACCCGGAAACGGCCCTGGTCTCGGTGAACGCTCAAGACGTACTGCCCAAGCTGCAAGCCCAGGCTGAAGCCGCCGTGCGCCTGCTGGGTTTCACCCCGAGCCCCAACGCGCCGGGTGCTCCGCAGTTGACCATCACCCTGGCCGAATTGAAATATCAGTCGCCTAAAGACGGCCTGTACGTGACCGAGGCGTCCATCGGCGCGACCTTCAAGTCCGACGTCAGCGCCGGTACCCGTCGCTACAGCGGTCGCTACGGTGCGTCCCTGAACCAGCGGTTCGGTATGTCGCCGAACCAGGAAACCAACACCAAGTTGGTCAGCGATGTCCTGAGTGACGCCTTGACTCGACTGTTCAAGGACCCAAGCATCGGTTCATTGCTCAGCTCGCAATAACCGCTTCCCAAAAAAAACCGGACGCTGCGAGGCGTCCGGTTTTTTTTCGCCTTCAGTTTCATGCGGCGGTGTCGATACAGAAGTCCAGCAGGCTCACCCCCGTCAACAGATCGGTCTCCGGCAAGTCCGCATGCTGGTGCCCGCCAAGCGCGCAATACACCAGCCAGTGGCGGTCCTGGACGTTGAAGGCCAGGCCGCCGATCAGCGCCTCTTGCTCTTCGCTTTGGGCGATCAGGTACAGCCGATCCTGGTTTTGCGCGTGCAACATGACAAGCTCCTAAAGCGTCGAAGGGCAACAGAGTGGCCTGTTAAGGTGACGTTCAGGTGACGACGTAAATTACTGGATACATTAGCCGTCAATGGGGGAGGGAGCATTTGCGGCGCTGGAGGCCACTATCGTTCAGGTTTGTATCTGAACTGATACCAAGACACTGTCTACTGAGGTTTGCGATGGCGCTGCCCGCACTATTGATCAATGTTGTGGCTTTATTGGTGGCCTGCCCGGGTGCCGCGCTGCTGTTCATCACCCGCCTGCACGAACAGCGCGCGATGGCCGAACTGACCGCACAACGCGAAGACCGCGCGATCGACCAGCCGATGTTGTTTCTGGATGTGCGCACCGAGCGGGCGCATCGCCTGGCTTACCGCGTCGGGTTCGCCTGCCTGGGGTTGGCGCTGGCCCTCTCCTGGCTCAGCACCCGTCTTTAAACACGCCATAAAGCAAATGTGGGAGGGGGCTTGCCCCCGATAGCGGTATGCCAGTCAATCAGATGTCGACTGACCCTCCGTGATCGGGGCAAGCCCCCTCCCACATTTGGATCGGTGTTTTACAGCGGAATGCCCGCTTTGACCCGATACTGATTACGCACCGGGGTTGCATATTGCACCACCAGGAACGGCCGGTGCTCGGCCGGGCATTCGTTCAGGCGGCGCTCCCATTCAGCCTTGGCCTTGGCCAGTTCGTCCGCAGGGAACACTTCGGCCGCCGTCGGCACCTGCAATTGCGGGTCGGCGTCGCTCCACTGCTGGTACGCCAGGTAGTGCACCGGGAACAGCCTGTAACCGCCCAAAATCTGCCGGTCCATTTCCACCGCCAGCAGCTTGGTGTCTTCGAAGCGTTCGGTAATCGGCGGTGCGAAGTTGATATGCACCCGGCCCTTGTAGCCCGTGATGCCAAGGGCGATGCTCACGTCATCCTCACCCGGTGCCTTGCAGTAGGTACCCGTCGTGGCGCGGATATACAGCTCGCGAGCCTTGGCGGTATCGCAAGGGTCGTACTCGTAGCTGATCGATACCGGCGTCAGGTTCAACGACTGGATCACCTCGGCAAACGGCTCGTCCTTGCGGCTGACGTGGAACATCTTGAGGATCGCCGACTCGGTGCGATCATCCCCATCCTTGGCGCGCCCTTCGGCCTGGGCGATCCAGATCGACTGGCAGTCGTTGCGGATCGAGTGGTTGATGTAGGCCGACAGCAGGTTGTAGGCCGCCATCTTCTCCTTTCGCCCGGTGATCGAGCGGTGCACGATAAAGCTCTTGTTCAGGCGCATCAGGTCGCTGACAAACGGCTTTTGCAGCAGGTTGTCGCCGATGGCGATGCGGGGCGTCGGCAGGCCGGCGTGGTATACGGCATAGTTGACGAAGGCCGGGTCCATTACGATATCGCGGTGGTTGGCCAGGAATACGTAGGCGGTGCCAGACTTGAGTTGCTCTACACCGGTATAAGTGACGCCGTCGGTCGCTCGATCAATGGTGTGATCGACGTAATACTCGACTTTGTCCTGCAGCGTGGCCACGGTGGTGACACCGGCGAATTCACGGCGCAGCTTGCGGGCGATCATTGGCTTGAGCAGCCAGCCCAGGGCGCCGGCAAAGCGCGGGAAGCGAAAGTGGGTCAGGATGTCCAGAAAGGCCTTGTCACTGAACAGCCGGTCCAGTACTGCCGGGACTTCGCTGTCGTTGTAAGGTCGGATGGTATCGAATTGGCCCATCATGCTCTCTTGTTAGAAACGGCTAGGGTAAGTAAAGGAAATACCAGGGCGCGGCCTGAGTAATGGGCTCAGCCGAACGATAACCCTGTAAATAGACCGGCGATTATACGCACAAGTCACCTTGGAGGCTGCGATGCTGGAAAGCGCGACGTACGATTGTCCTTATTGTGGTGAAGTGGTCGAGACAACGGTGGATTTGTCGGGTGGTGACCAGACCTATATAGAAGACTGCCAGGTGTGTTGCCGACCGATTATTTTCGATCTGCAGGTCCATGGTGAAGAATGGATGTTTGAAACCCGCAGCGAGAACGAATAACGGGGACGCCCATGCAGCGAATCTACGAACCGGAAAACCTGATGGAAGGCGAGCTGCTGCAACAGATGCTCGCCAGCGAGGGCATCGAGGCGCACCTGGTGGGTCGCCATTTGCTGGGCGGCACTGGCGAATTGCCGATCTTCGGCCTATTGGGGCTGGAGGTGGACAACGACCGGGCCGTTGACGCCCGCGAGCTGATCACTGCCTACATTGGCGCGCAACCCTTGCCCGGCGACGAACCGGACAGCTTCCCCGACGTGCTGGTCTGTTAGGCTGTCGGTCGGTTTACCCAAGAGTCGTGTTGCCCCATGTGTGGACGTTATGCCCTGTTTCGCTGGAACCCTGCTTTTGCTGCCTTGCCGGGCTTCCCGGCCGACCAGCAGGCCCAGTGGAACATCTCCCCGAATGATTCGGTGCTGATCCAGCGCGCCACCGACGGCCAGCGCACCCTGGCGCGAGCCCGCTGGGGGCTTACACCGCCCTGGCTGACCGACCTGTCCCGCACGCCTGCGCATGCGCGAGCCGAAACCTTGGCCGAACAACCGATGTTCCGCGAAGCGTTCCGCCAGCGTCGCTGCCTGCTGCCCGCCAACGGTTTCTACGAATGGCGCGGTACCCAGCGCAAACGCCCGTACTGGTTGACGCCGGGGGAGGGCTCCACGCTGTTTTTCGCCGCGATCTGGGAAGCTTACCCCGTGCAGGAGCAGGTGTGGCTGAGCACGGCGGTGGTGACCCAGGCCGCACAGGCTCAGCGCCGGCCGTTAATCCTGGATGCAGCAGGGCAGGAAGCCTGGCTTGATCCCGAGACGCCGTTGCCTGTGTTGCAAGGCTTGTTGGCCAGTGAGCCGACCGCGTTGCGCGAGCGGGTTTTGGCCAACATGGTCAATGATCCGAAGCTCAATGGGCCGGAGTGCCTGACGCCGGCGTGAGTCAGTAAGTGTTGGGTTAGGTTGACTGGCCCCTTCGCGGGCTTGCTCGCGAAGGCGGCCTCAAGCCACCGAAAATCCCTAGACTTTGAACTGATTGATCAGCCGCCGTTGCTGCTCCGCCAATTTGGTCAGGTCCGCACTGGCCGCGCTGGACTCATCCGCGCCGCCCGCCACTTCATTGGCCACCTGGCCAATATTGATCACGTTGCGGTTGATATCCTCGGCCACAGCGCTCTGCTCCTCGGCCGCGCTGGCGATCTGGGTGTTCATGTCGTTGATCACCGACACGGCCTGGCTGATGGTTTCCAGTGCTTCGGCCGCCTTGGCCGCGTGCTGCACGCTTTCATCGGTACGGCTCTGGCTGTCTTCCATCACCCGCACCACATCCCGCGTGCCTTGTTGCAACTGCTGGATCATGGTCTGGATTTCTTCGGTGGCCTTCTGGGTTTTCTGCGCCAGGTTGCGCACTTCGTCGGC
>NZ_JBYVMD010000094.1:0-6584 GCF_058145955.1 Pseudomonas sp. A39
GAGGTCAAGCGCATCAACGATTGGCTGCAAACCCTGGTCGCCGACGAAACCATCCCCGGCGGCAGCGTGTACCTGCACCCGGAGTTGAACAGTGTCGAGAAGTACAAGAACGGCACCTGGTTCATCGTCATCGACTACGGCCGCTACGCGCCAAACGAACACATGATTTATCAACTCAATGCCCGCGATGAAATCATCGAGCAGTTCCTGGAGGACGTTCTCTAATGTTTACCAACCGAGTCAGACAGGCCATTGCGGCCACCCTTCAAGGCCTGCCGTTGTCCGCGACAGTGGACTCCTTCACGCCGCCGAAGATCGAGTTCGAAATGGAAGCCATGACCGGCGGCCGTTTCATTGCCGAAGAAATGGCCAAGAGTGGCAAGCCTTTGACCGCCACCTTGATCCTGCAGGGTGCCGGCCCGGAAATCATGCTGGCCCTGGGCGTGCGCCTGGGCGATGACATCCTGCTCAACGTGCGTGAAGCCGGCCAGGACCAGGACGGCAAGACTTATTTCACCTACCACACCGTTGGCGGCAAGCTCAAATCCTTGAGCGAGGCGGCGATGGTGATGAATACCAAGGCCACCACCACGCTGGAGCTGTCCTGCCGCACCTACAACCGCCTGGAAAACGGCATTCCGGTGATCGACATCGACGTGCGCACCCAGAAGTTCGTGCTCAACGGCGTCGACATTCTTGGCGATGCCCGCCGCGCCGTGCTGATGCCGTAATCCCCCGGGGGCGGGTTCGTTCGCCCCCCTACTTCACCAAGGAGCTGCCCCATGGCCTGGATGCCACCGCTGCACCGCCTGCTCTCGCCGATCAACGCCGACACCGGCGCGACGATCGAACAGGTGCAACTCAAGCCGCTGTACTACGCCGCGCAAAAAGAAGCGCTGGCCCGGGCCGGTGATGACGAGGACGACCAGTTCTTCGAACTGGCGAAACTCGCCACCGGCCTGTCGGAAAAAGAGCTCGACCAACTCAAGCGCCCGGACTACGTGACCATTGCCCAATACGTACACGAGATGTCGACACGTCCCGCGTCGTTTTTCCTCGGCACGCCGGCGGAATCGGGCCACGACCAGCCCGTCCACTTGCTGCTGCCCCTCGATGCTGCCGGCCGTACCTTTACCGAGTTGTCCTTGGAAATGCCCGCCCTGCGCGCGACCAAGGTGATGAAGAAACTCGCCACCAACAAAGAACGCGCCGAGTTCATCACCGCTCACTGCAGTGGCTTGATGATCCCTGATCTTGCCGGCTTGACCGTACCCGACTGGACCGAACTGCAGGCGCGCATCGACGATTTTTTAAATCAACCGGCGGCCTTCTTTCGCAACGCGACATCGAAGTGATCCTCGATGTGGTGCCGCTGGTTTACTCGGTAACTGAAGCGGAGATCCTCGACTGGGATGCCGCCAAAGCATTGCGCCGCTACGACATCGCGATCACTCGCCTTGGGGTTAAACAGGAGTAGAGCGGGATGCAGGAAACTAAATATGGGATCAAGCTCGCCCAGGAGGACTTCCGCTGGATGATCGGCGAGGCCGATCTCGGCAATGTGCTCGCACCGTTTTCCACCCGTGCCGCGGCACCTGTGAGCCTGGAGGCTGCCTCGCAGCCACAGTTGGAGCTGCGCTCTACGCTGGTCACACTCAGTGTGGACATCAACGCCTTGACCCAAGAGCAAGTGCGACTGCGCGAGACGTTGGAGACGCTTAACAGTACGTTGTTCATCAACAGCGATTCCCTGGCGCCCAGGGCGGCTGATGTCGCCACGAGTGCGTTGAAAGATGAACCCAAGGCGCCCGCTGACGGGGCTGTGATGGGCATGGTCAAGGCCGTTGGCGGCGAATTGTGGGATGCGCTGAAAGGCAAGCTCGCAGACAAGGCCATTGATGGGCTCCTGGACCCGATCAGCAAGAAGGTCAAAGGTCGCAAAAAAATCGGTGGGGGTGGTTCAGGCCTACTTAACCTGTTCGGGCAAGCCCGCCAGGCCCTGGGTGGCTTGCCACCAGGCATTCAGTGGGGTGTGACCTCGCAAGGCTTTCAGTCCTTTGCCGGGGCAAGCGTCGCAGCGCCAAGGCTCAGCCTGCCAAATGGCCCCTCCGGTGCCTTGACCGATACCGTTGCCACACTCGGAACCGTCGGCATCCGGCGGCTCGCCCCCTTGAGAACCGCATACGCCGCCCTGGACGTGATCCAGGGCGTGCGCCACGGCGATGCCAACGCCATCGGTTCCGGCCTGAGTACCGCCGGTGGAGCCTGGGCCGGCGCCTCTGCCGGCGCAGCCATCGGCACTCTGGTTTTACCCGGCGTAGGCACTGCCGTCGGCGGCGCGATCGGTGGTCTGCTGGGCAGTGAGGCGGGCGCCTGGTTGGGGGACAAACTGTTCGGTTCGAGTGATCGCTTGCCGTCACCGAACGCGGTCAGCAAAGAACTCAACCATGCACGCCCGGACAACGTTCAAGTCTCGATCGCCCCCAGTATCCAGATCACCGGGGTCAATCCTGCCGACGCCCAGCAGGTGGTCAACCAGGTTATCCAGGCCCTGCAATTCCAATGTGTGCCGATGCTCACCGATGCGTTGGGGATCCGGCGCAACGCGGCTTTGGCTGATCCAGGAGGTGATTGATGCGACAGCAAATGGTACTGGGCGCCTTTATTTTTGGCCTCTCCCGAGGGTTTGCCTATTCCACGTTGGCCCGTAGCAGCGATGGCGGCTGGAGCGACCTGGCGATAATCGCCAGCAAGCCGCAGTCGCGGCAGAGCGGCCAGAAGCTGGAAAAACTTACGTTCAGTGGCACAGCCATGTACGGCATCGGTATGCAGCGACTGGATGAATTGCGCGCGCTGCAAAATCAGCGCACGCCGTTGCCGCTGGTGGATGGGATCGGCCGTAACTGGGGCTTGTGGCGGATCAACTCGGTGATGGAAACCCAGAACAATGTGATCGATGACGGCACCGCCATGGTCATGACCTGGAGCCTTGAGCTGGAGGAATTCGTCAATGCGTAGAGTGCGAAGTATCGCCGGTGATTCGGTCAACCTGCTGCTCTACCGCGAGCTTGGGCGTTGCGATGATGGCGCCGAAGAAACCTTGTGGCGCCTGAATCCGGACCTTGCCGAGTACGGGCCGGTGCTTCCGGCCGGTGTGTGGGTGAGCGTGCCTGAAATGCAATCGCGGCCGACTGCGTTGCAGCCTGTTCTGGCATGGGATTGAGGAGGTTTTATGGCACAGGGATTTACGCCGATCGTAGAGTTTTACGGCGCCAACGCGGCGTTGCTCAATCAACGCATCATGCGTTGGAGTCACACTGACGCGGCGGGCATAGAGTCTGACCGGCTGGAACTGACGCTCAATATCGAAGGCCTTGAAGGCCTGCCAAGCTTGAGCGGCAAGGTCGGCATGCGCGTGGGTTACTCGGAGTCGGGGCTGGTAGAGAAGGGCGAGTTCGTCATCACCCAGCGAACCCCCGTGCTGTTTCCCATGCGCCTGATGATCGTGGCGACGGCCGCGCCTTTCAGCGTGGGCGACCCACACGGCTACCGTCAGCGTCGTTCCGCCAGTTACGGGCCTACCACGCTGGGGGCGCTGTTTCGGCAATTGGTCGGCCGGCATGGTTTTTCACCGCGTGTGGCGCCGTCGCTGGAGGGCATTCCGATTGCCCACATCGACCAATCCAACGAAAGCGATATGGCGTTTATCACGCGTCTGGCCAGGCGCTATAGCGCGGTGACCAAACCGTTCAACGAGCTGTATGTGCTGGCAGAGGCCGGGCAAGTCAAATCGCTGTCCCTTCAACAACTGCCGGAGGTGAAATTGTCCGTGACCCAGGACAACCGCCCCGGTGACCACGCCTTCATCACCGCCACGCTCAACGACAACGCGCGCTCCAAATACGGCGGCAGCCGTGTCACCTGGTGGGATGTTGCCGGGGGCAGGCAGCACGTGGTTGAGATCGGGGTCGCGCCGTTCAAGACCGTGCGCCAGCGGTGTCAGAACGAAGAAGAAGCGCGTGCCGTCGCCGAAGGTGAGTTGCGCCGTGTGGGGCGGGAGGGGCTGGAGCTGTTGATCGATTGCCCCGGCAACCCGTTGTTGGCCGCCGAAGGGCTGTTGCGCCTGGACGACACTTGGCCGGCGTACATGCAGGGGCAATGGTCGATAACCAAGGTCATCAATGTGGGCGACCCGGTGACGGGGTATCGCAGTTCGATCACGGCCGGTGGTTTGTCCACCTAGGGGATTTTCAAGGTGAGTGTGGTGGTGATAACTCAGCCTCAATTGATTCAAATCATGCCAGGAGCCCGCCGTGTAGCGGGCCTTTTTTTACCCGCGTTGAATGCGGCTTTCATTCGTTACGAAATCAACAGCGTGCAGCGTGCCGCTGCTTTTCTCGCGCAGATCGGCCACGAGTCCGGCGAACTGCACTACGTGCGCGAACTTGGCAGTGACGCCTATTTGAGCAAGTACGATACCGGTGCATTGGCTGCGCGCTTGGGCAACACGCCCGAGCCGGATGGCGATGGCCAAAAGTACCGAGGCCGCGGGCTGATCCAGATCACCGGTCGGCGCAATTACCTGGCTTGCAGCCAGGCGCTGTTCGGTGATGAACGATTATTGCGTGAGCCGGTGTTGCTGGAGCAACCCCAATGGGCCGCCGAGTCCGCCGCCTGGTTCTGGCAGAGCAATGGCCTGAACGAGCTGGCGGATAAGGATCAGTTCACCACCATCACGCGGCGTATCAACGGCGGGCTCAATGGCCTGGAAGACCGTTTGCGCTTGTGGGCGCGGGCGAAGGCGGTGTTATGCGCTTCTTAGGCGTATGCCGCCTCATCGGCGCGTGCTTGCTGGTGGCGCTGACCTGGCAGGTGCAGGCCTGGCGCCATGCTGCGCAGCTTGAACATGTGTTGATGGCGCAGGCGCAGGCGCTATCTGCGCAAAGCCAGGCAGCCTTGCATCAACAGCAGGCTGAACACGCCAAACGGCTGGCCCTAGAGCAACAGCTCAACGCCAGTGACCAACACCATGCGCGGGAGTTAAGCGATGCCCAACGTCACCAAGCTGCTCTGCGCGACCGCCTGGCCACTGCTGATGTGCGGTTGTCAGTCCTTCTCGACGCCACCGAGTCCACCAGTGGCTGCACAATGCCAGCCTCCGCCCCCGCCGGCAGCGTGGTTCATGCAGCCACGCGAGCCCGACTTGACCCGGCGCATGCTCAGCGAATTATCGGCATCACCGACGACGGAGACAACGCCCTGATTGCCTTGCGGGCCTGTCAGGCCTATGTGCGCGCGGTCGCCCGTTAATCTCTTGTTCCAGTCTGTCGCTTGCATGAGCGATTTGCTCCTGTAGGGTAGGCAAATCCCCGCCCACTTCTGGAGACGACCGTGAAGGAAATCACTCAATTGGCTGCCGAACTGGGTCGCCGCTTGCAGGTGCTCAATGCGCATGTCACCACGGCCGAGTCCTGCACCGGCGGCGGTATCGCGGAAGCCATCACGCGGGTCCCGGGAAGCTCGGCCTGGTTCGAGGCGGGTTACGTCACGTATTCCAACCGCCAGAAGACCCGGCAGTTGAATGTGCCGGAAACGTTGTTTCCAAAAGTCGGCGCGGTCAGCCAGGAAGTGGTGGAGGCGATGGTCCGTGGCGCACAGGAAAAAAGCCTCGCGCGATTTGCCGTAGCGGTCAGCGGCGTGGCGGGGCCGGACGGTGGTTCGCCGGACAAACCGGTGGGCACTGTATGGTTGGCCTTTGGCGTTGGTGACGAGCTGACGGCCGAGTTGCAGCACTTCCCCGGCAACCGCGACGAGGTCCGCCGACAAACGGTAAAGGCCGCGTTAGAGGGCTTGTTGCGACGAGCTGCAGCAGAAATAGAAAATCAGGGGTAGGCGATCTCCGATCTTTGTGGAACAATACTGTCTACTTATACAGGTGTTGGCCGCCCCGGCCTTATTGATTACGTGAGGACTTTAATGGACGACAACAAGAAGAAAGCCTTGGCTGCGGCCCTGGGTCAGATCGAACGTCAATTCGGCAAGGGTGCCGTAATGCGTATGGGCGATCACGACCGTCAGGCGATTCCGGCTATTTCCACTGGCTCTCTGGGTCTGGACATCGCGCTCGGCATTGGCGGCCTGCCAAAAGGCCGTATCGTTGAAATCTACGGTCCTGAATCTTCCGGTAAAACCACCTTGACCCTGTCGGTGATTGCCCAGGCGCAGAAAATGGGCGCCACCTGTGCGTTCGTCGACGCCGAGCACGCCCTCGACCCTGAATACGCCGGCAAACTGGGCGTCAATGTTGACGACCTGCTGGTTTCCCAGCCGGACACCGGTGAGCAAGCCCTGGAAATCACCGACATGCTGGTGCGCTCCAACGCCATCGACGTGATCGTGGTCGACTCCGTGGCAGCCCTGGTACCCAAGGCTGAAATCGAAGGCGAAATGGGTGACATGCATGTGGGCCTGCAAGCCCGTCTGATGTCCCAGGCGCTGCGTAAAATCACCGGTAACATCAAGAACGCCAACTGCCTGGTGATCTTCATCAACCAGATCCGTATGAAAATCGGCGTGATGTTCGG
>NZ_JBYVMD010000095.1:0-6389 GCF_058145955.1 Pseudomonas sp. A39
GCGCTGTAGCTGGTGGTGTACGCACCGGTCGACAGCCAGTACAAACGGTCACCGATCGCCAGGTTCAGCGGCAGGCCGTACTTGTAGTTCTCGTACATGATGTCGGCGCTGTCGCAGGTAGGACCGGCGATCACCACTTCTTCCATCTCGCCCTTTTTCTCGGTCCAGATCGGGAACTTGATGGCTTCGTCCATGGTTTCGATCAGGCCGGAGAACTTGCCCACATCCGTGTACACCCAACGCTCGACGGCGGTACGGGATTTACGCGCCACCAGCACCACTTCACTGACCAGGATGCCGGCGTTGGCGATCAACGAACGGCCCGGTTCCAGGATGATTTCCGGCAGGTCGTCGCCGAAATCTTCCTTGAGGAAGCGGATGATTTCTTCGGCATAGGTTTCCAGGCTGTTGGTGCGGGTGATGTAGTTGGCCGGGAAGCCGCCGCCCATGTTGATCAGCTTGAGGTGGATATTGTCTTCTTCTTTCAGGCGCTCGAAGATCACTTTGACCTTGGCGATGGCCGCGTCCCACACGCTGATGTCACGCTGTTGCGAGCCGACGTGGAACGAGATGCCGTACGGCACCAGGCCCAGGTCGCGGGCGAGGATCAGCAGGTCCATGGCCATGTCTGTCTGGCAGCCGAATTTGCGCGACAAAGGCCAGTCAGCCGTGGTCGAGCCTTCGGTGAGGATACGCACATACACTTTCGAACCCGGCGCGGCCTTGGCGATGTTGCGCAGGTCGGCTTCGGAGTCGGTGGAGAACAGGCGCACGCCCTTCTCGTAGAAGTAGCGGATGTCCTTGGATTTCTTGATGGTGTTGCCGTAGCTGATACGGTCGGGGCTGACGCCACGGTCCATCACTTTATCCAGCTCGTAGATCGACGCGATGTCGAAGCTTGAGCCTTTATCCTTGAGCAGGTCGATGATCTCGACGGCCGGGTTGGCCTTGACGGCGTAATAGACCTTGGCGAATTCGAAACCGGCGCGCAGGTCATCGTAGGCCTGGCTGATCATCGCGGTGTCGATCACCACGAATGGGGTTTCTTGCTTGTCGGCGAACGCCTTCATTTTGTCAAACGTGGCGCGCGCGAAATAATCTTCGACATTGATCGACATGCTGGGAACTCCTAAGGGCAAACTGAAATTAGCAATGGGTGCAAATGAACGTCCTCCGTATCCCCACTTTGGTTCGCCTACTTCCCAAGGCATGTCGCCGAAAGCAAAAAGGCCATGGGATCACTTGCGTCCCTTGGCCTTGCTGTCTCGTCGTCAGTACTTGAGCCGGATGGATCGTTTCCAGCATGGACGTTCGGCGCGAACTTTAGGACGTGAGGGGCCATAGATCAACTAAAAATGTCGCGTTTTTGCACGCGTTCGTCGCGCGATGCCGTGCAGCTACTTATGTAACCGACCGGTGTGACGGAATGATGTTCCCCGCAGAAGGGAAATTGAGGGCATTTCCCTGACACACCGGAGGCTAAATGTGGGAGGGGGCTTGCCCCGATGGCGGTGGATCAGTGACTGATGAAGTGACTGAAACACCGCCATCGGGAGCAAGCCCCCTCCCACATTTTTACCTGTGTTGTGTCAGATCAGGCCAGGGCAGTCTCAGCCGGCGACACGATACTGGTCTTGCCCCCACGCGACTTACCGGAGCTCAGGTACTCGGCAATCGACTCCTGCGTCACCTCACCCAGGAACACCCGCTCCGCATCCATCACCGGCAACCACGAACGGTTGAACTCATACATGCGCGACAACAGGATGCGCAAATGCTCGTCATACGCCGCGGTGGCGTTGAACTCACGCAGATACTGGCCGCAGGTACCGGTCTGACGGTGCAGGTCGCGGCGGCGCACATACCCCAGCGCTTTGTTCTCGGCGCAGGTGACCACCACGTAGCGACGGTCCAGTTCGTCCATTTGCTCCAGGGCCTCGGCCACCGGCGTTTCCGGGCTCACCGACGGCGCGTTGTCCGCGGCATCTTCGGCCTTCACCAGCAGCAGGCGCTTGAGGGTGCTGTCCTGGCCCACGAAGTTGCTGACGAATTCGTCGGCCGGGTGCGCCAGCAGCGTGTCCGGGTGATCGATCTGCAGCAGCTTGCCGGCGCGGAAGATGGCGATCTTGTCACCGAGCTTGATGGCTTCGTCAATGTCGTGGCTGACCATGATCACGGTCTTGTTCAGCGCGCGCTGCATCTCGAAGAATTCGTTCTGGATCATCTCGCGGTTGATGGGGTCGACCGCGCCGAACGGCTCATCCATCAGCAGCAACGGCGCATCGGCCGCCAGTGCGCGGATCACGCCGATGCGCTGTTGCTGGCCACCGGACAGCTCACGCGGGTAGCGATGCAGGTACTGCTTGGGTTCCAGCTTGATCATGCTCATCAACTCGCGGGCGCGGTCGTGGCATTTTTGTTTGTCCCAACCCAACAGTTTGGGCACGACCACGATGTTTTCCTCGATGGTCATGTTCGGAAACAGGCCGATCTGCTGGATCACATAGCCGATGTTGCGGCGCAGGGTCACTTCGTCGAGGTCGGTGGTGTCTTCGCCGTTGATCAGAATCTTGCCCGAAGTGGGCTTGATCAGGCGGTTGATCATTTTCAGCGTGGTGCTCTTGCCGCAACCCGATGGGCCGAGGAATACGCAAATTTCGCCTTCGTTGACGGTCAGGCTTACGTCGTTGACGGCGGAAACCGTCTTGCCGTTGCTTTGAAAAGTCTTGGTCAGGTTTTGAAGTTCGATCATTTGAGCAGTCCTTTTGGAGTCAGCGAGCGTTGCAGCCATTGCAGAAGCAGGTCGGCGAAGATGGCCAGGAGACTGACCAGCACGGCGCCGACGATCAGCATCGACATGTCGCTGCGGCTGATGGAAGCCAGAATAAGTACACCCAGGCCACCGGCGCCGATGGTGGCGGCGATGGTCATCACACCAATGTTCATCACCACGGCGGTGCGCACACCGGCGAGGATCACCGGCACGGCGATGGGCAGCTCGACCATGCGCAGGCGCTGGCCGAAGGTCATGCCGATGCCTTTGGCGGCTTCACGGATACCGGGTTCCACGCCGGTGAGGGCGAGGTAGGTGTTACGCATGATCGGCAGCAGCGAGTAGAGGAACACGGCGGTGATCGCCGGCATCGGCCCCAGGCCCTGGCCGAACTTGGAGTAGAACGGCAGCAGCAGGCCGAACAAGGCGATGGACGGCACGGTCAGCAGCACCGTGGCGCTAGCTTGCAGCGGGCCGGCCAAGGTGGGGAAGCGGGTCATCAGCACGCCCAGGGGCACGCCTACGACGATTGCCAGGATCACCGCGATGCCGACCAGGGTGATGTGCTGCCAGGTCAGATGCAGGACTTGGGCCCAATCAAGATGGGAAAAGGCGTTTAAAAATTCCATGTCTTCTCCTCTTTAGTTGATCGGATGTTGGCGCAGAAAATCTGCGGCCACGGCGGACGGGCTTTCATGCTCGACGTCGACCCGCGCATTCAGCTCGCGCATGGTTTTGTCATCGAACAGATCGGCCAGCGGCTTGAGTTCAGCGGCCAGCTGAGGGTGCTGGTCGAGGTATTGCTGACGAATCACCGGCGCGGCGGTGTAGTCCGGGAAGTAGTGCTTGTCGTCTTCCAGCAGCTTGAGCTTGAAGGCGTTCAGGCGACCGTCGGTGGTGTAGACCAGGCCGGCGAACACTTGGCCATTACGCAGCGCGGTGTAAACCAGGCCCGCGTCCATCTGCCGGGTGTTTTTGCGGGTCAGGTTCATGTCGTACAGCTTGACCATGCCACCCATGCCGTCGGAACGGTTGGCGAACTCGGTGTCCAGGGCCACCAGGCGCGTGCCTTTGGTTTTTTCCGCCAGGGCTTGGGTCAGGTCGCTGATGCTATTGATCTGCGGGAATTCCTTGGCCACGTTCTCGGGTAACGCCAGCGCGTAGGTGTTGCTGAAGCGCGACGGCGAGAGCCAGACAAGGCCTTTTTTCGCGTCGAGTTCTTTAACCCGAGCGTAGGACTGTTCGCTGTCGAGTTTCTCGTCGACATGGTTGTAGGCCACCAGCGACACGCCGGTGTATTCCCACAGCAGGTCCAGTTGCCCGCTTTCCTGGGCACTGCGCGCCAGGTTGCTGCCCAGGCCGCCGGTCACCTGGGTTTGATAGCCCTTGGTGCGCAGGTACTGGGAGGTGATTTCGGCCAGCAGGGTCTGTTCGGTGAACACCCGGGCGCCGATGCGGATCAACGGTTTTTCAGCGGCTTGCGCAATGCCTGCAAACAGCAGGACGCAGCTCAATATCAGAGTCAGTCTTTTCATGTGATTTCCTTTGCCAGGCCTTAAGACGGACGCAACCCACGTTCCAGCCAGAGGCGGCTGGCCATGGTCACCAGACCGTCAAGCAGCAACGCCAGCAACGCGGTGCACGCGGCGCCGAGCAGCAATTGCGGCTGATTGTTCAGGGCGATGCCGGGGAAGATCAGGCTGCCGAGGCTGTTGGCGCCAATCAGGAACGCCAGCGGTGCGGTGCCGACGTTGATGGCCAGGGCCACGCGCACACCGCCGATGATGATCGGCACGGCGTTGGGCAATTCCACGCGAAACAGCACCTGGCGCGGCGTCATGCCGATGCCGGTGGCGGCTTCTTTCAGCGAGCCTTGAACGTTTTTCAGGCCTTCGTAGGTGTTGCGCACGATAGGCAGGAGGGAGGCGAGGAACAGCGCGAAAATGGCCGGGCCGCTGCCGATGCCAAGAACGCCGAGGGCGATGGCCAGTACGGCCAGGGGCGGGACGGTGTTACCGATGTTGAAGATCTGCATGAAGCGTTCTGCGCGCCCGACCATGTTCGGTCGGCTGAGCAGGATACCGGCGGGGATGCCCACAATCAGGGCGGCCAGCATGGAGACTAGAACGAGGATCAAATGAGCTTGCAGGTAAAACAACAAATCGTCGCGGTACAGTTCGATCGTGTTGATGCCGATCCAGTGGACCAGCAGGGCCAAGAGGGCGACGACAACCGCTCCTCCTATCAGCCCTTTGCCATAGCGAATAGCCACAGGCGGACTCCTTTTTTCTTCTGTCGGCGCCCACATTCTCCGGCGGCAATGCCATGCCTGGCTGCCTCTGAATGTGGTCGCGAAATGCAGCTCGCCGATACCGGCAACGCGGTATCCGATCGAGCCATGAGCGCAGCCTCGTCAGGCTAACTTGCTGATTTATCAGCCCCTGTTCCGAGTGCGGTAGCAGGGGAGTGGACGTCTCTACCTTTTAAAAGGTTCCACACTTGGCAGCATTTAGCCACCCCCAATGGGCTGAACGGTGGTCCGTCCTCCTGGGTTTGCGCTATACTCGCCGCCCTTTTTTGACTCACCTGCCAGGCGATTTCCCATGACCCACCAGGCCGCCGAAGTCGCGAAACGCCGCACTTTCGCCATTATTTCCCACCCCGATGCCGGTAAAACCACCATCACCGAGAAGCTGTTGCTGATGGGCAAGGCAATCGCGGTGGCCGGCACGGTGAAATCCCGCAAGTCCGACCGCCATGCCACCTCCGACTGGATGGAAATGGAAAAACAACGGGGTATCTCCATTACCACGTCGGTCATGCAGTTCCCGTATCGCGACCACATGGTCAACCTGCTCGACACCCCGGGCCACGAAGACTTCTCCGAAGACACCTACCGCACTCTGACGGCGGTCGACTCGGCGCTGATGGTCCTCGACGGCGGTAAAGGCGTCGAGCCACGGACCATCGCGTTGATGGACGTGTGCCGCTTGCGTGACACGCCGATCGTCAGCTTCATCAACAAACTCGACCGCGATATCCGCGACCCGATCGAGTTGCTCGATGAAATCGAAGCCGTCTTGAAGATCAAGGCCGCGCCGATCACCTGGCCGATCGGTTGCTACCGCGACTTCAAGGGCGTGTACCACCTGGCCGACGACTACATCATTGTCTACACCGCTGGCCATGGCCACGAGCGCACCGACGTCAAGATCATCGAGAAGCTCGACTCTGACGAAGCCCGCGCCCACCTGGGCGACGAGTACGACCGTTTTGTCGACCAACTGGAACTGGTGCAAGGCGCCTGCCACGCGTTCAACCAGCAGGAATTCCTCGACGGCCAACTGACCCCGGTGTTCTTCGGGACCGCCCTGGGCAACTTCGGTGTCGATCACGTGCTCGACGCTGTCGTGGACTGGGCCCCGCGCCCGCTGCCCCGTGTCGCCAACGAGCGCACCGTGGAACCGGTGGAAGAGAAGTTCTCCGGCTTCGTGTTCAAGATCCAGGCGAACATGGACCCTAAACACCGCGACCGCATCGCCTTCATGCGCATCTGCTCCGGCAAATACGACAAAGGCATGAAGATGCGCCACGTGCGCACCGGCAAGGACGTGCG
>NZ_JBYVMD010000096.1:0-6275 GCF_058145955.1 Pseudomonas sp. A39
GGCTACGGCGAAGGCGGCGTGCTGACCGAAGCCGTGCGGCGCAAACCCTACAGCGTGGTACTGCTGGACGAGGTGGAGAAGGCCCACCCGGACGTGCATGAAATCTTCTTCCAGGTGTTCGACAAGGGCGTGATGGAGGACGGCGAAGGCCGGGTGATCGACTTCAAGAACACCCTGATCCTGCTGACCACCAACGCCGGTACCGAGCTGATTTCCCAGGTGTGCAAAGACCCGGCGAACATCCCTGAGCCGGAAGAAATCGCCAAGGCCCTGCGCCAGCCGCTGCTGGAGATCTTTCCGCCGGCACTGCTCGGCCGCCTAGTGACCATTCCGTACTACCCGCTGAGCGATGAGATGCTCAAGGCGATCACCCGCCTGCAACTGGGTCGCATCAAGAAGCGCGTGGAGACGACCCACAAGGTTGCCTTCGACTACGACGACGCGGTGGTCGACCTGATCGTCTCGCGTTGCACCGAAACCGAAAGCGGCGGGCGCATGATCGACACCATTCTTACCAACAGCCTGCTGCCGGACATGAGCCGTGAGTTCCTCACGCGCATGCTCGAAGGCAAGGCGATGGCGGGTGTACGCATCAGCAGCCGGGATAATGAATTGCACTACGACTTCAGCGACGCAGATTGACCTGACGGAACACAATCAAAATGTGGGAGGGGGCTTGCCCCCGATAGCAGTGTGTCAGTTGATGCATTCGGTGACTGATTCACCGCCATCGGGGGCAAGCCCCCTCCCACACTTGAACCGGTTCCTTCAGTTACTTAGTCATTTACGGGACAACCGATGCTTTTTAACCAAGCCTCACGCCTGGCCAAGATCACCAGCCCCCTGGGGCCGGATGTGCTGCTGCTCAATGAAATGGGCGGCGGCGAAGAGCTGGGGCGGCTGTTCAACTATGAGCTGCAACTGACGTCCCTGGACGCCAACATCGACCTCAACCAGTTGCTCGGCAAACCCATGAGCGTGGGCCTGCAACTGGCGGACGGCGGTGAGCGGCACTTCCACGGTATCGTCGCGCGCTGCAGCCAGAACATCGACCAGGGCCAGTTCGCCAGTTACCAGGTGACGTTGCGCCCGTGGCTGTGGCTGCTCAGCCGTACCTCGGACTGCCGGATTTTCCAGAACCTGAGCATCCCGCAGATCATCAAGCAGGTGTTCCGCGACCTGGGGTTTTCCGACTTCGAAGACGCCCTGAGCCGGCCGTACCGCGAGTGGGAATACTGCGTGCAGTACCGCGAGACCAGTTTCGACTTCGTCAGCCGCTTGATGGAACAGGAAGGCATCTACTACTTCTTCCGCCATGAACAGGACCGCCATGTGCTGGTGCTGGCTGACGCCTACGGTGCCCACACCACCGTGCCGGGCTACGCATCCATCCCGTATTACCCCAAGGACGAGCAGCAGCGCGAACGCGACCACATGCACAACTGGCACCTGGCGCAAGAGGTGCAGCCCGGCTCGCTGGAGCTCAACGACTACGACTTCCAGCGCCCCAGCGCGAGCATCGACGTGCGCTCGGCCATGCCGCGCCCGCACACCGCCGGCGACTATCCGCTGTACGACTACCCCGGCACCTATGTGCAAAGCGCCGACGGCGAACACTACGCCCGCACCCGCATCGAAGCCCTGCAGACCCTGCATGAGCAAATCGAGTTCAGCGGCAACGCGCGTGGCCTGGGTTCGGGGCATTTGTTCAGCCTCACCGGCTTTAGCCGCCAGGACCAGAACCGCGAATACCTGATCGTCGGCATTCGCTATTACATCGTCCAGGAAAGCCTGGAAAGCGGCGGCGGTTCGGGCGGCGCGCAGTTCGAAAGCAGCCTGACCTGCATCGACGCCCAGCAGAGCTTCCGCCCGTTGGCCAGCACCCACCGCCCTATCGTCAAAGGCCCGCAGACCGCGCTGGTGGTCGGGCCCAAGGGCGAGGAAATCTGGACCGACCAGTATGGCCGCGTGAAGGTGCACTTCTACTGGGACCGCCACGACCAATCCAACGAGAACAGCTCCTGCTGGATTCGTGTGTCGCAATCCTGGGCCGGTAAGAACTGGGGCTCGATGCAGATTCCCCGGATCGGCCAGGAAGTGATTGTGAGCTTCCTTGAAGGTGACCCCGACCGGCCGATCATCACCGGGCGGGTCTACAACGCCGAGCAGACGGTGCCCTACGACCTGCCGGAAAACGCGACCCAGAGCGGTATGAAAAGCCGCTCCAGCAAAGGCGGCACGCCGGCGAACTTCAATGAAATCCGCATGGAGGACAAGAAGGGGCTGGAGCAGTTGTATATCCATGCTGAGCGCAATCAGGACATTGTCGTCGAAGTCGACGAAAGCCATTCCGTGGGGCATGACCGGAATAAGAGCATTGGGCATGACGAGGTAGTAACGGTCGGCAACGACCGCGTGCGTGCGGTCAAGCATGACGACATGCTCATGGTGGGGTTCAGCAAGACCGATGCCATCAGTAAGAGCTACCTGATTGAAGTGGGTGAAAACCTGCGTCTGGTCTGTGGCAAGAGCGTGCTGGAGCTCAACGCCAGCGGGCAGATCAACCTCACCGGCGTGCAGATTAACGTGTACTCCGAAGGCAGCTCCGAGATCAACACCGGGGGCAACTTGCACCTGAACATTGGCGGCAAGGGCGGCACTACGCCCATGGGCCAAGGGGTCAAAGGCGAAATCGACGCTGCCGTCAATTCCATGTTTCCCAAGCCGCCTTCCGGCCAATAACGAGATCCGAGTTTCATGACCTATCGACTCAATGAACTGCAATTCACACTGCCCAGCGAAGAGGTGCAGGATGCGTCCATCAATATCCTGAAGTTCGCCGCGCTAGGCACATCGTTGATCGTCAGCCGTAGCCTGCTCGGCGATGATGAAACACTGCAAAGCAACTTCGAAGGCCAACTGGCCAAACTCGAGAAACAGGTGCAAGACTTGCGCTACCAACCGGCGCAGGTAGTTCGCGTGGGCGCGGCGCAGGATGTCGACGCCATCGAAGTACATAACCAGTTCAGCAAGGGCGCCGAGCGTATCTATCAATACCAGTTGGCGCTGGTTGTACCGGGCACCCAGCAGATGCTTGCCCTGAGCTATGTCAAAGCCCAGCCTCTGGGCGACGCTGAAAATGTCCACTGGGCAACGATCAAAAACACCCTGCTGCTGAATCCGAAGCCTTGAAGCCCTTCCACCATGTCTGACGCACTTTGGGCGGCACGCCTCGGCGACGGCCTGCTACACACCTCGGTTATGGCCGACATCCTGGGCGGCGTGCTGGAAATCGCAGCCAATATCGCTATTACAGCGGTAGCCACTGCTGCGATCGTGGCCGCGACCGGTATTACCGTCGTTACCGGCGGCCTGGGCTGTTTTGTGCTCGGCGCGGTGGTGGGAATCATCGTCGGTATCGGCATGAGCAAGACGGGGGCGGACAAGGGGCTGACAAAGGTTTGCGACTGGATAGGCAACGCGTTATTTCCGCCGGTGGTGATGGCGACGATCGCCACCGGCTCACACAACACTTTCACCAACGGCACACCCTCTGCACGTGCCGCAGGTGCTATCGGTCCGGTCAGCTCGCAACTCGCCGAAGGTGGCAGTCCCGAAGAAGCCAGCTACCTGGACATGGCCAAGGGTTTTTTCTCGCAGATGTGGCGCCCCACAGTAGCGGTTCCTGCGCCAGGCGCAGTACCCAAGCCGCTGGATATCGTGATCTGCACCAAGCATCCGCCGATGCCGCCGCAGTTTATTGCCGAAGGCTCCAGCAAGGTCACTATCAACGGTCAGCCGGCCGCCCGTAGCGGTGACCGTAGCACCTGCGACGCCTCGATTGTCGAGTCGGGGATGATCTCCAGCAACGTGCGCATTGGCGGTAGTCCGGTGGTGGTCCGCGAGATTCGCAGCGGCAAGACGCCGGGTGTCGGGCTGGCGGTAACCGCGCTGTTGATGCTGCGCGGCGGTGGTTCGAAGTTCTTCAGCAAGCTGCCGTGCATGGTGGTGGGCGGACTGGTGTCGTGGGGCACCAGCCAGGTTACCAACGCCATTTCCTCTGCCGTGGTCGGCTCGCCCAACCCGGTGCATAGCTCGACGGGCGCGAAAATACTTGATGGCGAGGACGACCTGGACTTCGCCTTGCCCGGCCTTCTCCCTATCGAATGGCAGCGCTACTACAGCAGCCGAGACGAACGTCGAAATGGCCTGTTCGGCGCCAGCTGGAGCGTGATCTACGAAGTGTTTGTCGAGATTGGCGCACACCCCGAAGGTGGCGAGCGACTGGTCTATACCGATGAGCAAGCGCGCCAGATCGACATGGGCGTGATCCCGCTGGGTGGAGCTGTATTCAGCGCCGGTGAAGGCTTGAGCGTGCGGCGCAATACCAATGGCCAACTACTGATTGAAAGCGTTGATGGACTCTATCGACTGTTCGAGCCAACGCCAGACACCCCTTCGCAACTGCGCCTCAGCCAGTTAGGGGATCGCAATGACAACCGCATTTTTCTCGACTATGACGCCCAGGGTCGGCTGAGCCAATTACGAGATACTTTCGACCATGTGCGCGTCGAGTTGGGTTATAGCCAACAATGGCCGGCGCGGGTAGAGCGAGTCGATCGCGTGTACCCCGATCACAGTCGAGAAACGCTCGTCAGCTATGCCTACGACACTCGCGGCGACCTGGCCGAAGTTCGCGACGCCGCCGCAAACGTGCAACGTCGCTTCGCCTATAACGCTGGCCAGCGCATGGTCGAGCACCAACTGCCCACCGGTCTACGTTGCTACTACCACTGGGAATGCGTGGAAGATAGCGAGTGGCGTGTGGTGCGGCACTGGACCGATGAAGGTGACGAGTACCGGTTCGACTATGACCTGTCGGCCGGTGTGACCCAGATTACGGACGGCTTGCAACGCGTCAGCACGCGCCGCTGGAACCCGCAGTACCAGATCACCGAGTACACCGACAATCTGGGGAAGACTTGGCAATTCGAGTGGAACGACGAACGTCAGTTGCTCGGTGCAATTGATCCTCAAGGCGGTAAATGGCAGTTCGGCTACGATGAATCCGGCAACCTGTGCAGCACTCAAGATCCGTTGGGGCGTATCGAGTCCACATTGTGGCTGGAGCATTGGTCGCTTCCATTAGTGGAGACCGATGCGGCAGGCCAAGCGTGGCAATATCAGTACGACCAACGAGGTAATTGCGTCAGTGAAATCGACCCCTTGGGGCATGTCACACGGTATCGCTACGATACGTTTGGTCAGGTGGTGGAGATCATCGACGCCACGGGCAAAAGCAAAACCCTGCGTTGGAATGAAACCGGACAGTTAATTCAGCATGTCGATTGTTCGGGGTACCCCACAGCGTTTGAGTACGACCGCCAGGGCCACTTGCAGGTAGTCATCGACGCCTTGGGCGAACGGCAGCGTTATCAACACGACCGGCAAGGCCGCTTGCTGCAAACCGAAATGCCGGACGGTCGCACCGAGCAGTACCTGCGCGACACCAGCGGTCTGTTGATCGGCTATACCGACGCTGCGGGTCACACCACTCGCTACCAATACGGCCGTCGCGGGCAAGTGCGCCAACGAATAGATGCCCACGGCAGGCAAATTGAGTTCCGCTACGACGCCTATGGTCGGTTACAAACCCTGACCAATGAAAACGCGGAAAGCTACCGCTTTGCCTGGGACGAGGGAGACCGCCTCACGGAACAGCAAGACTTGGACGGCAGTGCTCGACGTTATGACTATGATGCGTTGGATAATCTGGCTGCCTTAGAGTACGTTCCCTCGAATGAAGGACTGGCAGTGCCGTCCCCTATCGTGCATCGCCTGGAACGCGATGCGGTTGGTCGCTTGCTGGTGAAAGTTACCGATGATGGCCGTACCGAATACGCCTACGATCCGGTGGACCAGCTCACCGCCGTCACTTTCACAGGCAATGATGAAACCACCCAGGCTTTGGCCTTTGCCTACGATCCGCTTGGTCAACTCATTACCGAACAAAGCGCCGCCGGCAGCCTGAACCATCACTACGATGAACTCGGCAACCTGATCCAGACCCAACTGCCCGATGGCCGCTGGCTCAATCGCCTGTACTACGGCAGCGGTCACCTCCACCAGATCAACCTCGACGGCCGTGTCATCAGCGACTTCGAGCGCGACCGCCTGCACCGCGAAGTGCTGCGTACTCAAGGCCAGATCACCACGCGCAGCGAATACGATCGCAGCGGCCGCCTGCGCTCACGGATACGCCGCCCCAATGGCCA
>NZ_JBYVMD010000097.1:0-6069 GCF_058145955.1 Pseudomonas sp. A39
TCCACCTCGTCCAGCAGTACCACGCTGTAGGGTTTGCGCCGCACGGCTTCGGTCAGCACGCCGCCTTCGCCGTAGCCGATATAGCCCGGAGGCGCGCCCTTGAGGGTCGACACTGTGTGGGCTTCCTGGAATTCGCTCATGTTGATGGTGATGACGTTCTGCTCGCCGCCGTACATGGCTTCGGCCAGGGCCAGGGCGGTTTCGGTCTTGCCCACGCCCGAGGTACCGGCCAGCATGAACACGCCAATCGGCTTGCTCGGGTTGTCGAGACCGGCGCGGGACGTCTGGATGCGCTTGGCGATCATCTGCAGGGCATGGTCCTGGCCGATGATGCGTTTCTTCAGGTGCTGGTCGAGGTTGAGCACCGTCTCCAGCTCATTGCGCGCCATGCGGCCCACCGGGATGCCGGTCCAGTCGGCGACCACCGAGGCCACGGCCTGGTAGTCCACCGTCGGCAGGATCAGCGGGGTTTCACCTTGCAGCGCGCTGAGGCGTTGTTGCAGGTCGACCAGTTGCTCGCGCAAAGCGTCGTCGCCACTGTCTACGGCGCCGGCTTTTTCGCGCAAGGTCGCGCGGGTAGCGAGCAGTTCGTCCACCAGCGCTTTCTCTTCGGCCCAGCGGCTTTCCAGCGTCGCCAGGCGCTCACGTTCAGCGCTCAACAGTGCTTCGCTATTGGTTTGACGCGCGCCAATCGCGATACCAATGGCATGCTCGCGAGCGATGATCTGCAGCTCGGTTTCCAGGGCTTCGATGCGGCGGCGGCTGTCGTCCACTTCGGCCGGCACCGCGTGCAGGCTGATGGCGACGCGGGCGCAGGCGGTGTCCAGCAAGCTCACGGATTTGTCCGGCAACTGGCGCGCCGGGATGTAGCGGTGGGACAGCTTCACCGAGGCTTCCAGGGCTTCGTCGAGGATCTGCACCTGGTGGTGTTTTTCCATGGTCGACGCCACGCCACGCATCATCAGCAGCGCTTTGTCTTCCGACGGTTCGGCGACTTGCACCACCTGGAAACGGCGCGTCAGGGCCGGGTCTTTCTCGATGTGCTTCTTGTACTCGGCCCAGGTGGTGGCGGCCACAGTACGCAGGGTGCCACGCGCCAATGCAGGCTTGAGCAGGTTGGCTGCGTCACCGGTGCCGGCGGCGCCACCGGCACCCACCAGGGTGTGGGCTTCGTCGATAAACAGGATGATCGGCTTGGGTGAGGCCTGGACGTCTTCAATGACCTGGCGCAGGCGCTGTTCGAATTCGCCTTTCATGCTGGCGCCGGCTTGCAGCAGGCCCACGTCGAGGCTGCGCAGTTCCACATCTTTGAGCGCGGGTGGCACGTCACCGGCGACGATACGCAGGGCGAAACCTTCGACCACGGCGGTCTTGCCCACCCCGGCTTCACCGGTGAGGATCGGGTTGTTCTGGCGGCGGCGCATGAGGATGTCGACCAGTTGGCGGATCTCCTCATCACGACCCACGATCGGGTCGAGCTTGCCGCTGCGGGCCTGTTCGGTCAGGTCAACGGTAAAGCGCTTGAGCGCTTCCTGTTTGCCCATCGCACTGGGCGCCATGGCACCGCTGGCTTCGCCCGGCACGGCGCCGGCGTTGAAACCGTCGCTGGCGCTCAGCGCGTTTTCCGGCGAGTCGCCCACGTATTCATCAAAGCGCTCGCTCAGGGCCTCGGCCTTGATCTTGTCGAACTCGGAAGACAAGCCCAGCAGCGCATGGCGCAGGCTCGGGGTCTTGAGAATGCCGAGCACCAGATAACCGGTGCGTACCTGGCTTTCGCCGAACATCAGGCTGCCGTAGACCCAGCCGCGCTCCACCGCTTCTTCCACATGGGACGACAGGTCGGTGATCGAGGTCGAGCCGCGTGGCAGGCGGTCCAGGGCTTCGGTCAGGTCGCGGGCCAGGCGCGCCGGCTCGACGTTGAACTGGCGGATGATGCGGTGCAGGTCCGAGTCCTGCAGTTGCAGCAACTGGTGAAACCAGTGGGCAAGCTCCACATACGGGTTGCCCCGCAGTTTGCAGAACACCGTGGCGGCTTCGATGGCCTTGTAGGCCACGCTATTGAGTTTGCCGAACAGTGCGGCGCGACTGATTTCACCCATGCTCTGGATTCCTTGAGGTGGTGGCGTGGTCGGCGTAGTGCCGGGCCAGGATTAGGTCGTTGGCGTCATGCTCGGGTTTACCGAGCCAGGTGTTGAAGCCCAGGCGGAACTGGCCGTTGAGTTGCAGCGCTGGCACTTCGGCTTGTTGCAGAACCAGGTTCAAGTCCCAGTCCAGTTCATGGCCCAGGTACTCGGCCACCCACGCCACCAGCTCGTTGAACGGTTGGTGGCCGGGCAGCATGCCCATGTAGTCATCCAGCGTGAGGGGGCCCAGGCGGATACGGAATTTGTGCTGGCGATCCCACACGAAGCTGCCCAGGCAAAAGTCCACGCCGAGGCGGTTGGCGCTCACGCCCACGCGGCTGCGTTCGGGCAGCTCGAGCCATTGGCCGACGTACTCTTCGATCGCCACCGGCAGGCCGAAGTACTCGCCGAGAATGGCTTTCAAGCCGTCCGGGTAGCGGGTTTGCGCCGAGAGGTGGCCGCTGTAATGCAGCTTTGCGGTATCCGGGATGAGCCCCTGATTCAGCAGGCTCGGCATGCCACGACCACTCAGTGCGGCGAGGCGCGCAGACCAATAGTCATCATCCGGGCGGTCATGGCTGACCGTCGGCCGCGCCTCGGCCCAGGCTCGGTAAAACAGGCTCAGCAGGCGATGGTGGAACACATCCAGGAAGTGTTTGCTGGTGCTGTCGGCATTGTTGCGCTGGCGCTCGCGTACATATTCGGTGATATGCAGCGGCAGCGGGCCGTTGGGGCCGCCAAGGCCGAAGAAGAACTGCTCCAGCCGCGCCGGCTTGCCGTCGCCACCGGGATCGACCGACGCCAACGTGGCCGGGGCAAAGGTGCAATCCGCCTGCTGACCCAGGCGCAGCGGGTCATCCGCCAGGCGCAGAGAATGGCCCAGGCGCGGCAGTTCCGGCGATTCGCACTCGATACGCCGCAACGCCTGGAAGAAATCGTATTCCCAGGGCGCCTGATGCATCGCATCCAGGGTACTCACAGGGTCGGACGACGTCCGGGCTTGGCTTTCCATCGCATGATCTCGCCGCGTTCGGTGGTACGGATCACCGTCTCGGTAAAACTGTTGATCGACACGTAGCGTGCCAGGAAGCGTTCCAGCACCGCACCGAGCAGGAATACGCCGGTGCCGCGAAACGCGTTTTCATCGAATTCCAGTGTGATCTCCAGGCCGCGCCCAAACACGATCGGGCCGGGCATCGGCAGGCGGCGGGTCACCGCTTTGCTGCTGACCTCGCGCAAGCCTTCGATCTGCAATTGCAGCGCCGCGTCGTTGCTGTCGCCGTACAGGCGCAGCAATTCACGCAAGGCGCCGGCGCCCTGGCCCTGTTCGCTCAACGACAGGTAGTTGAGCGACAGTTGGCTGATCAAGCGCCACGCCTTGGCGTCATGGGCATGGCTGGGGCGCGGGCGACTCGGGCCAGCGACGCAGCGCACGGCCAATACCGGCGCGCTGTCGGCCAGGGTGAAGTCGGTCTTGCCGTTGCCCACGCTCATGAACAAGGGCAGGTCGCGGTTGGTGCACAGCGCGGTCACGCCGAGCTGGCGCAGGTCGTGGCGGTAGGGCGCTTGCCCGCTGTCCACCAGGCTGACAAAGGTTTCACTGCCCACGTAGGTGGAGCGCGGGCCGTTGCGGCGCTGGTCGCTGGACAGCACGCGTGGTTCACGGCGCACGGTGTAATAGGCCTGGTCGCGGCCATAGCGCGACGGGTCGCGCACCGCATAAAACGGTAAAAAGGGTTGTTCCGGCCCGGTGCCATGGCCCGTGATGCCGCTCAACGAATGAATCTCGAAATCCATCGGCCGCGTGCGGTCGGCGATCACATGGTGCTCGCTGACCCGGTCGGACAGGTGAATACGGTCTACGCGCTTGGGAAACAAGTTGATCGCCGGCGTGCAGAACGGCAGGAACTGCGCAGCGCCGACGCTGCCTTCTAAGCTCGGTTCGTGGCGGTCGAACAACACGATCAGTTCCAACTCCTGACCGTCGCAACGCTTGACCGCACGGCTCAGCTCGGCGAACTCGACGAACAGGTAGCGGTGGGGCAGGGCGAAGTATTCCTGCAACAGGCGATAGCCCTGGAAGGCCCGCGCGACAACCGGCATGGCGGCGTCGGCATCGTCAAAACCACGGGAGCGCAATGCGTCCTGCGGCAGGCGTTCTACCCAGTCACCGCCGGGCTTGCGTGCGAACACCGCGCAGGCGTTGCCCAACAACTGCTCGTAAAGGCGGAACGGTTGCTCGTCGGCACCGCTGAGGTACAGCGGCAGGTTATCCAGGTCGAGGCTGTTGAAAGGCAATTCGGCGCCGGTGCGCAGGGTCAGGCGCAGGCCGGCCTTGGCTTTCGGTTCACTGGCGGCCAGGCGGCCCAGCACGGCGGCGGGGTTGCCGAAATACTCGGCGCTGCTGACCTGCAACGGCCACAACGTCACCGGGTGCGCGGTGCGGTACTCGCAGCAGGTCTGGGTTTCACGGCCGAGGGCGGCACGCAATACCGTGTCGCGGGGCAGCGGGAAACCACTGGCCAGGGAGCCTTCATCCGGGTCGGTCTGCAATTGCACCACGGTCATCGACGGCGTCGGCGCCAGGTAGTGCGGGTAGGCGATTTCCAGCAGGTTATGGGTGAAGGTCGGGTACTCGGCATCGAGCTTGAGCTGCACGCGGGCCGTGAGGTAGGCAAACCCTTCAAGCAGGCGTTCGACGTACGGGTCGGCGCAGTCCATACCGGACAGGGTCAGCCGACTGGCGATCTTCGGGTATTCCTTGGCGAACTCGGCGGCGCTTTCGCGCACGTGGTGCAGTTCCTGGTTGTACAGCTCCAGCAGGCGCGGGTTCATGGGCGCCTCCGCTGGTCGGCATTCACCACACGCACATGGCCGGATTCCAGGTCGAGGTCGGTTTGCAGCAAAAGGCGCAACGGCACCGGCTGCGCCCACAGGTCGCCTTCGATCTCGAAGCTCAGGGCGTTGTGATTCATCTCGCCATGGCCGACACGGGCTTTGACCCGCAGGGTATGGCGCAGGATGCGCGGTTCAAAGGTGGCGATGGCCTGGTAGATCAGGGCTTCCAGGGCCTTGATGTCGACACTGGAAACACTGTTGCCCGCCAGCGCCGGCAGGCCGTAATTGACCACCGACGTACCGGCCGGGGTGTGCAGCGTGGCATCGGCATCGAGCAACGACGTGGTGTTGAGCAGCCACGCCAGGTCACGCAGCACCGAGGCTTTCAATTGGGTCAGGGACAGCACGCGTTTATCGGCGCTTTCCTTGGGATTGGTTGGGTCGTCGTCGGTCAGCCGGTCCAGCAGGGACGGTTGCAGACGGTCGCGGGAAGCGATTTCAGTTACCACCAAAGCAGCTCCACGGACGGGTTGTGAGAGGGACAGTTGTTGAGCGGGGCAGGTTTCTGGGGCCGTGGTGGGGAACCACGGCCACCAGAGCTATCAGCGCTTGGTGTTGGAACGGATGTTCCAGCCAAACTTGATCGCGCCGCCGTCTTTGGTGCCATCGGCTTTCTGCGGCTGGTAGTCGACCATCACTTGGGCAAAGTTCAGGGTGACGTTTTCGGTCAGGCGGTCATCGCCACCCGAACCGCCGGTGCTCAGCGAGGTGACCAGCACTTCTTCCAGGTTGATCACCATGTACTCGACCTGGCTTTCACCGCCGGCCTTGCGCACGGTCAGCTTGACCTTGTCGATGTGCTTGCCGCTGGCGCAGTGCATCATCAGGTTCGGCGAAGCCTTGTCGACGTACTTGGTCAGCGACAGGTCCTGGATATTCACCTTGCCCGCGCCGCCGCCACCGCCCACGTGCATGTTGCCGGACTGGGCCATGCCCCAGCTCCAGTTCAGCACGTCGATCTCGTCTTTGTGGGCCTTGTCCATGGACTCGCCCTTGATGTCGCCGATCTTGATGAAAATATCAACAGCCATGTTTTCTCCCTGTGTGG
>NZ_JBYVMD010000098.1:0-5638 GCF_058145955.1 Pseudomonas sp. A39
GCGCGCTTGAGCAGGGTGTTACGTACAACACGTACGTATACGCCAGCTTCACGAGCCTCTTTACGGAGTCCGGTCATAGCGCTTACTGTCACACCACGGGCATCAGCCACGACAGCGGACAGAGCAGCTTTGGCAGCCTCGTTGACTTCAGCGACGATGGCCTTCTTGTCTTCGAGATTAATTGCCACGGGTTTAACTCCTGCTTGTTACCGTTTCATCTGGCCGGAGCCGGATGTCGTTTTGGTGTCTGATTCGGTAAGGAACCGGGAGCACCATCTGCGTAGGCTTGTGGTTTAAGACTTACGTCGCCTACGGTCTTGGATAGCCCCCGCCAGGCAGGGACCCCAATTTTTTCAATTGACGCGATTTCTCGCGTCAACCTGTGTCTTATACGTCCAGCGAGCCTTGGTCGATGACCAGACCTGGGCCCATAGTGGTGCTCAGGGTAACGCGCTTGACGTAGATACCTTTCGAGGAAGCTGGCTTGATACGCTTCAGATCAGCGATCAGGGCTTCAACGTTTTCCTTCAGCTTGACGGCGTCGAAGCCGACTTTGCCAACGGAGGTGTGGATGATGCCGTTTTTGTCGGTGCGATAACGAACCTGACCAGCCTTGGCGTTTTTAACCGCGGTGGCTACGTCTGGGGTTACGGTGCCGACTTTAGGGTTAGGCATCAGACCACGTGGACCGAGGATCTGACCCAACTGACCCACAACGCGCATTGCATCCGGGGAAGCAATAACTACGTCATAGTTCAGGTCGCCGCCTTTCATTTCGGCAGCCAGGTCGTCCATGCCAACGCGGTCAGCGCCAGCGGCCAGAGCAGCTTCAGCTGCCGGGCCTTGGGTGAAGACAGCTACACGTACAGTCTTGCCAGTACCGTGTGGCAGCACAGTTGCGCTACGAACGACCTGGTCGGATTTACGTGGGTCAACACCCAGGTTTACAGCAACGTCAACGGACTCGCTGAACTTGACAGTCGACAGCTCGGTCAGCAGGGCAGCAGCGTCTACAAAGTTGTAGGCCTTGCCTGCTTCGATTTTGCCGGCGATAGCCTTTTGGCGCTTGGTCAGCTTAGCCATTACACACCCTCCACGTTAAGGCCCATGCTACGAGCAGAACCGGCGATGGTACGCACGGCTGCATCCATATCAGCTGCAGTCAGATCCGCGTTTTTGGTTTTCGCGATTTCTTCCAGCTGAGCACGAGTCACGGTGCCAACCTTAACGGTGTTCGGACGAGCGGAACCGCTAGTCAGACCAGCAGCTTTCTTCAGCAGAACCGAAGCCGGGGTCGACTTGGTTTCGAAAGTGAAGCTACGGTCGCTGTATACAGTGATGATCACTGGAGTTGGCAGACCTGGCTCAAGACCCTGAGTACGGGCGTTGAAGGCTTTGCAGAACTCCATGATGTTCACGCCGTGCTGACCCAGAGCTGGACCGACGGGTGGGCTAGGGTTGGCCTGAGCGGCCTTCACTTGCAGCTTGATGTAAGCGGTAATCTTCTTGGCCATGAGGCACTCCAATTACGGGTTCGAACGCCTCGAAAGGCTCCCCGGTTACTTGCGCGTTTATCCCAGTGACGACAAAACCCCACAGCCTAGGGCTGCGGGGTTGGGATGCTTGCTCAGCTAGACCTTCTCGACCTGGCTGAACTCCAACTCTACCGGGGTAGAGCGACCGAAAATGAGCACTGCCACTTGGATCCGGCTCTTTTCGTAGTTAACTTCTTCGACAGTACCGTTGAAATCAGCAAACGGACCATCTGTGACACGAACAACCTCACCCGGCTCGAAGAGCGTCTTCGGCTTAGGCTTGTCGCTACCATCAGCAACACGACGCAGAATTGCTTCCGCCTCTTTGTCGGTGATCGGAGCAGGCTTATCAGCGGTACCGCCAATGAAACCCATAACACGAGGAGTGTCCTTGACCAAGTGCCAAGTACCTTCGTTCATGTCCATCTGTACCAGCACGTAGCCAGGGAAGAACTTACGTTCACTCTTACGCTTCTGGCCATTCCGCATTTCAACCACTTCTTCAGTGGGAACCAGAATTTCGCCGAAGCCATCTTCCATGCCTGCCAGCTTTACGCGCTCCAGCAAAGAGCGCATAACATGCTTCTCGTAACCCGAGTAAGCATGCACAACGTACCAACGCTTAGCCACGGGACACCCTTAGCCAACAATCAAGGAAACAAGCCAGCCGAGCAGGGAATCAAGCCCCCACAACAGCAACGCCATAACCAGAACAACAGCCACAACAATCAACGTGGTCTGCGTGGTTTCTTGGCGAGTCGGCCAAACGACTTTACGGATTTCGGTGCGAGCTTCCTTTACCAGGACCGCGAAAGACTTGCCTTTGGCAGTCTGCAGGCCCACAAAGGCAGCTACAGCAGCAAGGGCAAGCAAAGCGAGCACACGGTACAGGATCGGCGAAGCAGAATAGTACTGATTGCCAACAACGCCTACGACCACCAAGGCGACTACAGCGAGCCACTTGACCAGATCGAAACGAGAGCTTTGAGCTTCAGCCTTAGGAGTCATCTATGAAGATCCTGTGAAAAGAAAGCCAGATACACCACGTGAATCTGGCAGGTCAGGAGGGAATCGAACCCCCAACCTACGGTTTTGGAGACCGTCGCTCTGCCAATTGAGCTACTGACCTAAAACAAAATCAGGCCGACCATTATGCAGGCCTGAAAAAGACTTTACAACAACCAACCCCTATAGACTTGAAATCACCTAGCAACAAAGCCAAGCACAACACCATCAAGCCGAGGCAGCTGTTAAAACAAAGGCAGATATTTTCATATCTGCCTTGTTATATGGAGCTCTTGAGCGGATTTGAACCGCTGACCTCACCCTTACCAAGGGTGTGCTCTACCAACTGAGCTACAAGAGCAAAACACCGTGCACAACCTGCAAACTTGGAGCGGGTAGCGGGAATCGAACCCGCATCATCAGCTTGGAAGGCTGAGGTTCTACCACTAAACTATACCCGCGGAGCTTGCAGCTCACGCTAAAATGGTGGAGGGGGAAGGATTCGAACCTTCGAAGTCGTAGACGTCAGATTTACAGTCTGATCCCTTTGGCCGCTCGGGAACCCCTCCTAAGCGAGCCGGCATTTTACATTACGCCGACCTTCTGTCAAGCATTTTCTCATTTAAAAATATGAGGTTAGCTGCATTGACCTTCGCTTCACGCTGTCGACCTTAAAGGTCTTCACTGCGAAGCGGGCGCCATTCTATGCAAACTATTCGAGAGTTGCAACGCCTTCGCACAACATTATTTTATGTTTTAACTCATTGAATTCCTTAGCAAGGTTTTCAAAGGGCAGATCGTCGGCCAGGCGTCGACTTTCAGGGGCCACACGCAGCCAGTAGCCAGATGCATCCGCAGTATTCAGCAGCTGAACCTTGACCTTTATATCCAAGCTTAGGAGCCGCTGCTCAACAGACTGCGCTTGACGCTGATCCGCAAACCCACCGATATACAGGCAAGTATTTTGCGCTTCAGATGCTTTTGCGCGCTCTCTACGCACCACAGCATCGGAGGACTCACTGAGCAGTCGAATATCCTGCTGCGAGCCCTTATAAAGGCTCAGAGGCGTGACATCTTTAGCGCGCAAAGGGGCTTCTTGCTGATGCCAAATGTAATAGAAGGCATTGAGAACAAGTAAAAGCAAAAATAGCCAACGCATAATCACCTCAGGACAAAGGACAAGCCATCGCCAAACCGACAAAGACCAGATCGGGCACGAGCTCCGCCTGCGGCACTGCATCCACCACCAAATCAGCATCCCCCCCGGTCAGAAACACGGTGAAGTCATCGCCCCAGTAGCTTCGCGCCAACTCTAACTGAGTCAGTACAAACCCTCTCAGCATCAACGTACAACCGCGCTCCACGGCCTCCACCGTCGTACGACCGGGAGAAAGACGCTCCAGCGCCCTTTCCGCGGCGGCGTCGTCATACCGAATCTTGCGCGTATGCGTTCGCAGTTGGTTGCGCATGAGGGGCATACCTGGGCAAATGAAGCCACCCAAGTGCTCACCATCCGCCGCAATAAAATCTGCTGTGGCAGCCGTACCAAAATCAAGTACCAGGCAAGCGCCGCGCGCCAGCTTGAATCCACCCAGCATCGCCAGCCAACGATCGAGCCCCAGACGCTCGAAATCTTCGTAGCCGTTGCGTACTCCGGCCATTTCTCGTGCCGGGGCAGCGCAGGAAACGGTAACGCCAAAAGCCTCGTGCAAGGCCTCGACCAGCTTACTTGTTTCTTCCAGGGCCCGAACGCTGACCAATCGGCAGCGCGTCAGCAGCAATCGAGGCAGCGCTGACAGATTTTCAATCAATGCCAGATCAGAACGAACAACCCCCTCCGCAGAGGCACTTGCGGAACCCGAATCAAGCACACGCCACTTGATAAAGCTATTCCCACAGTCGAGTTCAAGAATCATCACGCAACCTCAGGCTTAACTCACCACCACTGTATATTTTCTCAACGCCCTCAACACTCAAACGCAACGCCCCCTGACGGTCTACACCCAGTACAACCCCATCGACCTGGTTGACACCCGCAATGAGAGACACCGACCGCCCCTGCCAAGCGTGACTCTGCTCCCACTCCTCTTGAAGTGCGACAAAACCACCCTCCCGATGTCGTTCAAGGTAGCGCTGCAGCTGCACACCCAATTGCGCCACCAGAGCATTGCGATCAACAGAAGAGCCTGTCTCAAGCAGCACCGAAGTCCATTGCTGATCCACCTCGTCAGCCCTCTGCATGTTCACATTTATGCCTATTCCGAGGACAACGTGACAGATATCAGCCGGGTCTCCTACCAACTCCAGCAAAATCCCGGCGATCTTCTTCTGCCCTACCAGCACATCGTTTGGCCATTTCAGTGCCGCCCCACGCACGCCTGACTCGCGTAAAGCCTGCATCACCGCCAAGCCCACAACGAGACTTAGGCCCTCCAATTGCCGAAGGCCAGACTCAATGCGCAATACAAGGCTGTAATAAACATTTTGTGCGAACGGACTGACCCACTTTCGCCCTCTTCTGCCCCTTCCCGCGGTTTGCTGCTCGGCAAGCACCAGGAACGGCGCCGCACATCCAGCATCAACAAGGCGCAAAGCTTCGGCATTCGTGGAGTCAATGGAATCAGAGATATGAACGGGCCATGCCAAGACGGGCGCATTCATCGCGATACCTTCAGCACTCAAGAACACCAGCGGTGACGCCAACTGATATCCCTTACCACGAACCTTATGAATGGACAGATTCAATTCAGCCTCAAGGTGCTGGAGCTGCTTCCAGACAGCACTACGGCTGACGCCCAGGGCAGCACCAAGTGCTTCTCCGGAGTGGAATCGTCCATCTTTCAGAAGTTTTAACAACGTCAGCATGCAAGTATCGCCTCACAAAGAGGCACGCATGATAGCCATGCGCAGGGTCATTGCATAGAAACGCCGGACTTTAGGACTGAAAGCAACCGTAGCCCACCTCTATGCATTTTCGACCGCCCAAAACAAAACCCCATCTGCTTTCGCAAATGGGGTTTCGGAATTTAATCTTGACGATGACCTACTCTCACATGGGGAAACCCCACACTACCATCGGCGATGCATCGTTTCACTAC
>NZ_JBYVMD010000099.1:0-4483 GCF_058145955.1 Pseudomonas sp. A39
GTCGATGAAGAGGGTAATGATCGCTTGAAGCTGCGCGTATTCGTTACGGGCGGCGGTTGTTCAGGGTTTCAGTACGGTTTTACCTTCGATGAAGATGTGGCCGATGATGACACCATCGTTGAGCGCGAGGGCGTAAGCCTGGTCGTGGACCCAATGAGTTTCCAGTACTTGGCAGGTGCCGAGGTGGATTACCAGGAAGGTCTGGAGGGTTCACGTTTCGTGATCAAGAACCCTAATGCTACGACCACCTGTGGTTGTGGGTCTTCGTTCTCGATCTGATCTATAGCAGTACAGAAACGCCGCTTGGCTTTGATAGGCCAAGCGGCGTTTTGCTGTCTACGGATTATGGGGGCGGTCAGGCGGGATATATCGCGCCCAGCACCCGAAGCCCGCGTGAGCCGGTGACGCTCGGGCGGTTGGCCGCGATGCCTTCGAGGCAGCAATGGGCCAGCCACGCGAAGGCCATTGCCTCGACCCAGTCGGGGTCTACGCCATAGGTGGCGGTGCTGCTGACGTGGGTTGACGGTAGCAGGGCTGCCAGGCGATTCATCAGCGTGGCGTTGTGAGCGCCACCGCCACACACCAGCAGTGTTTCTGTCTGGGGTTGGGCGGACTGCAACGACTCGACGATGGTGAGCGCGGTCAGCTCCAGCAGCGTGGCCTGCACATCTTGAGGTTCGAATGCGGGGAGACGGCCAAGGTGTTGATGCAGCCATTCCAGGTTGAACACTTCGCGCCCAGTGCTCTTGGGGCCCTTGGCCACGAAGAATGGATCGCTGAGCAGGGCATTGAGCAGTTGGGGCTCAACCTTGCCGCTGGCAGCCCACTGACCATCGCGATCAAAGTGCTCGCTGCGTTGTTGGTGAATCCAGGCATCCAACAGCACATTGCCTGGGCCGCAATCGAATCCGGCTACAGGTTTACCGGTCTCGATCAGGCTGAGATTGCTGAAACCGCCCACATTCAATACGGCACGGTTGCCGGTGCGTTCACCAAACAGTGCTTCATGGAATGCCGGGACCAGCGGGGCGCCCTGGCCGCCGGCGGCGACATCGCGGCTGCGGAAGTCGCTGACCACGGTGATGTTGGTCAGCTCGGTGAGCAAGGCCGGATTGCCGATCTGCACGGTAAAGCCCCGGGCGGGTTCATGGCGGATGGTCTGGCCATGGCTGCCGATCGCGCGGATGTCCTGGGGCTTGAGGTGTTGCTGAACGAGTAATGCGTGAATGCCCTGTGCTGCCAGGTTCACCCATTTCTGTTGGGCGATTGCTGAGCGGGCGATCTCATCCGGGCCGCTGGCGCACAGGGCGAGCAGCTCGGTGCGCAGGGTATCCGGCATGGGGAGGTAGTGCGTGGCGATCAGTTTGATCGCCGGGGCCTGTTCGATCAAAGCGATGTCCAGGCCATCGAGACTGGTCCCGGACATCACGCCTATATAGAGCGACATACCTTAACGCTTCGCCGAAGCCAGCAGGGTGGAGCGCTCTTGGTCCATGCGCGCCATCAACGGCTGGCTCTGTTGCATGAATCGAGCGCGCTCGGCCTTGGCGATCGGATCGGCCATTGGCAGTTTTTGGCCCAGCGGGTCGACGTGCACCCCATTAACCTGGAATTCGTAGTGCAAGTGCGGGCCGGTGGACAGGCCGGTAGTGCCGATGTAGCCGATCACCTGGCCTTGCTTGACGGTGCCGCCGGTTTGCACGCCCTTGGCGAAGCCTTGCATGTGCCCATACAGGGTGCGGTAGGTGTTCCCGTGCTGGATGATCACGGTATTACCGTAACCACCACGGCGTCCGGCCAACAGCACTTTACCGTCGCCGGCCGCCTTGATTGGCGTGCCGCGCGGGGCAGCGTAGTCGACGCCTTTGTGGGCGCGGATTTTGTTCAGAATTGGATGCTTGCGACCCATGGAGAAACGCGAGCTAATGCGAGCGAAGTCTACCGGCGTGCGGATGAAGGCTTTGCGCATGCTATTGCCGTCGGCGGTGTAGTAGCTGCTGTTGCCTTGTTTGTTGGTGTAGCGCACGGCGGTGTAGGTCTTGCCACGGTTGGTAAAGCGTGCGGAGAGAATATTGCCGGTGCCGACCACTTTGCCATTCGCGACTTTCTGCTCATAGATCACATCGAATTCGTCGCCTTGGCGGATGTCCTGGGCGAAGTCGATGTCGTAGCCGAACACGCTGGCCATGTCCATGGTCATGCTGTGGGACAGGCCGGCGCGGGCCGCGGATTGCGACAGCGAGCTGTTGATTACGCCGTGTACATAGGCGGAGCGCATCACCGGCTTGGTGGTGACGCGGTTGAAGGCAAAGCCTTTGGCGCCTTTAGTCAGGGTGATGCTTTCGAGGTCGCTGACATTGCTGTGCAGGTTGTTGAGCTGTCCGTCGGGTGTCAGTTCGAATTCCAGCTTTTGACCGCGTTTGAGCTGGGTGAACTGCTTGGCTTGTTTGTCGCTGGCGAGTACTTCGTTGACGGTGGCTGCGGGGATACCGACTTTCTCGAATAGCGTCGAGAGCGTATCGCCCTTGCCAACGATGACTTCGCGGTGCTGGGGATTCTTGGCTGTGTCTACAGTCGGCGCGGCCTTAGTCTGAGCGGCTTGCTGTGTGTCTTCCGGGCTATTTTCTATCTGGGCGAACGGTGAGTCCACTGGAGCATTTGTGGCTTGTTGTGCGTCGGAAGCGTCTTGATCTTGTGTCAGTTGTTCAACCGGACTTTCCAAGTCAAGGCTCAGGGATGTTCGTTTGGCTTCTACGTCACTGGAAGGGAATACCAGGAGTGCCAGGCTGAGAAGGGCGGCGATACCACTTGCGGCGAGCAGGTGGGTCTTCGGGTAAAGCGGCGGCGCTTTAGACGGTTCAGTGGTCATAGGTAATTTGACTTTGAAGATGAAATGGAAAAGATGAATGACATGATGAAGATGAAATAACTGTATAAAATATAACCAAATCATCTGTGGCGCAAGCTCGCGAACGCTGGGCTTGCTGAACGGTGTCCGTTCGCAGGGCAAAACTTGTAATTAGTCCCTGATCTTGTATGGTTGGTTCCCTTTTGAATCTGAGCCTTGCGGGTCTGTTATGAAGTCGGTTGAAGAGCAGCTAGCGCTGATAAAACGTGGTGCGGAAGAACTGTTGGTCGAGGCCGAGCTGATCGAAAAGCTCAAGCGTGGCCAACCCCTGCGTATTAAGGCTGGCTTTGATCCGACTGCGCCGGATTTGCACCTGGGCCATACCGTGCTTATTAATAAGCTGCGCCAGTTCCAGGAGCTGGGGCATCAGGTCATCTTCCTTATAGGTGATTTCACCGGGATGATCGGCGATCCGAGCGGCAAGAGTGCCACGCGCCCTCCGCTGACTCGCGAGCAGGTTCTCGATAACGCCGAGACCTACAAGACGCAGGTATTCAAGATCCTTGATCCGGCCAAGACCGAGGTGGCGTTCAACTCCACTTGGATGGATCAGATGGGGCCGGCGGATTTCATTCGCCTGACCTCCCAGTACACCGTCGCACGCATGCTTGAGCGTGATGACTTCGACAAGCGCTACTCTACCAATCAGCCGATCGCCATTCATGAGTTCCTCTATCCGCTGGTTCAGGGCTACGACTCGGTGGCGTTGCGTGCGGATGTTGAGCTCGGCGGCACCGATCAGAAGTTCAACCTGCTGATGGGGCGTGAGCTGCAGCGTGCGTATGGCCAGGAGGCCCAGTGCATTCTGACTATGCCGTTGCTGGAGGGGTTGGATGGCGTCAAGAAGATGTCCAAGTCTCTGGGTAACTATGTTGGTATCCAGGAAGCCCCGGGCGTCATGTACGGCAAGCTGGTTTCGATTCCTGATGCGCTGATGTGGCGTTACTTCGAGTTGCTGAGCTTCCGCTCGATGGATGAGATCAATGCGCTGCGTGCTGATGTAGAGGCAGGCGCCAATCCGCGTGACGTGAAGATCAAGCTGGCGGAAGAGATTGTTGCGCGCTTCCATGGCGAAGAAGCAGCGGCTAATGCTCACCGTGCTGCGGGCAATCGCATGAAGGACGGCGAGTTGCCGGATGATTTGCCGGAGATCGAGCTGTCTGCTGCTGAAGCGATGCCAATCGCTGCCGTCCTTAATAAAGCAGGTTTGGTGAAGAACTCGGCGGTAGCACGTGACCTGTTGGGTTCGGGTGGTGTGCGTGTAGATGGCGAGGTCGTAGATCGTACCTTTATATGCGAGCTGGGTAGCACCCACGTTTGCCAGGCGGGGAAGAAGGCATTTGCGCGTATTACGCTCAAATCCGAATAAACCCGAAATTAAGTGTTGACGGCGAATTATATCTGTCTATAATTCGCCCCACTTCCGGCGCAGTCGAAACGAAAAACTCCTTGGTAAACAAAGAGTTACGCAGAATTCGACAGCGAGTTGCTTCAGTTCATCGAAGCCCAGAAGGAGTTGGTAGAGCAGTGTTGTTTGGCTCTATTAACGTTTCGATCCTCTCGGTCGAAAGCGGA